>ONDV01000019.1 GCA_900316665.1 uncultured Lachnospiraceae bacterium
CAACGAAGATGATCCATGTTAATTGATGCAAGCGCATTTAAAGTGCAAACTTCGTTTGCTTGCGCTTGCACTTGTAACATCACTTCGTGATGTTACATTGAATGTGGGAAGTTTTAGATCCTTACATCAAAGTTCATCAGAACCACGTCTTAAGTTCTGAGGACCCTCGGTAAACGGCTCATGTTCTTCTCGCTTCAGACTGCCGGATAAAAACCATATGAGGAGAGCGAAAACAACAGGCACGATTTCCATTCGAATAGATTCAATTCCGATAAGCCGGTTCATATATCCGGCATAGAATGCTCCGAAATAGAACGAGATCACAGTGAGAGTATAGAACCTGCCCTGACTAAACGACCGGTGCTTTTTGGTCCTGGCAAAATCCATCCAGCCGTAAAGCGCCTGCCGGCAGTTATTGGAGCAGAAGATGGTGGAACAGTTGAACCCGTCAGCTCCTGAGAACACGCCCCATTGGAATCCCGTCATGAAAAATACAGGCCAAAGTGCCTCGATATTATCGATGGTTTTCGGAATAGCGCCGGCGATGAATATGCATGCGGCTTCGACGCCCCAGCAGATGATCTCGATCTTTTGAGACCTTACTTTTTCCTTCATTGAATGCGTGATAGCAAGACCTGACATGAAGAGAATAAATGCGATGATACGGCAGAAGACGTTATACCATGATTCTCCCAGTACTATATGAGCTACGAGTTCGGTGAGGTTCGCTGTTTGAGCCTGTCCGAAATTGCCCCGCATCATTATGGAATATATGGCGGTGCCGCCTCCTAAAAATGCCATTATCATATGTAGTATCATATTGCGTTTCCGGCGAATGAATTTCATGGAAATACCTCAATTCGAAAAATCACTTGAACAACCCGGTTATAGTATCATAAAATCATTTTTATTTGTTGGATTATTACGATTGTATGAGATTTTGTTCCCGCTGACGGAGCGGCTGATTTCTTTCATATTTCCTGTTTAGAAAAAATTAATTTATTTTTTATTGCCTTTTAATTGAATGTGACTATTTCTGAAGGTATGATTGCCCCACGCAAAGCATCTTAATGACCCTTTTGGAAAGGCAACACATGACATATCAGGAATTTAAAGAAGAGACAAGAGACGCATTAATAAATGACTTCCCCGAGTCAAACATCAGCTTCAGGACACGCCTTATGAATAATGATAAGGAGATCGATTCTGTAGACGTATCATTTGAATCTGGGATCACGAATCTGATTTATCCCGAATATTATTTCAGCAGGATGAATGATGAGGGAATGTCATTCGGTGAGATTTATTCTCATATGAAGTCTGACCTCGTGAAGAGACTGGATTTTGAAGGAAAGGGAGCTCATATCCTTTCAGATTACAGTATGATAAGAGACAGGATCGTTTATGAGCTTGTAGGGCTTGATTCGAATAATGAGAGACTAAAAGATCTGCCTCATAAGAATTTTCTGGATATGGCACTGGTTTTTCGGGTGCTTTTATCTGAATCCGATCCACGTCTTTATATGACGGTCACGAATGCGCATGCCATGAAATGGAATGTCACATCGGATGACCTTATGAATGACGCGAGGAAGAACACGAGAAAGCTGCTTCCTGAAGTGATAAGCAGAATAGAGGATATAATAGGACCTGTTCCGGGCGGAGGAGAGGAATGTCCGAAGCTCTATGTCCTGACCAATAACAGAGGTCTGCAGGGAGCATGCTGCATGATCTATGACAATGTGCTTATGCGTTTTTCTGAAGAAGTGGGTTCTGATGTAATTATATTGCCATCATCTGTCCATGAAGTTATTCTGGTGCCGCGAAGTGATGATTTTTCCTGCAGCGAACTGAATGACATGATAGTATCCGTAAATACGACAGAACTTAAATCAGAGGATGTGCTGTCGGATCACGCCTACATATATTTAAGGACTGATAATACAATAAGAGATATGTCTTATATAGCCTGACTCCTGTCTATGTTGCATGATTTGCCGTCTGAGTGTTATAATTCGTCCGAGACATTGCATTTTTTAAGAGGTATTTCAGATGGCATCAGGAAAAGTTAAGGTTAATGAAAGTGTGCGTGCTGCCAGATTGAATTTAGCAGCAATTATTATGTATGCGGTCTTATGCATTGTGATGGTTTCAGTAAGCATATTTGCGCTGAAGATACCCTCATTTGCAGCATGCTCGATAATTATTCTTGAGACGGTGCTGGTGGCTCTTCTTAAGAAGACGCCGCTCTTTGTTCATATCCTTATTATCGCAGTTGAGATCGCTTCCGGCGTCTATGTGAAGAAGACGGCATTTATTATTCTGATGGCGGCTGTCTATGTGGCTTGCCTTGTGATCTCTATGATCTGGACCAGAGAAGGCGAAAAAAATTGAATCGCCGTAATTATCAGAAAGAGCTTGATGAAATAATAGAGACGGTCTGCTCCTGCGGAGTAAGACCGGCTCTGTTTTTGCATAGCTGCTGTGCTCCGTGCTCCAGCTATGTCCTGTCTTATCTTTCAAAATATTTTCGAATTACGGATTTTTATTACAATCCGAATATTGCTCCGCATAAAGAATACATAAAACGTTCTGATGAACTGAAGAGACTTATTCATGATATGGGGCTTTCCGATTCTGTAGAATTTATCGAAGGAAGATATGATAATGATTCCTATATGGAGGCAGTGCGCGGCCTTGAAAATGAGCCCGAGGGCGGCAGCCGCTGCAGGGTCTGCTTCAGACTAAGGCTTGAGGAGGCTGCCAGGATGGCTTCGGAGGGCGGATATGATTATTTCACTACGACTCTTACCATAAGTCCCATGAAAGATCCGGTGGTTTTAAATGACATCGGAGAGGAGATGGGAGAAAAATACAAGGTCAGATGGCTTCCGTCTGAATTCAGAAAAAGAGGAGGCTTTCAGAGATCGATAGAACTGTCAAGGCAGTATGATCTCTACCGGCAGAATTACTGCGGATGCGTATTTTCGCGGCGCGATGAGAACCGTAAATTGCAAGAAGAAGGAGTATGACATGGCACAGTTATGGGGAGGCAGATTCCAGAAAAAGACCGACGAGAAGGTCTACGAATTCAATGCCTCGATCAGATTTGACAAGAGACTTCTGCACGAGGATATAGAAGGATCCAAGGCGCATGTTAAAATGCTTGCCAGGCAGGATATCATTAGCGAAGAAGACAGGGATCAGATCCTTTGCGGGCTTGATTCGATCGAGCAGGATGTGGGAAAGGGCACTCTTAAGATCACGGACGAATATGAGGATGTACATTCCTTTGTTGAAGCAAATCTGACTGACAGGATCGGAGAGCCGGGGAAAAGGCTCCATACCGGACGTTCCAGGAACGACCAGGTCGCTCTTGACATGAGACTCTATGTAAGATCCAGGATCGAGGACACAGACGCTCTCCTGCGGCATCTTCTGGAGACGATTCTCCATATCATGGAAGAAAATACAGACACGATCATGCCTGGATTTACCCATCTTCAGAAGGCGCAGCCTGTTACTCTCGCCCATCACATGGGAGCTTATTTTGAGATGTTCAGACGCGACAGATCAAGACTTTATGACATACATGAGAGAATGAATTACTGCCCGCTTGGATCAGGAGCTCTTGCCGGGACCACTTATCCTCTTGACAGAGATTATACGGCTGAACTTCTGGGTTTCTACGGTCCTACCGTAAATTCAATGGACGGCGTGTCCGACAGGGATTATCTGATCGAATATATTTCGGCTCTGTCGATCATCATGATGCACTTGTCCCGTTTTTCAGAGGAAATCATCATCTGGAATACAAATGAATACAGATTTATTGAGATCGATGATGCCTTCTCCACAGGCAGCTCTATTATGCCGCAGAAGAAAAATCCTGATATAGCAGAGCTTGTACGCGGAAAGACAGGAAGAGTATACGGGGCTCTTGTCCAGATCCTTACAACCATGAAGGGACTTCCTCTTGCATACAACAAGGATATGCAGGAAGACAAGGAGATGGCTTTTGACGCAATGGATACCGGAGACAGCTGCATAGATCTCTTTGACGGAATGTTATCTACTCTTAAATTCAATAAGGACAGGATGCTTGATTCGGCACGACACGGATACACAAATGCGACCGATGCAGCTGATTATCTGGTCAGAAAAGGCATACCCTTCCGTGATGCTCACGGAATAATCGGCCGTGTAGTCTTATATGGCATTGAGAATAAAAAGCCAATAGACGAGATGACCATAGACGAGCTGAGACAGTTTTCGGATGCTTTTGACGAAGACATCTACGATGCCGTCTCCATGAAGACATGCGTAGACAAACGTCTGACCACCGGGGCTCCGGGAGCTGATGCTATGAAGGAGGAAATCAGTCTCTCCAAAGATTATCTTAATAATACTCCGGCGCTGATTCATGAAAAAGAATTGAAATAATAAGGATTTGCTATTGAAAAACAAAAAGCAATCCTATATAGTAGTGGATGTAGCAAAGACATATGTCCGCGTACGAGAGACAAACTGACGGACATTCTGCCGGTTAGAAAACATGAAAAAAGGAGTTAGTGATGAGTGAAAAGTTAAGAGTCGGTGTACTTGGAGCGACAGGAATGGTTGGCCAGCGTTTTATTACGCTTCTGGAGAATCATCCCTGGTTCGAGGTAACGACTGTGGCGGCAAGCCCGAGCAGCGCGGGAAAGACATACGCGGAGGCTGTCGAAGGTCGTTGGAAGATGGAGACACCGGTTCCTGCAGGAGTGAAAGATCTCGTACTCAAGAATGTAAATGAGGTCGAGAAGGTGGCAGCTGATGTGGATTTTGTTTTTTCGGCTGTAAATATGTCAAAGGACGAAATCAGAGCAATTGAAGAGGCATATGCCAAGACAGAGACTCCTGTAGTATCAAATAACAGCGCTCACCGCTGGACACCTGATGTGCCTATGGTAATTCCGGAAATAAATCCCGGTCATACAGACGTGATCCCTTTCCAGAGAAAGAGACTCGGAACAACCAGAGGTTTTGTGGCAGTAAAGCCGAATTGCTCCATACAGAGTTATACTCCGGCCCTGTCCGCATGGCTTGATTTCAAGCCTTATGAGGCTGTTGTATCCACATATCAGGCTATCTCCGGCGCCGGCAAGACATTCAAGGACTGGCCGGAAATGGAAGGAAACATCATTCCTTTCATATCGGGAGAAGAAGAAAAGTCTGAAAAGGAACCTTTAAGAATCTGGGGAGAAGTCAAAAACGGAGTAATCGAGCCTGCTGACTTTATAAAGATCACATCCCAGTGCATCCGCGTTCCCATCCTCTATGGTCACACGGCTACTGTATTTGTAAATTTCCGTGAGAAGCCGACAAAGGAAGAATTAATAAAGAAGCTTGAGGAATTCAGCGGAGTGCCGCAGGAACTTCATCTTCCCAGCGCTCCGGAGCATTTCATCAGATATATGACAGAGGATGACAGACCTCAGGTAAGACTTGATGTAAATTATGAGCGTGGAATGGGAGTCACAATAGGACGTCTTAGAGAGGACAGTCTTTTTGACTGGAAGTTTGTGGGACTTTCTCACAACACAGCCCGCGGAGCTGCCGGCGGCGGAGTACTTTTCGCCGAGCTTCTGAAGGCGCAGGGTTATATTGAGAAGAAGTAATGTTTTTCATTTAATTAATGATCTAACTAAAACTTCCCACATTAATAATGAAAATCTTCGTTGCAAGGATTCAATTAAGCCATGAGATGCACAGATGGTGGCGAGCATTGTGTTTTTCGTTGTGAGCGAGCACGCTAGCTGCGGCTCGGTTGACAATCGTTCAAGCAGAAATGCTGCCACCACTGTGACATCTCTTGGCAAAAAGTGAATGAATCCTTGCAACGAAGATGATCCAGTGGGAAGTTTTAATGTATTCATGCGGAGCCGGCTCATGGGTTCCGCTATTTTTTCGGACGGTGATGAATGGGAAAGAGTCTGTTTCTGGCGGAGAAGCCTAGTGTCGCGCGGTCGTTCGCCGGAGTTTTCAGTGAAAAATTTAATCAAAAATCCGGCTATATGGAGTCAGAAAGCGTCATTGTGACTTGGTGTGTAGGCCACCTCGTAGGTCTCTCCGATCCTTCGGCATACGGCGAGGAATATAAGAAATGGCTAATGGATACTCTTCCGATGATACCGGCTACCTGGAAATACCATGTGATAGAGTCATCAGAAAAACAGTTCGATGTGGTAAAAAATCTTCTGAACCGGGATGATGTGGATACTATCTATGTATGCACCGACTCGGGACGTGAAGGTGAATATATCTATCGCCTGGTCAGGCAGGAAGCCCATGTGACAGGCAAGAACGAAAAGCGTGTATGGATAGATTCACAGACTGAGGACGAGATGAAACGGGGAATCAGGGAGGCAAAGGATATAAGCGCCTATGATAACCTGGCAGCCTCGGCTTACCTCAGAGCCAGAGAGGACTGGCTGATGGGAATGAATTTTTCCAGACTGCTTACGCTTCGTTTCGGAAACGGCATGGCTTCTTTTCTCCATCAAAGGTATGCAGTGATTGCCGTAGGCCGCGTGATGACCTGTGTTCTCGGAATGGTCGTAAAGAGAGAGAGGGAGATAAGAGATTTTAAAAAAACTCCATTCTACCGGGTAGTCGCAGAAAAGGCAGGAATGTCGGCTGAATGGAAGGCGGTTGAAGGAACAAAATTTTATAAGTCGCCTCTTCTTTATAAGGAAAACGGCTTCAAGACTGAAAAGGACGCCGGCGTTCTTATAGAAAATATCTATGGTGACAAGGAGAAGGCCAATCTTAATGAAAGCAAAAACACTTCCTCTGCCATTGACGGGAAAGTGGTTTCGGTTTCAAAGAAGACTGAGAAGAAGAACCCGCCCCTACTTTACAATCTGGCAGAGATCCAGAATGACTGCTCGAAGATGTTCAAGATCAGTCCTGACAGGACGCTTGAGATCATACAGGAACTGTACGAAAAGCGGCTTGTGACCTATCCGAGAACTGACGCGAGAGTATTGTCAAGCGCGGTGGCGCAGGAGATATATAAGAATATCAAAGGTCTCACCGGCATAGCTTCTGTAAAGGCTGAAGCTGATTTTATCCTTGAAAAGGGACTCTGGAAGGGAATAGCCAGATCCAGATATACGGACGATAAGAAAATCACCGACCACTATGCCATAATCCCTACCGGACAGGGATTAAGCGCTATAAAATCACTTGGCAAATTGCAGCTGAATACATACGAGATGATAGTAAGGCGCTTTCTCGCCATATTTCTTCCGCCTGCTTTATACAGTAAACTGAATATGCAGATAGAAGTAAACGGTGAGATGTTTTTTCTTAACGATAAGACTCTTAAGGATCCGGGATATCTTCGCGTCATGGATTATTCTTTTACCAAATCAAAAAAGGATGATGGAGCTGCCGGAGATGTTGATTTTGACAAGATAAGAGGCAGTACCGTGACTTTTGACCATCTCGGCGTAAGAGAGGGATCCACATCGCCTCCCAAGAGATATAATTCAGGGTCGATGATCCTTGCCATGGAGAACGCCGGAGAGCTGATAGAAGATGAATCGCTGAGAGAACAGATAAAATCGACAGGGATAGGGACTTCGGCGACAAGAGCCGGAATCCTGAAAAAGCTCTTTGATAAAAAATATCTTGATCTCAATAAAAAGACACAGATAATCACTCCTACTCTGACCGGAGAAATTATTTATGATATAGTGAGGATGTCGATAGGCTCGCTCTTGAACCCGGCTCTTACGGCAAGCTGGGAGAAAGGCCTTCAGTACGTAGCTGACGGTCAGGTGACTGAAGATGAATATATGGAGAAGCTTACTGATTTTATTACTTCTCATTCCGACAAGGTAAAGAACATGAATATGCCGGTTCCCTTGTCGGCGATACTTAGAAGAGATGCTTCATTCTATCCTGCGGCTTTGAAGACCGGGCAGCAAGGTATGAGAAAGCAGACGAAGAAGGCAGCTGCCGGCAAAAAGGCAGCTGCCGGAAAAAAGAAAGAAGCAGGTGAAAAGGCAGATGCCGGAAATAAGGCAGATGCCGGAAATAAGGCAGATGCCGGGAAAAAGGCAGAAGAATAAAGGAGACCAATAATGGAAGAATGCAAGATCAAAAATATGTATGACCTGGATCAGACGATCGCAAAGGAACTTTTCTACGGAAAGACTTATCCCTGGGAGGTGCTGCCCTTTATCGGGGATTTTTTGAAGGAACTTGGCGAGAAGCTAGATCCGGACATCTACGAGAAGCGGGGAGAAAATATATGGATCGCAAAATCAGCCCGTATCTATGATGCCGCGAACATCTGCGGATCCTGTATCATCGGCGAGAATACGGAAGTGAGACCCGGAGCCTTTATCAGAGGAAACGCCATAGTGGGTTCTGACTGTGTTGTCGGAAATTCGACTGAGCTTAAAAATGTCATTCTCTTTAATCATGTCCAGGTTCCTCATTATAATTACGTTGGTGATTCGGTGCTTGGATATTATTCGCATATGGGAGCAGGTTCGATCACATCGAATGTGAAATCGGACAAGACTCTTGTTGTCGTGAAGGACAAGAACGAGGGAGAGGAGATCGCCACCGGCTTGAAGAAATTCGGTGCTATGCTCGGAGATCATGTGGAAGTGGGCTGCAATTCCGTAATGAATCCGGGGACGGTGATCTGCCCCGGAACTAATGTATATCCTCTGTCTTCTGTCAGAGGAGTGATTCCAGCAAATCATATATTTAAAAATAAAGACGAGATTGTTGAGAAGAAGTTATAATGTTTTTTATAAAAAACATTTTAGGTCTTGTAGAAGGAAGCGTTTTGAGAGAAAATGCCTATTGTGTGTACTGGACGGATAATGACAGTCCGTTCACGGCAAAGAAAGGAGTTCATGAATGAAATACACAGCAGAAGTTGAGAATATGTGCTCTGTTGCTAAGGGCGCGAAGCATGAACCTGCTCCGATTCCGGAAGAGGGCAAGTGGGTACATGCCAAGAAGATCGAAGATATCTCCGGTTTTACGCATGGCGTAGGCTGGTGCGCACCTCAGCAGGGAGCCTGCAAGCTGTCGCTTAATATCAAAAACGGCGTGATCGAGGAAGCTCTTATCGAGACTATCGGCTGCTCAGGTATGACACATTCAGCTGCTATGGCTGCTGAGATTCTTCAGGGCAAGACGATTCTTGAGGCTTTAAATACCGATCTCGTATGCGACGCTATCAATACTGCTATGAGAGAGCTTTTCCTTCAGATCGTTTACGGACGTTCCCAGTCAGCATTCTCTGATGACGGTCTTTCAGTAGGCGCAGGTCTTGAGGATCTCGGCAAAGGCCTTCGTTCACAGGTCGGCACAATGTACGGCACAAGAGCGAAGGGCGTTCGTTATCTTGAGATGACAGAAGGATATGTGACTGATCTTGCTCTTGACGCTAATGATGAAGTAATCGGTTACAAATACGTCTCACTCGGCAAGATGACTGATTTCATCAAGAAGGGCGACGATCCCAATACTGCATGGGAGAAGGCTAAGGGTCAGTACGGAAGAATCGATGATGCAGTCAAATTCATCGATCCCCGTAAAGAGTGATTGCGTTAGAGAAAGGAGACGAATCTAATGGCTTTATTTGAAAATTATGAGGCGCGTATTGACCAGATCAACGCAGCTCTTAATAAGTATGGCATCAAGGACATAGAGGAAGCTGAGAAGATCACAAAGGATGCCGGACTTGACGTATATCACATGGTTGAGAACGTACAGGGTATCTGCTTCGAGAATGCAAAGTGGGCATATACAGTAGGCGCGGCAATCGCAATCAAGAAGAACTGCCGCAAGGCATCCGAGGCTGCAGCCGCAATCGGCGAAGGTCTTCAGAGTTTCTGTATTCCCGGATCTGTTGCTGATCACCGTAAGGTAGGTCTTGGACACGGCAATCTCGGAAAGATGCTCCTCGAAGAGTCCACCGAGTGCTTCTGCTTCCTTGCAGGTCATGAGTCTTTTGCAGCTGCTGAAGGTGCTATCGGTATCGCAGGCAACGCAAACAAGGTTCGTAAGAATCCTCTTCGTGTCATTCTTAACGGTCTCGGAAAGGATGCGGCTCAGATCATTTCCCGTATCAACGGATTCACATTCGTAGAGACAGAGTATGACTACAAGAATGCCAAGCTCAATATCGTAAAGGAGACAGCATATTCAAATGGTCCCAGAGCAAAGGTAAAGTGCTACGGCGCTGATGATGTTCAGGAAGGTGTCGCTATCATGTGGCATGAGAACGTCGGAGTTTCCATTACCGGCAACTCCACAAATCCTACTCGTTTCCAGCACCCTGTTGCAGGAACATACAAGAAGGAGAGAATCGAAGCCGGCAAGCCTTACTTCTCAGTAGCATCAGGCGGCGGCACAGGCCGTACTCTTCATCCGGACAACATGGCAGCAGGTCCTGCTTCTTACGGCATGACAGATACCATGGGACGTATGCATTCTGATGCTCAGTTCGCAGGATCTTCATCCGTTCCGGCTCACGTTGAGATGATGGGTCTTATCGGAATGGGAAATAACCCTATGGTTGGCGCTACAGTTTCTGTCGCAGTTGCTGTTGAGGAAGCTGCAAAGGCAGGAAAGTTCTGAATCAGATCCAATAGCTTCTGCTGATTTTATATACCGCAGGTCTCCTGCGGTATTTTTTTAATATAAAAATGATTCTTATTATTACAGCACTCTACTGTGAAGCAGAATCCCTCATCAGAATTTTTGGTATGAAGAGGGAGAATAAGAGAAGCGCTTTCCAGTGGTTTTATGATGAAAAAAAAGAAATATGTCTCATTGTGACAGGAAAAGGAGGAATTCGTGCTACAGCTGCTGTCGGCGAATTTTCAGGACAGCATCCGGGGAGTGACATAGTAAATTTCGGATGCGCGGGTTCTGAGTCGGACTCTCTTGATATTGGGTCGCTCGTCATCGCGTCCCGTGTAATTGATTCCGAGAGCAGTAATTCTTTCTGTCCGGATATCCTGCTGCCATGTGATATGCCGAAGGTAACTGTCATTTCTTCTCCGAAATTATGGAGAAAAGATACGGCAGCAGAGAATTATGGATCGCTTCAACATCCGGATGACAGAAGAGATACGGCAGCAAATGATCGTATTGCGCATCAACTGACCGTGCATGATATGGAAGCGTATTCGATCTCAAGCGCCGCCCACCTTTATACTGACTGTGACAGGATTCATATTTTAAAAGTCATATCAGACTATGGCGATACAGAAAATATAAGGTCTGAGACTATAAGAAAGCTGATGGAAGAACCGTCGGAGAGGGCAGCCGGATACATAAGAAAAATCAGAGCCGGTTTTTCACGGAAAAATGGATTTTCATCGGATCTTTTTCAAGAATATTCCGCTAGACTTAAGGCCTCTGTTTCCATGGGAGAGATCTTGAAGAAACTGATGGCTTATTCATCTGATGCAGGGTTGAATTTCTCCGAGATAATTATGAGATATGCGCCGTATCAGGTGAAGGATAGAAGAGCCGGGAAAGATGCGCTTTTAAAAATCAAGGCGGCTGTTTTAGAGGCTGAGTCCGCGCCGGAAAACAATGAGAATGTCATTAAATTTTCCAAATGCACAAATGACGAAGATGATAAGATGAAATTTCCCCGCTGCCTTTATGTGGAAAAGAGGGTTTTAAAAGAGGCTGAGCCGATAATCCGGCATTTTCATGACAGGGATCTGGTCATTATTGATGATTACAGGGAGGTTTTCGACCGGTCGAGACAGAACGCGGCTCTTCAGAGAAAAAATCCTGCCCTGATCCTGGCAAAGTCCAGAGGAAGGAATGTGTATAAGGGATCTCCGGTATGTCAGGATTTCGGTAATAACAGGTTCTATTACACTTCGACTCAGATGAACTGCCCCTTTGACTGCGAATACTGTTATCTCCGTGGCATGTATCCGTCAGGCGATATAGTAATCTTTCTCGATAAGGAAGAGACATTTTCTGAAGTGAAAAGATTACTGAAAGACGGTCCCCTGTATCTTACGGTCTCGTACGACACGGATATTCTTCTTTTCGAGCCGCTGACGGCAGCAGTTTCTGACTGGGCGGATTTTCTTTCTGGTGAGAAGGATCTTACCATAGAGGTCAGAACAAAATGCGCCTCGACTTTTATTTATGACAAAATAAAGCCAAGTGAAAGGATGATATTCTCATACACCTTGTCACCTGATCCCGTAGCTGCCCGTTTTGAAAGACGAGCTCCGTCTCTTGACAAAAGAATCGATGCCATAATCCATGCTGCCCGCGCAGGTTTTCCTGTAAGAATCGCCTTTGATCCTATGATAAGGATACCCGCCTGGAAGACGGTTTACGGTCAGATGGCTGATCACGTATTTAAAAGACTTTCTGGAATAAAAATCCGGGACTACAGCGTCGGAACATTTAGAATCTCGATGGAATACATGAAAAACATGAGAAAGAGATATCCCGGCAGCGTGATCACAGACTACCCTTATTATCTTTCGGACGGATACTATCAGTATCCTTTGGACTCGGCTTTTGAGATGGAAAATTTTATGACAGAAAAAATTTTATTATATGACAGAGGTGCTTCGATATTCAGATGGAAGAATTAAAAAATAAAACCGTACTCATTACCGGTTCATCATCCGGAATAGGACATGCCACAGCAGCTATGCTTCTTGACAGAGGATATGATGTGATAGGGCTTTCGAGACATTTTGAAAAAGATGATCCTATACTGTCCCATGAAAATTTCCGTCCCGTGATATGTGACGTCACGTCAAAAAGCCTTTCAGACACAATGAAGAAAATACGCGCCGGATACAGGGTGGACTATCTTATATTGAATGCCGGGGTGGCATATTATGGAAACCACGAGACTCTTAATGAAGGTGAGATGGAAGAGATAATAGATACGGATCTCCTGGCGCCGCTTATTATCACTAAATGCTTTCTTCCCGGTCTTAAGGCAAAGGGTGGAAGGATAATATTTATTTCCTCCGAGACGGCGGTAATGAACGGGAGTCCGAAGGCTGCGGCATACGGCGCGGCAAAGGCGGGACTGCTCCATTTCGCAAGATCAATTGCTTTGGAGGCAAAGAACACTGCCCTTAAGGTAACGACAATTATTCCGGATCTTACTTCCACTGATCTTTACAGGAATGCTGATTTTATTCCTGACAGGAAAAGCGGTTCAAGCCTCGATCCTTTCGATGTGGCAAGGGCTGTGATTTCTGCTCTTGAAGCCGGAGATGACATTGTATTTCCGGAGATCAGGATCAGTCCGGCTCATCCACGTATAGAGAAGAAGACACTGCGGTGAATCACGAAAAGCTCCGCTATATGAGACCGAATGTGCGGAGAATAAAGATCCAGAATGTAAGTGTAAACGAACTCATAAGTGTGGTGATCATGACTGTGGCGGATGACAGGGTGCCGTCGTGCCCCATGTTTTTCGCCATGACAAATGATGTGACTGTCGTAGCGGATCCTGTCATGATCAGTACGGCCAGCAGCTTCTCGTCTCTCATGCCAAGCATTGCCGCAAGCGGAACGAAGATAGAGACAAAGACAAGGAGCTTCAGAGCTGATGCAAATACCGATGCTCCCAGTCTGCCTCGTATTTTTTGGAAATCAAACATTGCGCCCATGGCGAGAAGCCCCATGGGAGTGGAGAGCTGGGATATGTAAGTGATTGTCTTTCCGATGATATGGGGCATGGGGATCTTTATTACCGCCCATAAGAATCCGATAATGATTCCTATTATGATGGGGTTTTTAATTATACCGATAAGAGTCTTTTTCATGACTTTTCGGTCAAGACCGGTGCTGCCGGGTTTCATAAGAGTAAGAACCACGACAGCGAATATGTTGTAGAGGGGCACAGCGCCAATCATCATAAGAGATCCGGTCTCTGCGTGACCGTAGACGTTTGAGATATAGGCCATGCCAAGGAGAGATGCTGAACTTCTGTAGGATGCCTGGACGAATTCGCCTCGGACGGATGTATCGGACAGGATATGCGATAGTATCCATGATATAAATATGGATAGAAGCGTCGCAAGGAAGCAGAAGATGACAAACCCGGTGTCCCAGACCTTTCCCATATCGACATGATACAGCTGCTCGAAGACATTTACCGGAAGCGCGATCTTAAATACGAATGAATTCATGGCTGATGCGAATCGGTCATCTATTATTTTTATCCTTCTGAAAAAATATCCTGTGACCATCAGAAGAAATACAGGCAGAGTAGCGTTCAGACTGAAGAGCAGATTATTCATAATAAATCCTTTAAATAATGTAACATCACGAAGTGATGTTACAAGTGCAAGCGCAAGCAAACGAAGTTTGCACTTCAATGCGCTTGCATCAATGCAAATAATGTAACATCACGAAGTGATGTTACAAGTGCAAGCGCAAGCAAACGAAGTTTGCACTTCAATGCGCTTGCATCAATGTAAATAATGTAACATCACGAAGTTATGTTACAAGTGCAAGCGCAAGCAAACGAAGTTTGCACTTCAATGCGCTTGCATCAATGCAAAACATTTAATCGAAGCTGCTTTTATTTATAACATAAAATGCGTGCTAACTGAAATGCAAGCAAAGATCGAATGGATCCCATTCGGGTAAGTTGGCAGGTTTTTGCGGGAAGCTTCAGCATTATAGACATATTTCATATAAACTGAAATAACATAATCGTAAAAATCAGTATGTTTTTTTCTATGAAAATGGTTATAATGACTGTTGGTAAACCGGAGACCTTAAGGAATAAAAGAAAGGCTTGCAGTATGGCAAACATCGATTTAACAAAGTATGGTATCACTGGAACTACTGAGATTGTCTACAATCCTTCATATGAAGTCCTTTTCAATGAAGAGACAAAGCCCGGCCTCACAGGATATGAGGTTGGTCAGGAGACAGAACTTGGCGCTATTAATGTCAAGACCGGAAAATTCACAGGCCGTTCTCCTAAAGACAAGTATATCGTAGATGACAAGAATTCTCATGACACCGTATGGTGGGATTCAGAGGAATTCCATAACGATAACCACCGTGCAACAGAAGAGCAGTGGGCAGCAGTCAAGAATATCGCTCTGAAGGAACTCTCCAACAAGAAGCTTTATGTCGTTGACGGTTTCTGCGGCGCCAACAAGGATACGAGAATGAAGGTAAGATTCATCGTTGAGGTGGCATGGCAGGCTCATTTCGTTACAAATATGTTTATCCGTCCGCAGAATCAGGCTGAGTTCGATCAGGAGCCTGACTTCGTAGTATACAATGCTTCAAAGGGCAAGGTAGACAATTATAAGGAGCTTGGCTTAAGAAGCGAGACAGCAGTAATGTTCAACGTAACCAGCCACGAGCAGGTTATCGTAAATACATGGTACGGCGGAGAGATGAAGAAGGGTATGTTCTCCATGCAGAACTATTATCTCCCTCTGAAGGGCATCGCTTCAATGCACTGCTCTGCAAATACTGATATGAACGGCGAGAATACAGCTGTATTCTTCGGTCTGTCAGGCACAGGAAAGACCACTCTTTCCACAGATCCCAAGAGAAAGCTTATCGGTGATGATGAGCACGGCTGGGATGACAACGGCGTATTCAACCTTGAGGGCGGCTGCTATGCAAAGGTTATCGACCTTGACAAGGATGCTGAGCCTGATATCTATGGAGCTATTACAAGAGACGCTCTGCTTGAGAACGTAACTGTTGCTGATGACGGAAAGATTGATTTCACTGACGGATCAGTTACACAGAATACTCGTGTTTCTTATCCTATCTACCACATCAAGAATATCGTTCGTCCGATCTCTCACGGTCCGGCTGCAAAGCAGGTGATCTTCCTGTCAGCTGATGCTTTCGGAGTTCTTCCTCCGGTATCCATCCTGACACCTGAGCAGACAAAATATTATTTCCTGTCCGGATTCACAGCTAAGATCCCCGGAACAGAAATCGGAATCACCGAGCCGATCCCTACATTCTCTGCATGCTTCGGTCAGGCATTCCTTGAGCTTCATCCTACAAAGTATGCTGAAGAACTCGTACGTCACATGGAGAAGTCCGGTGCAAAGGCATATCTTGTAAACACAGGATGGAACGGCACACACAAGAGAATCTCCATCAAGGATACACGTGGAATCATCGATGCTATCCTTGATCACTCCATCGACAAGGTTCCTACAAAGAAGATCCCTATATTCAATCTTGAGGTTCCTACAGTTCTCGAGGGAGTAGACACAGGCATCCTTGATCCTAAGGATACATACAAGAATCCTAAGGACTGGACAAAGCAGGCTGAGAAGCTGGCAGGTCTCTTCATTGACAACTTCAAGAAGTACACAGGCAATGATGCAGGCAAGGCTCTTGTTTCTGCAGGACCTCAGCTTTGATTCGCTGAAAAAAGACGGATCTGTTTTTACCGTGAAGAAGCCGCGGATATCCGCGGCAGCCTTCACGGCTTTTTTATCACAAAGAACCTTTTTCTTTATGGCAGGAGAACTTTATGAAATCAAAAGAAGATATTTATGAGAAGAACAAGGAAGCTCTTAAGAAGGGTAAAGGATTCCTTGAAGAATTCCGCAAATTCATCACACGCGGCAATGTAATGGATATGGCAGTCGGTGTTATTATCGGTGCTGCCTTTCAGGGAATAATAAGTTCTCTGGTAAATGATATTATCATGCCTCTGATTTCAAGAATCACCGGCGGTATAGATTTTTCAAACTGGTTTCTGTCACTCGACGGAAGCCATTACAAGACGCTTTCCGCCGCGAAAAAGGCCGGCGCAGCTACGTTGAATTACGGCACTTTCATTACTGCTGTAATTAATTTCGTGCTGATGGCGCTCGTGATTTTCATTATGATAAAATTTATCGGAAGCATCTCTGATCATTTTAAGAATGAGCCGGAAGAAGCACCGAAAACTAAGAAATGTCCTTACTGCCAGAGTGAAATACCTGTAGGAGCAAAGAGATGCCCTATGTGCACGTCAATGCTTGAATCAAAGCAGCCGGAGAAAGGCTGATGCGATACATACTGGCTTCGGCGGAGACATTATCGAATTATCCGCCTGAAATGATAGGATCCATGGAGGCTTCTCTGCCGGATTCATTCAGAAAACGCTTCAGTTCCATAAAACCGGGACAGGAAAGGAGCGTGCGGGTTTTATCTTATTATCTGCTTGAGGGTCTCTTTCTGAAAGCCGGTATAAACGAACCGTATATTCTGGAAGAGATCAAATACGGTAAGCCTGTCTTCTCCGGACGTCCGGACATATCTTTTTCCATAAGCCACAGCGGCCGGTACGCCGCTGTCGCTGTTTATCTGAATGACTCTTCCGAGAATTGCTCTGTCGGGATAGACGTAGAGGATCTGGGTATTCAGGGACGGCCTGAAAAAAACTTACTTAAGATGGCGAGACGTTTTTTCATGCAGCAGGACAGGTCTTTTATAAGAAAATCATCTGACGTTCGCGAGAGTTTTTTCAGGATCTGGACAATGAAGGAGGCATCAACAAAAGCAAAAAACCTGATGCTTTCTGATGTCTTCAAGTCGGAGCCGTACAGTGTTTCCGATCCTTATATGGTGCAGCTGTTAAAAGCTGACGCCGTGCTTACCATTTATATGGATGGAAGGGAGATAGGACCGGGTGATGTTCTCCTGTCCGGAACGCTCATGGAGGGACGAAGGGAAGAGCCGCTGGAGTAAAGACGTGGTCTGGTAAAATGTTTCAATGTTCGCCACCATCTGTGCATCTCATGGCTTGAATGAATCCTTGCATCGAAGTTTTTCATTATTTATGTGGGAAGTTTTAGTATATTATTATTAGTTTCAAGGATCTTTGATATGAATAAATCCGATCTATTACTTTACGCTGTGACGGACCGCGGAAATCTTTCTGATGGCAAGACGCTTGCGGATGCTGTTTTGGATGCACTTTCAGGCGGCGTTACCATGGTTCAGTACAGAGAAAAGAATATTATTGATAAGAAAAAGAGGATTACCGAGGCAGGAATGATTCTGGACATCTGCCACGCTAAAAATGTTCCTCTTATCATAGATGATGACATAGAACTCGCCATTTCAATCGGAGCTGACGGGGTGCATGTAGGTCAGTCCGATACGCCTCCTGCTGTCGCAAGACAGCTTATAGGACCGGACAGGATTCTTGGTGTGACGGCAAAGTCATGCAAGATGGCAGTTAGTGCGGAAGCATATGGAGCGGATTATCTCGGCTGCGGCGCCTTGTTTTCCACATTGACAAAGAGTGATGCCGTTCCGATGAGCATCGATACGCTGAAAAAAATAACAGGTTCGGTCAGGATCCCTGTTGTGGCTATCGGCGGCATCAACGAAAAAAATGTCCGGCTTCTTTCCGGAACCCACATTGCGGGAGCTGCTGTCTCGGGCGGAATTTTCGCGCAGGAGGATATAAGAAAAGCGGCTCGTTCATTGAAGTCATCTCTTATTGAGATCGTCTGAAGCGGGGTGAAAAATGCATACGGTACTTACGATCGCAGGCTCGGATTCGATAGGTGGAGCGGGGATTCAGGCTGACCTTAAGACTATGTGCGCTCATCATGTCTACGGAATGAGTGCTGTCACTGCTCTTACTGCCCAGAATACTCTCGGCGTGAAAAGCATTATGAATGTGACGCCGGAATTTCTCTCTGATGAGATAGACAGTGTCTTTTCTGATATCAGGCCTGACGCAGTGAAGATAGGAATGACCATGCTGCCGGAGCTGATCCGGGTGATAGCCGACCGGCTGTCGTTTTACGGAGCAAAAAATATTGTGACGGATCCTGTGATGATATCGTCTACAGGGAAAAAGCTGATGAGTGATGAAGCATTTTTTGCTTTGATAGAAAAGCTTCTTCCCCTTTCGGATCTTATCACGCCAAATATACCTGAGGCAGCAGCGATCTTGTCGGAAAATATAGAGAACAGAGACGATATGGAGAGAGCTGCAAAGACCATGGCAGATAAATTTTGTACATCTGTATTATTAAAGGGCGGTCATCTGTCCGGGGACTGTGACGATGTGCTCTGCACTGATGCCGGAGAGATTTTCTGGTATGAAAATAAGAGGATCGATAATCCAAACACTCACGGGACAGGATGTACATTGAGCAGCGCGATAGCATGCAATCTTGCAATGGGTTATGGTATTATAGAGTCTGTGAAACATGCCAAAGCGTACGTCACAGGAGCAATTGAAGCCGGTCTCGACTTGGGTCACGGCAGCGGTCCCATGGATCATGCATTTGTATTCAAAAAATGAATATAATGGAAAAGGATAAAATTACTGAGATGAATATATTTCACTTATATAGTGAAAAATAATTCAATTTTGATATTGACTATAAGTTTCAAAGTGTTAAAATCATCACTATCAGGCAAGGAGATAGGAAATGAGAAAACAAGTCTTATCCATACTGGTTGAGAATACGCCCGCGCTTCTTTCGCACGTGGCAGGGCTTTTCAGCCGGAGAGGATACAATATCGACAGCATATCGGCAGGAGTTACGGCCGATCCCAGAGTTACAAGGATCACGATCGTCACATCCGGTGATGAGATGATTCTTGAGCAGATCGAGAAGCAGGTCGAGAAACTTGAGGATGTTTTACATGTGCAGATCCTCGATCCTGATCAGTCAGTTCAGAGAGAGCTCATGCTTGTAAAGATCAGAGCCAGGACAGAAGACAGACAGAATGTCTTGTCCATTTCCGATATCTTTCACGGCAAGGTCGTTGATGTCACTCACGACAGCATGGTGATAGAGGTCACGGGGCATGAAGACAAGCTCAGTTCATTCCTTGACATGCTTGACGGATACGAGATACTGGAACTTGCGAGGACCGGTATCACAGGTCTCACCAGAGGAGCTGACGACGTGTATTTCGTCAAAGATATTTAATATGGTACCTGCAGCTGCAAAGCAGCTTGGTAATAAATGAATGGCATTTGTCATTCATATCAGAATTTTTTTCACATCACAGGAGGTTACAAGATGTCAGAAGAAAAGAAACAGGCAAGGATCTTTTATCAGCAGGACTGCGATATGTCCCTTCTCGAAGGAAAGAAGATTGCCGTCATCGGTTACGGTTCTCAGGGTCACGCTCATGCGCTGAACCTTAAGGATTCGGGACTTGACGTAGTAGTAGGTCTCTATGAGGGATCAAAGTCATGGAAGAAGGCTGAATCTCAGGGACTTAAGGTTTACCCTGTCGCTGAGGCAGCAAAGATGGCTGATGTTATTATGATCCTCATCCCTGATGAGCTTCAGGCTGATGTATATAAGAGCGAGATCGCTCCGAATCTCAAGGCCGGCGATATGCTTATGTTCGCTCATGGTTTCAATATCAACTACAAACTCATCATTCCTCCTAAGGATGTAGATGTCACAATGATCGCTCCCAAGGCTCCCGGTCACACAGTACGTTCCGAGTACCAGGAAGGCAAGGGCACACCGTGTCTCGTTGCTGTTGAGCAGGATGCTACAGGCAAGGCTCTTGATTATGCTCTGGCTTACGGCGACGCTCTTGGCGGAGCTCGTGCAGGACTTCTTGAGACCACATTCAAGACTGAGACAGAGACAGACCTCTTTGGTGAGCAGGCAGTCCTTTGCGGCGGTGTTGTAAAGCTTATGCAGACAGGTTTTGAGGTTCTCTGCGAAGCAGGTTATGATCCGAGAAACGCATACTTCGAGTGCATTCATGAGATGAAGCTTATCGTTGATCTTATCTACCAGTCAGGTTTCGCAGGAATGCGCTACTCCATCTCCAATACAGCTGAGTACGGCGATTATGTATCCGGACCCAGGATCATCACTGAGGACACAAAGAAGGCTATGAAGGCTGTCCTTTCTGACATTCAGGATGGTACATTCGCATCTGATTTCGTTCAGGATATGAAGAATGGTCGTATCCACTTCGAGGGCATGAGAAAGGTTGCTGCAGCTCATCCTTCAGAAGCAATCGGCAAGGAAATCAGAAAGCTCTACAGCTGGAACAACGAAGACGACAAGCTCATCAACAACTAAACATAAGTACATTAATTATCCTTTTTGGGTTACAGAACATTTAGAGCCATCATCCCACGGTTTTAACCGTGGGATGATGGCCCTTTTTGGTGATTGACTATCTCTGTTTCAAAAAGTATTCTACAGCAGCTCTGAAATGTTCGGGAAGTATGATTCTCGAATAGATCTGGGCATATTCGGAAGCTCGTATACTTTCAATATAATTTTGCGGGAAGGTTTTTTTGATCAGGCTGTTTTTTACATAATCGACAGCTTTATTGTATGCAATCGCGGCTTCTATTTCATCGTTATATATTCCTATCCTGAAATCACCGTTCAGATGAATTCTTGCTTCAAATCCGAAAGGCTTTTGTTCTCTCAGGGCTATGACGCCGTGGTAGTGAGAATAGATGATTATGTTTGCACGGCGCATATCGGTTCTGTCTCCATTGGCGAATGCGTAGTCACGTCCCGGAACCGCGTAGTTTTTCACCCCGTACCTGGACAGGACCCTGTACTGGGATCCGTAATCATTGACATAAAATGAGCCGCCTCGGGTAAGTATTCTGTGACCGGAATAATAGAAGAGGTCATCCGTATCGAATTTGAGTTCTCTTCCGTCATGCAGAAAATAGGAAAGATAATCTTTCCGCATATATATAGGTGTGGGAATGTATATGCCGTTGTCACGGAGATTTATTATGGACACGGCCTTATCATATGGAAGAAATGTGGTTCTGGCACGGAAATTGTCTATGGTGCAGCTGCTGTCATTGCGCAGCCTTGCGGCTTCCATATACGCACTGTGAGCTTCTTCTTCAGTATCGTACCCGCCGAGCGAAATGTGGTGGGTACGTATATTGATAGATGAACGGTAATATATTTCTCCGTTTTTTTTCTGCGCTATATATGCACCCTCCATGGCATATTCTCCAATTCCAATGTTGATGATACCACTGTGACATCTGAAAGCAAAAAACTAATGAATCCTTGCAACAAAGATTTTCATTATTGATGTTGGAAGTATCAGTTCATAATAATTTTACGAGTTTTTCTTTGTGCTTTCAATGAATTTAGTCTGATAATATGATAGAATATCTAGAAAATGTGTGTTGTAAGGAGGTACTCATGGGAATGACTATGACGGAGAAGATTCTCGCGGCTCACGCGGGGCTTCCCTCAGTAACCGCTGGACAGCTTATCGAGGCTGATCTGGATCTCGTGCTTGGCAATGATATTACAACTCCGGTTGCCATAGATGTAATCGGAAATGTAAAAAAGGAAGGTGTATTCGATAAGGACAAAATAGCTCTTGTAATGGATCATTTCGTTCCGAATAAGGATATCAAATCAGCTGAACACTGCAAGATGGTTCGGAATTTTGCCTGCAGGAATAATATCACAAACTATTTTGATGTCGGCGAGATGGGGATCGAGCATGCTCTTCTGCCGGAGAAAGGTCTGGTAGTAGCCGGAGATGCTGTGATTGGAGCAGATTCGCATACATGTACATACGGAGCGCTCGGGGCTTTTTCCACCGGAGTAGGCTCTACGGATATGGCAGCAGGTATGGCTACGGGAAAAGCCTGGTTCAAAGTACCGTCTGCTATAAAAGTGGTTCTTCATGGCAAGCCCGGGCCCTTTATCAGCGGCAAGGATGTGATCCTTTATCTCATCGGTGAGATAGGAGTGGACGGCGCTCTTTATCAGTCGCTGGAATTTACAGGCGACGGAGTATCATATCTTACAATGGATGACCGCTTCACGATTGCAAATATGGCTATAGAGGCAGGCGCAAAGAACGGAATATTCCCCGTAGATGATCTGACGCTTGAATATATCAGCGCTCACTCTGAGAGGAAACCTGTAATCTATGAGGCTGATCCCGATGCTGAATATGTAAAGACCATAGATATTGATTTGTCAACGCTCAGACCCACAGTCGCATATCCTCATCTTCCGGAAAATACGCACCCGGTAGAAGAGGCAAAGGACATTGCCATAGATCAGGTAGTGATCGGTTCATGCACCAACGGCAGAATTTCCGATCTTCGTATAGCGGCGGATATCATGAAGGGCAGAAAGGTCAAGAAGGGAATAAGAGTCATAATTATTCCCGCTACGCAGAAGATATATCTTGAAGCTATGGAAAAGGGATATCTGAAGACCTTCATTGAGGCCGGAGCCGTGGTTTCGACTCCTACATGCGGTCCCTGCCTGGGAGGTTACATGGGCATACTGGCAAGCGGTGAAAAGTGCGTTTCTACAACCAACCGTAATTTTGTCGGACGTATGGGTGCCGTCGATTCGGAGATATATCTCGCGAGCCCTGCCGTGGCAGCGGCATCCGCTCTTACCGGATATATAACTGATCCGGCGGATATTGATTGAAAGGAGGAATAAAATGGAGAAAGCCATAGGAACAGTTCATGTCTTTCCTGATAATGTGGATACAGATGTAATAATCCCGGCAAGGTATCTGAATTCATCGGAACCATCGGAGCTTGCCGCACACTGCATGGAGGACATCGATCCTGATTTCAATAAGCACATAAAACCTGGAGATATTATCGTCGCAGGTTCCAATTTCGGATGCGGTTCTTCAAGAGAGCATGCGCCGATAGCAATAAAGGCTGCCGGCATCAGCTGCGTGATAGCAAAGACATTTGCCAGGATCTTCTACCGCAATTCAATAAATATAGGGCTTCCCATAATAGAATGTCCTGAAGCTTCCGAGGAGATAAGAGGAGGCGACAGGGTAGAAGTGGATTTCAAAACAGGAATCATTACTGATAAGACCACTGGAAAGACTTATAAAGGACAGCCGTTTCCTGAATTCATGCAGAAGCTTATCGATGCGGGCGGGCTTGTAAATTATATAAATCTCGGCGGAAACGTCTGATATGATGTTACAAAAGTCCGGGCTGAGACGTCTCAGAAAATATTGTTACAATAATCCGGACTGAGCTGTCTCAGAATATATTGTTACAATGATCCGGACGGAGACGTCTCGATAAACATTACTAAACTATCCGGATGGAACATCTGAAATCTTCATTTACGAGAGGATAAAAAATGTCACTTAAGTATGTAAGCACCAGAAACAAAAATGATGTAAGGACAGCGTCTCTTGCCATTCTTCAGGGTCTGGCACCGGACGGAGGTCTCTATGTGCCGACAGAGATCCCTGCTCTTGACAAGAGTATGAAAGAACTGTCGGAGATGAGCTATCAGGAGATAGCCTATAATGTAATGAAGCTTTTCTTCACCGATTTTACCGAAGAGGAGCTCAGACACTGTGTAAACAGCGCCTATGACAGCAAATTCGATACCCCTTTGATATGCCCTCTTGTAAAGACTGACATGGCTTATTACCTTGAACTTTTCCATGGGAAAACAATAGCTTTCAAGGACATGGCTCTGTCGATCCTGCCTTATCTCATGACTACGTCAGCAAGGAAGAACAATATAAAAAATGATATCGTTATCCTGACAGCCACATCAGGCGATACCGGAAAGGCAGCTCTTGCGGGCTTTGCTGATGTGCCGGGTACCAAGATCATTGTTTTCTATCCCAAGGACGGTGTCAGCGAGATTCAGAAAATGCAGATGGTCACCCAGAAGGGCGATAATACATTCGTAGTCGGAATCAACGGTAATTTTGATGAAGCCCAGACAGGTGTGAAGCGGATGTTCAATGACAAAGAGTTGAATGATACCCTGTCAAAAGGCGGATATCAGTTTTCATCAGCAAATTCCATCAACATAGGACGTCTGATACCTCAGGTGGCTTATTATGTGGCAAGCTATGCAAGGCTTCTCGCCAATAAGGAGATCGAGGACGGAGAAAAGATAAATGTGACGGTGCCGACCGGGAATTTCGGCAACATCCTTGCGGCATACTACGCAAAGCAGATGGGTACGCCAATTGACAAGCTTATCTGCGCTTCAAATATGAATAACGTTCTTACTGATTTCTTCAGAACCGGAGTATATAACAGGAAGAGAGATTTCCATCTCACAATGTCTCCGTCAATGGATATTCTGATATCTTCAAATCTTGAGAGACTTATCTATCATATTGAAGGGGATTCCGCAGAGAAGACCGTGATGCTCATGAATGAGCTTAAGGACGACGGTGAATATGAGATAAAGCCGGAGGACCTTCGTGCGTCAGTGCCTGAATTCTATGGCGATTTTGCAAGTGAAGATGAGACCGCCGATGAGATAAGGACTGTATATAACGACTGCGGTTATGTGATTGACACACATACAGCCGTTGCCAGCCGTGTATGCAGGAAATATAAGGACAAGACCGGTGATAAGACAAAGACTGTGATCGCGTCTACAGCCAGCCCATATAAGTTTACGAGATCTGTCATGAAGGCAATCGGATGCGATGATCCGTCACTCAGCGATATAGATCTTACTGACAAGCTCTCAGCTGTCGCGAAGACCGATATACCTGACGCCATAAAAGAAATAAAAAATGCCGAGATCAGGCACAAGACTATCTGCGAAGTAAATGAGATGCAGAATACCGTGCTTAAGTTTCTCGGACTGTGACATCTCATGGCTTCCACGAATCCTTGCAACGAAGATTTTAATTTTTTGATGTAGGAAGTTTTTGTTAATAAACGCTGAAGTGTCAGGAAAATATATGTCGGTATCAGAACGGCTTTATATACTTATCTTTCTTTACACGAAGCATATGTGAGAAATATATCCAGACCGCAAGGAAGACGGCTACGGCAACTACAGATTCGACATAAGGAAATTTGAAGACTAAATTCAGAAATTCTTCTATGCCGAAACCGGCTGAGACCAGACCAAATATGATGCAGGGCATGAAGAGCTCGTTTACGAAGCTCTTTTCATCCCTGCATTTTTTCATTTCGTCAGGTGATACGAAGAGATCGCTTATATGACCGCTCTTCTTCATCTGGAATGCCTTTACTATGATAAATATTCCCAGTCCCAAAAGTATGATTCCAAATATAACCATTATTGTATTTTTGTTCATTGATTTTCCTTTCTCTTGATCACGGTTTGACATATGTCATATATTTTATGATTGTATCATATACTAAAACTTCCCACATAAATAATGAAAAACTTCGTTGCAAGGATTCAATGAAGCCAAGAGATGCACAGATGGTGGCGAGCATTGTGTTTTTCGTTGTGAGCGAGCACGCTAGCTGCGGCTCGGAAACTGTAACAGCACGAAGTGGTGTTACATGTGTTGCATCATTAATGGTTGACAATCGTTCAAGCAGAAATGCTTCCTTGTAATATATTGCAACTGCAAGAATTAAATTCAAGCATTTCTGCGCGCTTTTGTCAGAGAGCCGCTAAAAAGCGCGTGCGAGCAAACAGAAAAACACAACTTGTGAGCCACCACTGTGCATCTCTTGGCAAGTTTCATTGAATCCTTGCAACGAAGATGCTCCATGTTAATTGATTTTTATATCATATATATCTTCTCGATATTAAGAAAATGGTGTAGAATTATGTAAAAGCAAATAGAAAAGGGGGATCGCTATGGGATCAAATCTTAAGGTGCTTATTGGAGACGATTCGATACTGGCAAGGAAACAGCTTGGGGATTTTATAAAGACTGTAAGTCCTGACACCGAGATCGATGAGGCAGCTGATGGAGAGGAAGCAGTAAAGAAATACAGAGAATTTCACCCTGATATTACTTTTCTGGATATAGTAATGCCAAAGATGGACGGCATTAGTGCGGTCAGGCAGATAATGGAATACGATGAGGACGCTGATATTGTAATAGTATCATCGCTTGGCACGCAGAGTCAGCTGAAGGCTGCCATTGAGGCCGGCGCAGAGGATTTTGTCCAGAAACCGTTTTCTTATGATCAGATAAGGAGAGTCATAAAAAACCATCTTAGAGAGGATTGACGAATTATGTATGCTCAGTTTTTCGGAAGTTATCTGCTGGGTAGGGATTTAATCACTACGGATCAGCTGAATAAGGCCATATCGAGACTCTCGGATTCCAGAATCAGGCTCGGAACACTTGCTATGCACGAAGGTTTAATGACTCCGGCTGAAGTGAACGAGGTCTGCTATATGCAGACAAGGGAAGATAAGCGTTTTGGTGAGATCGCAGTTGAGAGAGAGTATCTGACACAGGAACAGGTGGACTCACTCCTTAAATCGCAGAATCCCGACTTTCTGCTGCTTGGACAGAATCTGGTGGATTTGGGCGCAATAACAAATTCCCAGCTGGAGGAATACCTGAGGGATTATCAGGATGAGACAGGTATTGATGATATGGGAAGCGAGGACAATTCAAAGACAGAAAAGATAGTCGGAGCTTTCTTTGCCGGCGTGAGACCCATCGACCGGAACATTATCATGTATGTAAATCTTCTCTTTAATGATCTCGTCAGATTTATCGGAGATGATTTCACACCGATGGAGCCGTCGGTAGTAAAATCGGTCGACTGCGAATTCGGCATAACGCAGAAAATAAGCGGTCAGGCCAGGATGTCGACAGGTCTTATTATGGAAAAAGAGACTGCCGTCCGCTTTGCGTCAAGATATGCGAAGATGAGATTTGATGAATTTGATGAATATGTAATGGCAAGCGCTGAAGATTTTCTGAATCTCCATAACGGTCTCTTCTGTGTAAATATCTCTAATGAATCATCGGTTGAACTGTCTCTCGATCCGCCGGTAAGAGAAGAGAAGAGCAATATAACTTTTTCACAGTCAACTTATCAGATTCCCATTGATTACACATTCGGCAAGGTGACTTTATTGGTCTCATCTGAGAAATAATATATTGATGTGAGACAGAAAAAGGGGCTGTGATTATTTCACAGCCCCTTTTATTATCTTTTGTCCAAAGGTATATATTCCTTATGCGGGCAGACCGTCATATAGGCAGGACGCATGATCTTGTCATTATGCGAGATCTCTTCCAGCCTGTGGGCGCTCCAGCCGGCGATTCTTGCAATGGCGAAGATCGGCGTATAGAGTTCCTCCGGAAGACCGAGCATCTGGTAGGCAAAACCTGAATAGAAATCGACATTGGGGCAGATGCCCTTATAAATCTTTCTTTCCTTTGCGATAACCTCCGGAGCCAGCTTTGCGACCAGCTCATATAAAGCCATCTCTTTCTGGTAACCTTTCTCTTCGGAAAGACGTTCTACATAGGATCTGAATATTTCAGCTCTGGGATCGGAAAGCGAATAAACTGCATGCCCCATACCGTAAATAAGACCCCTTCTGTCAAAGGCTTCCTTATGGAGGAGGGCTTTCAGATAATCACTGACCTGCTTTTCGCTGGTCCAGTCTGTGATATGCTTCTTCATATCATCAAACATGTGGATGACCTTCAGGTTTGCGCCACCGTGACGGGGTCCTTTCAGGGAACCGAGTGCAGCCGCGATAACTGAATAGGTATCAGTAAGAGTGGATGACACCAGATGAGTTGTGAAAGTGGAATTGTTGCCGCCGCCATGCTCCATGTGGAGAATAAGAGCCACATCAAGAAGCTTCGCTTCGAGCGGAGAGAATTTCTTGTCGTCTCTCAGACAGTGAAGTATATTTTCTGATGTGGAATATCCCTTTTCAGGTCTGTGTATGATCAGACTGTCAAGGTTATGATAATGTCTGTATGACTGATAGCTGTAGACAGACAGAAGCGGGAACATTGCTATGAGCTGCAGGCACTGTCTCAGTACATTGGGGAGAGTTGTGTCATCAGCATTGTCATCATATGAATATAGAGTCAGAACAGACCGCGCAAGAGCGTTCATAAGATTCTTTGAAGGCTTCTTCATAATGACGTCACGGACAAAATTCGGAGGAAGAGACCTGTAATCAGAAAGAATATCAATAAAGCTGTCAAGCTCGCTTCTCGTGGGCAGATGCCCAAATAGAAGGAGAAAGGCACATTCCTCAAAGCCAAAGTGGTTATCTGCATCGAGACCTCTTACTATGTCCTTTACATTGTAGCCTCTGTAAAAGAGTTCTCCGTGTATTGGAGTGTCAACTCCATTTATCACACGCTTTCCGTTGACCTCGGATATATTGGTGATGCCGACAAGCACGCCCTTGCCGTTCATATCGCGGAGTCCGCGCTGCACATTATTTTTAACATAGAGCTCAGGGTCAACAAAAGAAGCCTTGTCAGCTTCTGCTGCAAGCTTATTTAGTTCCGGGGTTATTTCGGAAAATGATTTTGTTTCTGACAAAATAAACCTCCTTTTCTCTGAGGAAATGGTCTTGCTTTTCGTAAATTTTTCCAATTCAGTTTATCATTTTGAAGTGTCATATTCAAGTAGCGGAGGAATCTGCCATGTGTTATAATGATCTTGCCTGAAATGTTCGATATCACTTGCGCAGTTTGAACCTACAAGTACTTTAAAAGGGATTCCTATATTGCGCGCCGGATGTCAGACCTCTCGTTGTGGTAGGCAGATGACGCTGCTGCGGTTGCCCACCTGGCCGATGGCTAGGAGTCAATAGCGCAGGCACGGCATTTCGGGTTTTTATTTTGATTGATTTTAGAAGAAATATTTGCTAGAATACGGGCTGTATGGGCTATGACCGCACACAGTAACTTCTACCGAATCAGACAGAGAGAACGCATTTTGCTGAGAGCGTTCGACGGCGGAATGAATTTCATGCGCGAGCCTCTGGAGCTGAACATTTAAGTAGGCGCCGGCGTATTCCGCACGACACGCGGCAAATGAGTGCCGGGAGACCGGAAATAGGGTGGTAACGCGGAGCTTTGTATGGACAGGTTTCGTCCCTTTATATGGGACGGAACCTGTTTTTTATTATGGAGGTATGAGATGATTGATGAACAGTTGGAAAAAATAAGAGTTGATGCGGACTCCCGCATAAAAGGCGCATCCTCTCTGGATGAGCTGAATACCGTAAGGGTACAGCTTCTGGGAAAGAAAGGCGCATTAAAGGATCTCCTGAAGGGACTTAAGGATGTGCCTCCTGAGGACAGACCCAAGGTGGGTCAGATGGTCAACAAGGTAAGAGACGAGATCGAGGGCAGCCTCAAGGCCAGAATGGAGGCTATGCAGAATGAAGATCTTATGAAGAGGCTTGAAGATGAGCGCATAGATGTGACACTTCCCGCCAGACGTCATAAGATAGGACATCCTCATCCTAACACGGCTGTGCTTGCTGATGTAGAGAGAATTTTTACCGGAATGGGCTTCGAGGTAGTCGAGGGGCCTGAAGTTGAGAAGGATTATTATAATTTCGAGGCACTGAATATTCCTGCCAACCATCCGGCAAAAGATGAGCAGGATACCTTCTATATAACGAAGGATATTCTTCTCCGTACTCAGACATCGCCTGTCCAGGTGAGGCAGATGGAAGCAAAGAAGCCTCCAATCAGAATGATAGCGCCGGGACGGGTATTCAGGGCTGATGAAGTGGATGCCACCCATTCCCCTTCCTTTCATCAGATAGAAGGAATGGTTATCGATAAGGGAATTACCATGGCGGATCTTAAGGGGACTCTGAAAGAATTTGTCCAGGAGCTTTTCGGCAAAGATACAAAGGTCAAGTTCAGACCGCATCATTTTCCGTTTACGGAACCTTCAGCAGAGATGGATGTCTCATGCTTCAAGTGCGGCGGCAAGGGCTGTAGATTTTGCAAGGGAGAAGGCTGGATAGAAATCCTGGGATGCGGAATGGTACATCCGAAGGTATTCGAAATGTCAGGTATCGATCCGGATGTGTATTCCGGATTTGCCTTTGGAATCGGACTTGAGCGTATAGCGCTTCTTAAGTATGAGATAGATGATATGAGACTTCTCTATGAGAATGACATAAGATTTCTGGATCAGTTCTGATATAGCTTTTAATAAGGAGAAAAGATGAGAACATCACTTAACTGGATAAAAGACCTGGTTCCGGGACTTGATGCAGAACCTCAGGAATTCTGCGATGCAATGACAATGTCCGGATCCAAGGTGGAATTTTACGAGACTTTTGACAAAGACTTAAAGAATATAGTAGTCGGTCGTATCGACGAGATCAAAAAGCATCCTGACGCAGACCATCTTGTAATATGCAAGGTGAATATCGGAGACAGGGAAATTCAGATCGTGACCGGAGCTCCGAATGCGAAAGAAGGAATGCTTACGCCGGTAGTCCTTCCGGGAGGAAAGGTGGCAGGAAGCCACAATGGAGAAAAGACGCCTGGCGGTATTGAGATAAAAGCAGGAAAGCTGCGCGGCATAGAGTCGGACGGAATGATGTGTTCTATTGAAGAACTCGGTCAGACACGAGATCTTTACCCTGAGGCACCTGAATCAGGTCTTTATGAATTCGATACTGATTCTGGAGTAAAGCCCGGAGATGACGCCATTGAAGCGCTAGGTCTTCATGATACCGCTGTGGAATACGAGATCACATCCAACAGAGTTGACTGCTTCTCCGTACTCGGTCTTGCCAGAGAAGCAGCGGCTACTTTCGGTTTGAAGAAGAGATTTCCTGAGGTACATGAAGTAAAAGGCGAGGGCGACATCAATGATTATATATCGGTTGAAGTAAATGACAGCCTGTGCAAGAGATACATTGCGCGCGCAGTAAAAGACATCCGTCTCGCACCTTCACCCGCATGGATGCAGAAGCGGCTCAGGGCTCAGGGCATCAGACCTATTAACAACATAGTCGATATTACAAATTATGTCATGGTCGAATACGGTCAGCCCATGCATGCCTATGATCTTGATACAATAAAAAATCATAAGATCAGGGTAGCCCGCGCAAATGACGGCGAGACTTTCAGAACTCTCGACGGGCAGGACAGGCAGCTGGATCATGATATTCTTATGATAAATGACGGAGAGAAGCCAATAGGAATTGCCGGAATAATGGGCGGCGAGAATTCGATGATCACCGACAATGTAACGACAATGCTTTTTGAGTCAGCATGCTTTGACGGGACAAATATAAGGCTTTCGTCAAAGAGACTCGGACTCCGTACGGATGCATCGTCCATCTTCGAGAAGGGTCTTGATCCCAATAATGCGATCAATGCCATGAACCGGGCTTGCGATCTTATAGTGGAGCTCGGCGCCGGAACAGTAATAGGCGGCGTCATAGATATCTATCCTGAGAAGAAAGAAGGCAGGCGCATACCATTCGAGCCTGATGTATATAACAGAAGACTTGGCACTAATGTGACAAGAGAGGAAATGCTTTCTTACTTTAAAAACATAGATCTGGATTATGATGAAAGCACAAACGAGATAGTAGTGCCGTCATGGAGACAGGATCTCATCAACTTTGCCGATATGTCAGAGGAAGTCGCGAGATTTTACGGTTACAATAATATTCCTACTACTCTTCCCAAGGGTACGTCCACCACAGGCAAACTTTCTTACAAGATGAGAATAGAAAAGATCGCCCGTGATCTGGCTCAGTATATCGGATTTTCACAGGCTATGGTCTATTCGTTTGAGAGCCCGAAAGTATTTGACAAGCTCCTTATTCCTGCGGATTCTCCGCTCAGGAAATGTATAGAGATAGCGAATCCTCTCGGTGAAGATTTCTCCATTATGAGAACAATTTCCTTAAATGGAATACTGACATCCCTCTCCACAAACTATAACAGGAGAAACAAATCAGTAAGACTCTATGAGATGGGAAATATCTATATTCCAAAGAGTCTTCCGCTTCAAGAGCTGCCGGATGAGAGAATGACTCTTACATTCGGAATGTACGGCGACGGAGATTTTTATGATATGAAGGGCGTCGTAGAGGAACTCATGGAGCGCATGGGAATAAACGATAAGATCAAGTATGATCAGAATTCTGACAGACCTTATCTCCATCCGGGAAGACATGCTGATATCATCGTGCGCGGACAGGTGGTAGGTTATCTTGGTGAAGTTCATCCTCTGGTCTGCAGGAATTATTCGATCGGAGAGAGGGTGATCGTGGCTGTGATCGATATGCCGTGGATAGTAAAGATGGCATCGTTTGATAAGAAATACACAGGCATAGTGAATTTCCCCGCATCAGCAAGAGATCTGTCTTTAGTATGCCCCGCGGATATTCAGGCAGGTGATGTAGAGGAAGTCTTCGATCGCTTAGGCGGAGAGTATCTTGAAAGCTACAAATTATTTGATTTATACGAGGGTGACAGGATAGAAAAGGGAAAGAAGTCCCTTGCCTATACTCTGACCTTCAGGGCAAAGGATAGAAATCTCTCTGACAGTGATGTAAATTCCGGCATGGACAGCATCATCACAGGTCTTGCCGAAAAGGGGATCACTTTAAGGAAATAATAAGGAACGAAGGCAAAGTAATGTCAGAAATTAAAAAAATGAGTCTGGAAGATTTCGACTATCATCTTCCGGAAGAATTGATTGCTCAGGATCCGCTCGTTAAGAGGGCGGATTCCAGGCTGATGGTACTGGATAAGGAAACGGGAGCCGTAGAGCACAGCCATTTCTATAATATTACGGAATATCTGAAGCCGGGCGACTGTCTGGTGATCAACAACACAAAGGTCATTCCGGCAAGACTGATTGGCGAGAAAGAGGGAACCGGAGGCCATGTAGAGGTTCTCCTTCTTAAAAGGAGGACTGACAATGAGTGGGAGACTCTTGTCAAGCCGGGAAAGAATGCCAGGATAGGGCAGAAGATTATTTTTGGTGACGGGCTTTTGAAGGGAGAGGTCACTGATATAGTCGATGATGGCGATCGGATAGTGAAGTTTTCCTACGAGGGCATTTTTGAAGAGATACTTGATAAGCTCGGACAGATGCCCCTGCCTCCCTACATCACTCATAAATTGAAGGACAAGAACCGCTATCAGACTGTCTACGCAAAATATGACGGTTCGGCAGCAGCTCCCACCGCGGGACTTCATTTTACAAAGGAGCTCCTTCAGAAAATAAAGGACATGGGAGTGGAAATCGCGGAGATCACTCTCCATGTAGGTCTTGGAACTTTTCGCCCCGTAAAGGAGGAGAATGTCCTTGATCATCATATGCATTCAGAATATTACAGGGTGACTTCGGAGGCTGCCGAAATGATAAACAGAGCCAAATCCGAGGGCAGAAGGATCGTAGCCGTGGGAACTACATCAACGAGGACTCTTGAGGCGGCAGCAGATGACAATGGTCATATAGAGCCGGGAAGCGGATGGACGGATATATTTATTTATCCCGGATACCGCTTCAAGGTCGTGGACGCTTTGATCACGAACTTCCATCTGCCGAAGTCAACGCTTATCATGCTTGTGTCCGCCCTTGCCGGACGAGAACATATACTTTCGGCTTATGAAGAGGCAGTGAAGGAAAAATATCGTTTCTTCAGCTTCGGTGATGCCATGTTTATTCATTAAGGAGGAAAAATGGAAGACGCTATAATTTTTCCGCATCTTCATATAGTGCTGAGACATGTCGGTCAGAAGATAATGATCGGTAACTTTCCGATAGCATTCTACGGTATAACAATGGCGCTTGGAATGATACTGGGCTCTGCTCTTATATTGCATGAGGTAAAGCGAACCGGACAGAATGAGGATGACTATTTTGATATCATAATCTGGTGTCTTATTTTCTCAGTGGTCGGAGCAAGAATATATTATGTGATCTTTGCCTGGTCCATGTACAAGGACGATCCGATTCAGATATTTAATATAAGAAACGGAGGACTTGCGATTTACGGAGGCATCATAGCCGCTTTGATCACAGGATATGTGGTCTGCCGAATCAAGAAGATCTCATTTATTCGAGCCGCTGACACATGCATAATAGGTGTTCCGGTAGGTCAGGCTCTGGGACGCTGGGGCAATTTCTTTAACAGGGAAGCCTTCGGTCAGTATACAAACGGGCTTTTCGCCATGCAGATCCCCCTTGACCGGGTGAGATCAGTCGATGATCTGAGACCTGAGATGCTTAAACACACAGTAGTGCATGGCGGTACTACATTTATATCAGTCCATCCGACCTTCCTCTATGAATCCCTCTGGAGCGTTGGTGTGCTGATTCTGCTTCTGATATTAAGGAAGCATGTAAAGTTCCGCGGACAGATGCTTTTCACATATCTTGCGGCTTACGGACTGGGAAGGTTCTGGGTCGAAGGACTTAGAACCGATCAGCTTATTCTTTTCAATACGGGGATCCCCGTATCACAGCTCCTGGCTGCTGTAATGGTGGTGGCAGGTGTAATTGTCCTGATAGTTCTGTACAGAAGAGCTGTAAAGAAAGGTGAATTCATATCTCCGGAAGAAGTGAATCCATCGCCTGAGATATTGAAGGAGCGGATGAAAAAGACAAATAAGACCGCTGAAAAATAAAACACAATATAGAAAGTAAATCACCCAGATATTCTGATGGTTTCAGTTGATTATATTGTGATATAGCCCTGCCGGGAAACCGGCGGGGTTTTTTACTGCCAATTTTTTGATGGAAATTTTGTGCAAAATTACAATAAAACTATATGTTGGGTGGGATGTGAACCCACGTCGTATATATAGTGTGGGATTATCCACCACCATCCTGAAAACCCTTGATTTCAAGCCTTTTCGAACAGCTTTTCGTATTGAAAACATGCCTTTTTTCCTTTATATTTTATTGTGTTGTGAGGGAAGTGCAACATAGTGCCACGAAGTGGTGGATAAGTTGAGAACTATGTGGATTACTTCATCTCATTAAAGCAGTTATCCACGACAGAAGCTTTAGCAGTATTGGAAGGGAGGATGAGCTCTTATGCTGATGGGTGAATACAATCATAACCTTGACGCGAAGGGCCGTCTTATTATTCCCGCCAAACTTCGTTATGAGCTTGGAGATTCATTCGTAGTAACCAAGGGATTCGACGGATGCCTATATTGCTATGGAGAGAAAGAGTGGAAAAACATAGAGGAAAAGTTCAGGACTATGCCGCAGTTTAATAAGGACGCGCGCAAGATTACAAGGTTTTTCTTCGCGGGAGCGGCTCCGGTGGAACTTGATTCCCAGGGAAGATTTCTGATACCTCAGTCTCTGAGAGAATATGCCGGAATTGACCGCGAGGTCGTTATAGTCGGAGTGCTTGACCGTGCTGAAATCTGGGACAAAAAGAGATTTACCGACAAGAACACATATAGTGATGATGAGATGGACGAGGTCGCTGAGAAGCTCTCCGATCTTGGACTTAATTTGTGAGGAAAGATGGAATTCAGACATTATTCTGTCCTACTCGGAGAGACGATCGAGTGTCTGGATATCAAACCGTCAGGCATATATGTAGACGGTACTCTCGGAGGCGGAGGACATTCTCTTGAAATAGCAAAAAGACTTGAGCCCGGTGGCAGACTTATCGGGATAGATCAGGATGACGATGCTATAAAAGCTGCCGGAGAGCGGCTTAAGGATTATAAGGATCGTGTCACTCTGGTTCGTGATAATTATGAGAACATGGTCTCGATCCTGAAAAATCTTGGCATATCGTCTGTTGACGGAATAGTCCTGGATCTCGGAGTATCCTCCTATCAGATAGATACCCCGGAGAGGGGTTTTTCTTATCAAAATCCAGACGAGCCGCTGGATATGCGGATGGACAGGAGAAATCCTTCCACGGCAGCTATTGTCTTAAACACCTATCCTGAGGACAGGCTCTTTGAGGTGATAAGAGACTACGGCGAAGAAAGATACGCAAGAGAGATCGCCCGCGGAATAGTAAGAGAACGAAATATTAAGCCTCTTAATACCACGGGAGATCTTATAAGAGTAATTGAGAAAAACATTCCGGCAAAAGGCAGACGCACCGGGGGAAACCCGGCAAAGCGCACCTTTCAGGCGATAAGGATAGAGGTAAACAGAGAACTCACTGTCTTGAAAGACAGTCTGGACGGGATGATAGATATTCTGAATCCCGGAGGCAGGTTATGCGTGATCACTTTCCATTCGCTGGAAGATCACATAGTAAAGGCGGATTTCAGGAAGAATGAAAATCCATGTATATGCCCTCCGGAATTTCCGGTATGTGTCTGCGGGCGCGTATCTAAAGGTCATGTACTGAAAAGGAAGCCAATCCTTCCGGGCGAACGTGAACTTAGCGAAAACAAGAGATCCAGAAGCGCTCATTTGAGAGTCTTCGTAAAGAAATAAAAAGGGGTATGGAATGGCAAAGGTAAAGAGATATTATATTGAAGGTTCTGCTGCGCGTGAGATAAATGAACCGCTCCCTACCAGAGAAGAACGCCGGATCGAAGAACAGAGAAGAAAAGAGAGGGTTCGCCGGGAGCGGGAAAGAAGAAGGGCTGAGGCGGCCAGAAGGAACAGACTAAGCGCCATGAAGGCAGCTGCCGTGACTCTTGTGATTTCTTCTGTATTCGGTTTCTATCTCTATCTTCAGAATGATATTAATAAAAACATGAAGGAAGTCGCGTCTGTCGAGAATAGGATCACGGAGAAAAAATCCGACATTGCATCCAGAAGAAATGCCATGGCGTCAGGCATGAATTTAAACAATGTAAGGGATATTGCTGCCAATCAGCTGGGGATGGTATATGCGGGAAGTGACCAGATAGTGTATTATAGTGTGGATGATACGGATTATATGACACAGTATGAGGATATTCCCAAATGAGAAAGAAGACAGTCATAAGAGCTGTAAAGAAAAAGAAGACAAATCAAAAACAGGAAGACCATCAGCCTAAGTTATTTATAAGGATGCAGAACAGGTTATTTGCTTTTTATGGCCTAATCTGCATCCTGTTTGTATTTATTATCGGCCGCATTATTTATATAGAATTGAAGAGCGGACCTGAATATGAAAAGAAGGTGCTTGCCCAGCAGAACAACGCCAACCAGACCATACCCTATCAGAGAGGAAGGATAGAGGACAGAAACGGAACCGTTCTGGCGGCGTCAGTGGATATGTATAAGGTTATTATTGACTGTAAAGCTCTGAATGATGATCGCAAGACGATAAAGGCAAGAAGAAAAATAACGATCAATGCCGTGAAGAAATATTTTCCTGAGGTTGATGCCGACCGGATGGTGAAGGAACTGACGGAATATAAAAATTCCAGATACAGACCGCTTCGGTCGAAGGAATTTGACAAGAACAATAATCAGATGATCGCGAAAGTGACAGCTGATGAGAAGGAAGCATTTGAGAAGGCTTTTAAGGATAAGATCGTAAACGGCAAGAACAAGATGCCGGACAAAAAGAAGCCTTACGGCATCTGGTTTGAAAAGGTTTATAAGAGGATATATCCTTATGACTCTCTTGCGGCGAGTGTGATAGGATTCACATCGTCTCAAAACGGCGAAGGTTCAATAGGACTTGAGAGAGAATATGATTCGATATTGAAGGGCGTAAACGGCAGATCCTACGGGTTTATAGATTCTGACAGGAATGTTCAGAAGGCGGTAGTGGAGCCTGAAGACGGAAAGACTATTGTCACCACTCTCGATGCCAATATCCAGATGGCTGTAGAGGAAGAAATACAGAACTGGAACAATCAGCATCTCGTAAATGACGGCAGCGGAGAGACTAAAAAGCTGGGCTCGCAGAATACGGCCTGCATAGTAATGAATCCTAATAACGGTGAGATACTGGCTATGGCATCTTACCCCGGATTCAACTTAAACAACAACTCGGATCTTTCCAATTATACTATTGATGATCTTAAAACCATATCGGATGAAAACAGAAAGAGTGTGAGAAACAACATTCCAATTTCCGATGACAAGATAAAAGAGAACGCGCTGAATTCAATATGGCAGGCCTATCCGATAACGAATTCATTTGAGCCGGGCTCCATATTTAAGCCTGTTACCATCTCTGCAGGTCTGGATACTGGCACGGTGAAGACCAGTGACAGCTACTACTGCGACGGAGGTGAACAGATAGGAAATAATTATGTTCCCTGCTGGTATCATGCCGGCCACGGACAGGAAACCGTCGAGGATGCGCTGAAAAATTCATGCAATGACGCGCTGATGCAGATGTCGGCAAAGATCGGTCCTGATTATTTTTCAAAATACCAGAGACTTTTTGGATTCGGTCAGAAGACCAATGTGGATCTGCCGGGTGAAGCTGATACTTCCAAGCTTCTATTTACTAAGGATCAGCTGGGATCGTATATAAATCTGGCGACAAATTCATTCGGTCAGAACTTCAATCTTACCATGATTCAGATGGCAGCGGCTTATTCATCCATAATAAACGGCGGAAAGCTTTACCAGCCGCATTTTCTCTATAGAGTAGAGGATGCGGGTGGAAATGTGATAAGGAAGGTTGATCCGGTCGTAAGACAGACCACCATATCAAAGGATACGTCTGATCTTATGAAGCAGTATCTTCGCACGGTAGTAAGAGCCGGCACAGGTACAAAGACAGAGATCGAAGGATATTCGGTGGCCGGAAAGACCGGTACCGCCCAGAAATCTCCGAAGAGAGAGAACCATTATGTAATATCCTTTATAGGTGATGTTCCCGCTGAAGATCCGCAGATAGTCATATTTACTATAATCGACGTGCCGAATGTGGGCGCGGAGAGCGCCTGCCACGGTACACTGGAGATCAATAAGGCAATACTTGAGAGAATAATCCCTTATCTCAACATTCCGTCAGAGGAAGAGGAAGCGGCATCCGGGATCACGGTTTACGATTCCCTGTATCCGGCAGGAAAATGATGCAGGTATTGTCAAAATTCTCCGAACCCGCATGGAAAGCATGCAATTTCATCAGGGTTCATTGACAAAAATCACAGGTACTAGAAAGAGAAATTAATATGTTATCAGAGTATTCGGCGCTTTTCATAGCTTTCTTTACAGGACTGATTATTATGCCCTTTGTTATAAAGCTGATGAATAAATTAAGAGCCGATCAGACAGAGAGAGAATACATTAAGAGTCATAAGAAAAAGAACGGGACGCCGACAATGGGCGGAATCGGAATACTTATAGCCTTTTTAACATCATCTCTTATTTTCGCGGGATTTGATCATTCCATTTTTCCTGTGATCATACTGACTGTCGGATTCGGTGCCATAGGCTTTATCGACGATTATCTGAAGGTCGTTCTGAAGCGGACCGACGGACTTCTCTGGTGGCAGAAGCTCCTTCTTCAGATAGTATTTACCGCAATCTTTGGAATAATGATAGCGCGTTCCGGAAATGAGTCTCTTTATATGATGATCCCATTTACCGGCGGCAAGACTGTAAACCCCGGCTTTATAGCCTGGCTCATACTTTTCTTTGCCGTGATAGGAACAGTGAACGGTACGAATTTTACAGACGGACTTGACGGGTTGGCGTCATCTGTCACGATTCCCGTTGCCCTCTTTTTCGCGGCAGCAGCATTGTCATTAAAAACAGGATATGCTCCGGCAGCTTTTGCAATGGCGGGAGCGCTGATGGCTTTCCTCTTTTTCAACAGTTTTCCCGCAAAGATTTTCATGGGGGATACGGGTTCCCTGGCACTGGGCGGCTTTGTGGCCGGAATGGCTTATGCACTGAAGATGCCGCTCTTTATTCTGATAGTAGGATTTATTTATCTCATCGAAGTGGTTTCCGTGATCCTTCAGGTGGGATATTTCAAGGCAAGTCATGGAAAGAGGCTCTTTAAGATGGCGCCGATCCATCACCACTTTGAGCTTTTGGGGTGGTCTGAGACAAGAGTTGTGACTGTATTTACCATAGTCACCGTGCTTCTCTCGGTGATTGGCTGGATGGCTATGTAAAAAGAAATCGAGGTGTGATATGAGCGATATGTATCTGGTGATCGGAGCTGGAAAGAGCGGGCTTTCATCTTGCGCGCTTCTTCGGAGGAAGGGAGAGAAATTTCTGCTTCTTGATACAGGTTCCGGATTTGACAGGGAAAAATTTCTAAAAGACCATTCTGAATTTGGCGGCTATGAGGTAACAGGCGATGAGCCGTCATCTGATGTGATAAAGTCCTGCCGGGCTGCCGTATTCAGTCCGGGAGTGCCTGTTGATACTGAATTTGCGGACAGGATAAGGTCTTACGGCGTACCTATCTGGGGCGAGGTGGAACTCGCTTACAGGATGGGTCAGGGTACTGTGATAGGAATCACCGGCACGAACGGAAAGACGACCACTACGGCGCTTACCGGAGAAATTATGAAGACATATTATGATGACGTATATGTAGTGGGAAATATCGGGATTCCTTATACAGGTGTCGCTGACAAGACAGGGGATAAAAGCGTCATCGTAGCAGAAATCAGCAGCTTTATGCTGGAGACCATAGATGAGTTTCATCCACGCGTAAGCGCGATTTTAAACATCACGCCGGATCACCTGAACCGTCATCATACGATGGAAAACTATATAAAGGCAAAGGAAAATATAGTAAAAAACCAGACAGCAGACGATGTCTGCGTCCTGAATTATGAAGATAAAGTTTTGAGAGAGTTCGGATCGACCCTTAAAACCAAAGTGATATTCTTCTCCAGTAAAGAACGGGTGCCAGGCGGTATATATACAGAGGATGGAGAGATAATATCGGAGATAAACGGAGACAGGACTCCGATAATAAAAACGGCAGAGCTTAATATAGTGGGCGCCCACAATCACGAGAATGCCATGGCCGCCATCGCCTGCGCGATTTCCATGAATGTACCGCTTGAATGCATAAGATCTGCGCTCAGGTCTTTCAAGGCTGTCGAACACAGGATAGAATTTGTCACGGAAAAGCGCGGTGTCAGATTTTATGATGATTCGAAAGGCACAAATCCGGATGCTGCAATCAAGGCAGTCGACGCCATGGACCGCCCTACGCTTCTCATCGGAGGTGGATATGATAAGGGAATTCCTTTTGATGAATGGGTTTCACATTTTAAGGGAAAGGTAAAAGAAATTGAACTTATCGGAACTACCGCAAAGACCATTGCCGAGACATGTGACAGGGCAGGTTTCAAAGACTACCATATGTGCAATTCGCTGGAAGAAGCGATTGACAGGGCTTATGAAATGGCGGATTCCGGAGACGCCGTCCTTCTGTCGCCGGCATGTGCCAGCTGGGATATGTTTAAAAGCTTTGAGGAAAGAGGAGACATATTCAAGGAATATGTGCGAAAGCTGAATGAATAAAGTAAGAAAGCAGAAAAAACAAAAAAGAGGTCACAGTGATTACAGGCTGATACTTGTGGTGCTTATGATAATGATTTATGGCTTTCTGATTTTATACAGCGTAAGTCCTTCTGATGCCATGTCTCAGCTTTCTAAGATTGCGATAGGACTGGTCCTAGCTTTTATTGTATCAGTCTTTGATTATCATAATTACGAAAAGATGTCTTTTGGTATATATGTTGTTGCTTTTCTTTTATGTATGCTTGTCTTATTCGCAGGAAAGGCGGGGAACGGCTCAACCAGGTGGCTTTCTATCGGAAGATTCCAATTTCAGCCTTCAGAGTTTGCAAAGCTTGCATTAATTATAGTGCTTGCGGCATATATACCGAGATGCGGAAAACATATAGACAGCTTTAAAGCTGTCCTGGCCTCATTTATTCTGACAGGTGTCCTGGTTCTGCCTGTATTGAAGAGCAATCTTTCCACGGCTGCGATCATAGCCACCATCTGGTTTGTGATGATGGTAATTGCCTGCAAGAAACTTCATTCTGTATTAATATGCACGCTCTTTGGCATTATTGGTGGTCTGATCGGAATTTTGAGCAAAGGATACCGGGCAGGAAGAGTGTCAGCCTGGCTCCATCCCGAGAAGAGCAGTTCAGATGACGCCTACCAGACCATTCAGGGAATGTATGCCATAGGATCCGGCGGTCTGACAGGGAAGGGATTCGGACAGAGCATACAGAAAAACCTGCTGCCGGAGAAGCAGAATGACATGATTTTTTCCATACTTTGCGAAGAGATGGGATTTTTCGGAGCCATTCTTCTTATCATCATGTATCTTTATCTTCTGTGGAGACTTTTAAGGATAGCCATGAACGCGCGCGACCAGTTCGGATCCTTCATAGCCATAGGAGTGCTGGCACATATCTCCATACAGATCGTATTAAATATTATGGTCGTGACAAATATGATACCGAATACCGGCGTGATCCTTCCTTTTGTAAGCAGTGGAGGTTCAGCGGTGATAATCTTGCTTTTGGAGATGGGAATAGTGCTCTCGGTTTCCAGGCAGGCAGATGGCATGGTGATGTTATGAGAAGAAATGATATGGAAAGAGCCCGTGCAAGAGCTGATGGCAGAAGAAAAAAACGACGAAGAAGGACAAGTCCTTTTGCCTTTTATTTTTTCAATATACTACTCGCGGCAGTGATCCTTGTCATGCTTATTATTATACTTTCGGCCACCGTCTTCTGTACGAGATCATACACCGTGAAGGGTCAGAAGGTCTTGACAGGGGATGAAGTGAAGGAGTATGTGATCACCGGAAAGTATAAAAGCAACGGCTTGTATCAGGTGGTGAAAAGCATTATCAAGCCGAGGCATGACATACCGTTTGTAAAGTCCTATACTCTGAGTTTCGCAAAGCCTGATGAGATAGTTATAAAGGTAAAGCCGAAGGAGCTTGCCGGATATATCGATACAGGGAAGAAAAATGTCTATTTTGACAGCGACGGAAATGTGACGGAGGTGTCAAAAAAAGTCGTTGACAATGTGCTGCCGGTAAGCGGGCTTGATATAGATTTGAAAAAAGTCTCAGAGGGCAGCCCGATTCCTGTCACGGATGAAACGAAGAGCACGCTTCTCGTGATGATAAAAGAATTTAAAAAATATGGCATGCAGCTTGATTCCATAACTTTCAAAAACGGCCGCTCGGTAGACGCGAAAAGCGGGCAGATCGATCTCTCATTCGGTACTTATGAATACATCAATGAGAAGATGATGAGGGCTGCGAAAATAATTGAAAAACTTAACGGCAAGAAGGGAACGCTCCATATGGAGAACTGGACGCCTGACAGCAGGGATATTGTGTTTGACGCGGCGGAGTAATCGAAAAAAAACAGGAAAAAAGCGTTGATATAAATTGATTTTAATAAGATCATCATATAGAATATATTTGATATGCAGAAAGTTTCACATGTTTCACAGGATGCATGGTGAAGGAGGATCACATTGGTTGAAATAGATGTAAAAGAAAAAGATGATAATAAGTCCAATGCCAAAATCGTGGTAATAGGCGTGGGCGGCGCCGGAAATAATGCGATCAACCGGATGGTGGATGCGAAAATAAGCGGAGTAAAGCTTGTAGGTGTCAATACGGATACACAGGCTTTAAAGATTTGCAAGGCTCCCGATAAAGTGGCAATAGGCGCAAAGGTGACACAGGGTCTCGGCGCCGGAGCTGTTCCTGAAGTAGGAGAAAAAGCGGCGGAAGAAAGCACTGAGGATCTGGAATCGGTGATGGACGGAGCCGATATGGTCATAGTCACATGCGGCATGGGCGGCGGCACAGGTACAGGAGCTGCTCCTGTCATAGCAAAGCTTGCAAAGGACAAGGGTATCCTGACAGTAGCAATTGTTACCAAGCCTTTTCTTTTCGAAGGCAGACCGAGAATGAATACCGCAAACGGCGGCATAGAGAAGCTCAGACAGAATGTGGATACTTTGATCGTGATCCAGAACGAGAAGCTTTTCAAGCTCGGAGGCAGAAATCTCGGACTCAAAGAGGGCTTCAGGCTGGCAGATCAGGTGCTCCAGCAGTCAGTACAGGGAATCACCTCGCTTATCAACAGCCCTTACGAGGTCAACCTTGATTTCGCTGATGTCAGGACGACAATGAAGGACAAGGGAATTGCCCAGATCGGAATCGGTACGGCTACAGGAGATGACAGAGCTCTTGAGGCTGTAAAGATGGCGACTGAGAGTCCCCTTCTCGATACCACGATCGAGGGCGCTTCCAATGCCATTGTTTGCATGGTCGGCAATATCAAGATGGAAGACGTATCGGGCGTTCTCGGATATGTCGAGAATCTGACCGGCGAAGATGCGAATATCATCTGGGGCGCCGCAGATACGGAAGATGAGGATGATTCGCTCACGGTTACAGTCATCGCTACAGGTCTTAAGGATAATAACAAGAACGATCTCTTCTCGAAGCTAAATTATTCGCAGAAGACTACACCGAGAACGGGAAGCCAGTCCATGTACAGATCCGGCATCACACCCCGTGATTCTGACAGAGGCGGACTTGATATAAATGTTCCGGATTTTGCAAACCGTTCCGGTCAGGAACCGCAGAGACAGATGAATACCATCAGACGTCCGGTACAGCCCGAACCGAAGATCAGCGGAAAACCGAATTTCCTTAAGAATCTTAAGTGACAGAATATGAAATTTTGCTGGGCATGCCGTAAGGCATGCCTTGCTTATTTATTGACTATGTAAAGGGGGCTAATATGAAGATCGAATTTCTGGGAGCTGATCATGAAGTGACGGGAAGCTGTCATTATGTAGAGTGCGCCGGGACTCGCTTTCTGGTGGACTGTGGTATGCATCAGGGTCCTGATATTTATAACAAGCAGGAGATACCCGTGAATGTATCTGATATAGATTTTGTGCTTGTTACCCATGCTCATATCGACCACAGTGGTTTGATTCCTCTTCTCTACAATCACGGGTTCAGAGGAAAGATCTACGCCACCAGGGCTACATGCGGGCTCTGCGACATAATGCTGAGAGACTCTGCCCATATCCAGGAATCAGAGTGCGAATGGAAGAACAGGAAGGCAAGGCGTTCAGGCGGAGAAGAAGTGGAACCCATGTATACCGTGGCGGATGCCATCCATGTAATGGAGCAGTTCGTCCCCTGTCCTTACCATGAGATACTTTCCATAAACGATAATATAAAGATCAGGTTCGTTGATGCCGGGCATCTTTTGGGTTCTTCATCCATAGAGGTATGGCTGTATGAGGACGGAGAAAATAGAAAGATCGTCTTTTCGGGAGACATAGGAAATATAGACCAGCCCCTTATAAGAGATCCGGAATTCATAGATGATGCGGATTATATCCTGACAGAATCCACTTACGGAGACAGGGAACATGATAAACCTGTCGATTTTGCGGGAGCTCTTGCTGAGGTGATAAAGCATACCCTTGGGAGGGGCGGCAATCTCGTGATCCCTGCCTTTTCGGTCGGACGTACCCAGGAGATGCTTTATTTCATAAGGCGGATCAAGGAGGAAAATCTTATTCCCGATATGCCGGATTTTGAGGTTTATATGGACAGCCCCCTTGCAGTCGAGGCGACCAATGTATTCCAGAAAAACATTGAGGAATGTTTTGACAGCGAGGCGATGGAGCTGGTAGAGCGGGGTGAGAACCCGATAGGCTTCCGCGGACTTCGCACCGCGATCACTCCTGAGGAATCAAAGGCCATAAACTTTGACAAAAATCCCAAGGTGATCATATCCGCATCCGGAATGTGCGAGGCGGGCAGGATCAGACACCATTTAAAGCACAATCTCTGGAGAGAGGAATGCACTGTGCTTTTTGTGGGATATCAGGTGCCGGGCACTCTGGGCTATAAGCTCCTTCACGGAGAGAAGGATGTAAGGATATTCGGTGAAGACATACAGGTAAGAGCCGAAATCGCAAATCTTCCGGGAATGAGTGGTCACGCAGATCAGAAAGAACTCCTGAAATGGATGGGGCATTTCAAGTCTCCTGTGAAACGTGTCTTTGTTGTTCATGGAGAAGATCAGGTCACTGAGAGTTATGCGGCACTGGTAAAGGAAAAGACAGGCTTCGAGGCTAGCGCTCCCTATTCCGGAGAGATCTGGGATCTGATCAGCGGAGAATGCATAAGAGAAGGAATAAAAGAAAAAGCTAAGGAGCTTGAGAGAAAGAGCCGGGGCGGACGTACTGCGGCAGCTATATACAGCAGGCTCCTCGCTGCCGGAGCGAGACTTATGTCTGTCATCAGGGCTAATTCCGGATTGGCAAATAAGGACATGGCGAAGTTTGCGGATCAGATCAATTCGCTGTGTGATAAATGGGATAGATAATAGATGGAGAAAGAAATGTCAGACAAGAAGATTCTTCTGATCGATGGTCACAGTATTTTAAACAGGGCTTTCTACGCCCTGCCGCCGACCATGACAGACTCGGAAGGTCATCATACAAACGCAGTATTCGGATTTTTGAATATGATGTTCCGTTTCATTGATTCCGAGAAGCCGGATTTTCTTGGTGTTGCCTTTGATATGAGCGAGCCTACATTCAGGCACAAGATGTTTGCTGAATATAAAGGCACGAGGCATCCCATGCCGCCGGAACTTAAAGAGCAGGTACCTATGATCCAAGAGATGCTTCATGCCATGGGCATACCTATATATACAAAAGCCGGGTACGAGGCTGATGATATCCTGGGCACTCTGTCAAGGCAGGCTGAGGCAGAAGGACTTATGGTTTCCATTATGTCGGGAGACCGGGATCTTCTTCAGCTGGCTACGGAAAGAACCGCCATCATTATTCCGAGTACTAAAAAGACCGGGACTGAAGTAGAGAAATATTTTGAGTCTGATGTAATAGAGAAAAAGGGAGTCACCCCGACGGAATTCATTGATGTAAAGGCTCTGATGGGCGATAAATCCGATAATATACCGGGCGTTCCGTCCATCGGCGAGGTGACCGCCACCAGAATTATAAAAGAGTATCATTCACTTGAGAATGCGATCGATCATGTGGATGAATTAAAGCCGCCTAAGGCAGCAAAGAAACTGGATGAATTCCGCGACCAGGCTTTCTTTTCAAAGACGCTTGCGACAATTGTCCTTGATGCTCCGGTAAAAATAGAATTTACCGGTATGGACATATACAGGCCTGAGGCTCTTTCACTATGCAGAAAATGGCAGTTCAGAAATCTGATTCCCAGATTTTCAGAAACTGAGGAGAAGAATACTGCTGATAAATGGCCTGATAATCATGTGGAAGAATTATCTCTCGATGATTTTTTAAATATGATGGGGAATTTTGACGGATCTGATTTTTATGGCGTCTCATTCATCATTCTAAAGAAAAAGCTTCTCGCGTCAGCTTTTTGCAGAGATGAAAAAACCTTCTGCCTGTCACTTTCTGATAAAAGCGATGACGATAGAAATCATGCCGGCAGACTTATATGGGATCTGATTTTAAAGAAAGCTGATGGAGGAGTCAGATTTTCCTTTGATGATATAAAGGAGGCTCTCTCGATTTTGGATTTCCCGTGCGGGGAAAAGATCTCAGTATCAAAATACGGATACAAAAGTTATTTCGACGCTTCTGTCGCATCTTATCTTATCGATCCGCTTAATAATTCATACTCCTGCGACAGGATGGCCTCTGCATATCTCGGACTTACTATTCCGTCCAGGGAAGAGCTCTTTTTGAAAAAGAAGGATGATGAGATAATAAGGGAAGCGCCCGACCTTAAGGATGATCTTATAAAGATCGCGGGCGAAAGAGCCTTTGCGCTTTCAAAGCTTCCGGACAAATTATCAGAACGTCTTCAAGACATGGAGATGAAAGACCTCTATGACCGGATCGAGCTTCCGCTGGTGTTTACTCTGTCCGACATGGAAAAGTATGGAATGTCAATAGATACCGGCGAGCTGGAGCAGTACGGGAAACTTCTGGATAAGACAATTTTGGAAACCGAGAAAAGGATCTATGAGGCTGCCGGACTCGAATTCAATATTAATTCGCCAAAGCAGCTCGGAGAAGTTCTTTTTAACAAGATGGGACTTCCCAATGCAAAGAAGACAAAGACCGGTTATTCCACATCGGCTGAAGTCCTTGAGGGCATGTCTGACATACCGGTAATAAATGATATTCTTACCTACAGGCAGTATAAGAAAATAAGATCTACCTATGTGGACGGTCTTAGTTCCGCAGTGTCGCCTGACGGGAAAATCCATTCGACCTTTCAGCAGAAGGTGACCGTCACCGGCCGTATATCGTCAGCTGAACCGAATCTCCAGAACATACCAGTAAGGGTGGATATAGGGAAAAAGATAAGGAAGGTATTTCATCCGGAAACCGGATTTGTATATCTGGATGCCGATTATTCGCAGATAGAGTTAAGAGTCCTTGCTCATATGTCCGGAGATCCGAATCTGATCGAAGCATACAGGGAAGGAAAAGACATTCACAGGTCGACCGCGAGTCTGGTATTTAAGAAGCCCTTCGATGAGGTTACGGAGAATGAGAGAAGAAGCGCGAAGGCTGTGAATTTCGGAATAGTGTATGGTATAAGCGCTTTCGGACTGGCGAAAGATCTTCATATCTCAAGGGCTGAGGCTGCCGCATACATAGAAAATTATTACAAGGCTTATCCTAACCTCAAATCCTATCTTGATTCCCTCGTGACATCAGCAAAGGAAAAGGGATACGCAGTGACTCTTTTCAAGAGAAGAAGACCGGTACCGGAACTCTCGTCGTCAAATTTCATGACAAGGCAGTTCGGGGAAAGGGTAGCAAAAAATTCTCCTATACAGGGCACGGCAGCTGATATAATAAAGATTGCCATGGTTCGTGTCCATGACAGGCTTATTAAGGAAGGTTTCAAATCCCGCCTGGTACTTCAGGTGCATGACGAACTTCTGATCGAGGCATATAAGGATGAACTGGATCTTGTATCTGATATATTGAAAGAAGAGATGGAGAATGCCGCACATTTGAAGGTGGCACTGACTGTTGATATGGAGACCGGAGATACTTGGTATGACGCCAAATAAGATGCACTTTATAGGATTGACCGGAGGCGTGGGTTCAGGAAAGAGCGTCTGCCTGAGATATTTAAGCGATAAATACAATGCAGCGGTCTTGAGCACCGACGACCTGGCGAGAAAGCTTTCGGATGCGGGTGAACCGGTGAATGAGAAAATTCACGAACGCTTCAGGGATTATGATGTTTTTCTGCCGGACGGTAATATGGACCGGCCTGCCATGGCAAAGCTCATAATGAATGACAGGGATTTAAGGACTGCGCTTGATGACATCATTCATCCGGCAGTTATAGAAAAGATAATGGGTCTTCGGGACATACTCGAAGCTGACGGGCGGGAATTTTTTTTCGTGGAGTCTGCGATCTTAATAGAGTCGGGATTTTTCAGGAATGTGGATGAATCCTGGCTTGTATATGCTCCGGTGGAAATCAGAAGAGCAAGGCTTAAGGAGACGCGTGGATATTCGGATCAGAGGATCGATGCTATGCTGAAGGCTCAGCTTTCATACGATGATTATCTGAAGTATTGCTCCGAAGTGATAAAAAACGGAGGAAGTGTCGAAGAGATGCAGGAGTCCGTTGACCGCGCGATAGAACATCTGCGACGAAGTAAATAATAGTACGATGGGAAGTTTCGTGAACAAATCAGCAAGATAAAAGGAGAATCTACATATGTCAGATTCATCTGAAAAGACAGAGCAAAGGGATTATGTATACGGTCTGGATATCGGCACGAGAAATGTAGTCGGTGTCGTGGGATATCCGGAGGGTGCGGGTCTTCATGTAATAGCACTCTCGATGCGGGAGCATAAGACCAGGGCAATGATAGACGGTCAGATCCATAATATCGACCGGGTAGCTGCTGTAGTCAGGGAAGTTACGGACGAGCTCGAAGAAAAGACAGGTCTTAAATTGTCCAGAGTCTGCATTGCAGCAGCAGGAAGAGTGCTTGTGACTTATACCGCGAGGGCGGAATATTCATATCCGCAGGAGTCGGTCGTGACAAGGGATGATCTGAATCGGCTCGATATGATCGGAATCGACGAGGCATCCGGCAGCATACGCACTAAAGACAATGAGAAATATCATTTCTATTGCGTCGGTTATTCTGTGGCTCATTATTATCTGAACGGAGAACCTTTCGGGTCGATAGAAGGCCATAAGGCGAATGTTATAGCAGAGGATATAATTGTTACATTTTTGCCGGAAGATGTGGTTGACGGTCTCTATTCGGCTGTCGGAAGGGCAGGACTTGAAGTCGCCAATATGACTCTCGAGCCCATAGCCGCAATTGATGTGGCGATACCGGAGAATTTCAGGATGCTTAATATTGCCCTTGTTGATGTAGGCGCCGGGACAAGCGATATCTGCATCACGCGTGACGGAAGCATATCTTCTTACGGAATGATCCCTTACGCCGGTGATGAGATCACGGAATCTCTGGTTCAGGAATATCTGGTCGATTTCAATACTGCAGAGCAGATGAAAAAAGACTCGACTGACAAGACCGACATTACTTTTTTGGATATCATGGGCATCAGCCACACCCTGACTGCAGAGGAAATCTGGCAGCATACGGATCCTGTTGTTGAGAAGATCACGGATGCCGTCTCGAAAAAAATTCTGGAGCTGAACGGGGATCATCCCGTGGCTGCCTGCTTTGTGGTAGGAGGTGGCGGAAAAGCGCACGGGTTCTGCGAGAGCCTGGCGTCAAAACTCAAGATCATTAATGAACGTGTGGCCTTGAGAGGCAGGGAGGTCATGAACAACATTTCCTTTGATGAGGACATAGAGAAGGATCCCCTTCTGGTGACTCCGGTAGGAATATGCTTGAATTATTATGACCAGAGAAACAATTTTATCATGATAAATCTGAATGACCAGATCATGAAATTATATGATAACGGTCATCTTACGATTGTCGATGCCGCGATTCAGGCCGGGTATGACACAAAGGATCTTTTTCCCAAGAGAGGAAAAGAGATCAATTTCTTTGTAAATGGTGAGAAGAGAATGGTTCGTGGCATGGAAGGCGAGTCTGCGACGGTAGTAATGAACGGCGAGCCGGCGGGCCTTAAGACTCCTATAAGTAGAAACGCCGAGATAGAGATCACTCCATCCACGATGGGAGCTGATGCAGCTTTATCTCTTTCGGACTTTTATGAAACAGAAAAAACGGATCTGATTTTTATTATAAACGGAGAGAGAGTAAGCTGTCCGAGGTTCGCCGAGGTTAATGGAGAATTAGAACCGGGAACGTATGAGATCAAGGACAATGATGACATTATTATAAGAGACCATTATACTGTTGATGAGCTTGCTCGAATAATGGATGAAAATATAGAAAATTATGACAGCCTTTTTGTAAATAACAGACCTGCCGACGGGGATACCGAGGTCTATGAGAATTTTTCAATTGACTGGGATGCCAGGCCGGCAGGATCTGATGACGAAAGCCGGAAGGAAAGCAGGCAGGACGCTGATGAAAATATCAAGGGCAAGAAAGCTGATGGCTTTAATAATGAGCCGGAGGGCGGGCTGAAAACTGACAAGGCTCATTCGATAAACATTACTATTAACTCAAAGCCATATACCCTGACCGGAAAGGAATCATATATCTTCATTGACATTTTTACAGTGATAGATTTTGATACCAACTCGGCCGGAGGCAGAGGCGTGTATATAAAAGTAAACGGCGAGAGATGCGAATATGTGACTCCGCTTAATGACGGAGATGCCGTCGAGATAGGATGGGAAGAATTTTAAATGGACTTATTCAGTATTGCCAGCGGGTCGAGCGGCAACTGCATATGCGTCGGAAACACATCACACCATGTGATGATCGATGCCGGCGTCAGCGGTAAAGCCATTGAACGCGGTATGAATGAAAATGGAATGACTACAAGCGATATGGAAGCGGTTCTTGTCACTCATGAGCATTTTGATCATATAGCGGGTCTCGGAGTGATTGCGAGAAGATATGCCATCCCGATCTACGCTACTTCCGGCACGATCGATGCCATAAAAAAGAATAAGAGTGTTAAAAATATCGATGAATCTCTATTTCATTCCATAAAGGCAGGAGAAAAATTTTCAATCGGAGATATTACGGTGGATCCGGTCAGTATCTCACATGATGCAGCTGATCCTGTAGCCTATATTCTTTCCGACGGACAAAAGAAGGTGGGAGTTCTTACTGACCTCGGAACTTATGACGATAATATAGTAGAACACGCGAAAGACCTTAACGCCTTGCTTTTGGAGGCAAATCATGACCTCAATATGCTGGAGTGCGGACCTTATCCTTACAATTTGAAAATGAGGATAATGAGTGACAGAGGCCATCTGTCAAACGAGATGAGCGGACAGCTCCTGTCACGGCTTTTGAATGATAATATGGAGCAGATCTTTCTCGGTCATCTTTCAAAGGAAAATAATTATCCTGATATAGCGCTTGCCACGGTGTCGCAGGAGATCACACTATCGCGGGATAATGACTATAAGGAGGGTGACTTTCCTATTGATGTGGCAAAAAGAAATGAGCCTATGAGGAGAGTTGAAATATAAAAACTAAAATTTCCCACATCAATAATGAAAATCTTTGTCGCAAATGATTCATTCGCTTTTTGCCAAGAGATGTCACAGTGGTGGCTCACAAGTTGTGTTTTTCTGTTTGCTCGCACGCGCTTTTTAGCGGCTCTCTGACAAAAGACGATTGTCAACCGAGCCGCAGCTAGCGTGCTCGCTCACGACGAAAAACACAATGTTCGCCACCATCTGTGCATCTCATGGCTTCAATGAATCATTTGCGACAAAAGAGTACCAATGAAATGTTGGAAATTTTAAGGTAAATTTTAATAAAAAAGGTTTTTTTCTGTCAGCATTATTAAATGTGTGATATTCTAACTGTTGAATTAATCTATGGCAAGGCATGAAGGAGAAAAAATGGACACTTCAAAACATAACAGGGCAATCATAACTGTAGTCGGAAAGGATACGGTAGGAATAATTGCAAAGATCTGCACCTATCTTTCAAACACCAGAATAAATGTAAATGATATATCACAGACTATTGTCCAGGGATATTTCAATATGATGATGATAGTCGATATGACAGGCTCGGAGAAGCCTTTCGAGCAGGTTCAGAAGGAGCTTGGTCAGATAGGCGGGGAAATCGGTGTCGATATTAAGTGTCAGAGGACAGAGATATTCGACATGATGCACAGAATTTGAGCACTTCATTAAATTGATGCAAGCGCATTTAAAGTGCAAACTTCGTTTGCTAGCGCTTGCACTTGTAACATCACTTCGTGATGTTACATGAATTGATGCAAGCGCATTTAAAGTGCAAACATCGTTTGCTAGCGCTTGCACTTGTAACATCACTTCGTGGTGTTACATGACAGGAATCATTATTATTAAGTGCCAAAAAGGTATTTCCGGCACTTGAATCATTTTTATTAATAGTCTAAATAGGAGAAAAAATGCCAAGCATATACGAGGTAGAAGAAACCAACAAGATGATCGAGCAGGAGAACCTCGACATCAGAACGATCACTATAGGAATCAGCCTCTTTGGCTGCATGGATTCGGATCTTGAGAAGTGCTGCGGCAAAATCAGAGACAAGATCATGACCACGGCGCGGGATCTGGTGAAGGTCGGGCGAGAGATAGAGAGGGATTACTGCATCCCAATAGTCAATAAGAGAATCTCGATCACACCCATTGGAACGATTGGATCTGCATGCTGCAAGTCATCCGAAGATTATGTCACGATCGCAAAGACTCTGGATCAGTGCGCGAGAGAACTCGGTGTAAATTTCATCGGAGGATACAGCGCCGTTGTGTCGAAGGGCATGACAAAATATGATGAAATGCTGATAAGGTCAATTCCCGAGGCAATGGCAACTACTGAGTACATCTGCTCCAGCGTCAATGTAGGCTCGACGAAGACCGGAATAAATATGGACGCTGTAAGGCTGATGGGAGAGATAGTTAAGGAGACAGCCGAGAAAACAAAAGACAGAGACAGCCTTGGCTGTGCCAAGCTGGTCGTTCTTTGCAACGCTCCCGATGACAATCCTTTTATGGCAGGAGCTTTTCATGGAATATCAGAAGCAGATAAGATTATAAATGTCGGAATATCAGGACCCGGCGTTGTAAAGACTGCACTTGAGTCTGTGCGCGGAGCGGACTTCGAGACCTTGTGCGAGACTATAAAGAAGACCGCTTTCAAGATCACCAGAGTAGGACAGCTGGTTGCGAGAGAAGCTTCAAAGAAGCTTGATATTCCATTCGGTATCATTGACCTGTCACTTGCACCTACTCCTGCTGTAGGAGATTCCGTCGCTGACATCCTCCATGAGATCGGTGTTGAGTACGCAGGTGCGCCCGGAACCACAGCCGCTCTTGCAATGCTTAATGATCAGGTCAAAAAGGGCGGAGTCATGGCTTCTTCTTATGTCGGAGGTCTTTCAGGAGCTTTCATACCTGTATCTGAGGATCAGGGAATGATAGAAGCGGTCGAGGCCAATGCCCTTACCATAGAAAAACTTGAGGCAATGACCTGCGTATGCTCTGTGGGCCTTGATATGATAGCCATACCCGGCGACACTACTGCCTCCACCATTTCCGGCATCATAGCTGATGAGGCTGCACTCGGTATGGTAAACCAGAAGACTACGGCAGCCCGTCTTATTCCTGTAGTGGGCAAGGGAGTCGGAGATACAGTCGAATTCGGAGGTCTTCTCGGACATGCGCCTGTTATGAGCGTAAATCCTTATTCATGCGAGAACTTCATCAAGAGAACCGGACGCATTCCTGCGCCGATACATTCATTTAAGAACTGAGAAGAGGTGAAGATTATGCTTAAAGTATATGGAAGTGATATGTGCCCTGACTGCAGAGCATGTAAGGAGGAATTTGATAAATACGGAGTGGAGTATGAATTCGTAGATATCAATGCAAGCATTGCCAATCTGAAGAAATTCCTGATTTACAGAGACACCAGCCCTGTATTTGACCATCTGAAGGCAGTGCACGACATAGGCATACCGGCATGTGTAGAGGATGACGGCACGGTCTTTACAGACTGGGAAGCTTATCTGAAAGAAAAAGGATTTGAGGCAAAGCGCGGCATGTCATGCAGCCTGAATGGAAAGGGCTGCTGACCATGTCAGTCTGAGATATCCGAATCCAGCTGAATAGAGACTGTTTTTCCGGGGAAAAGCTCCCCGGCTTTTTTATTTATTTCTTTATACAAAGATCTCCTGTCAGGGGCATTATAGCTTATTATGATATCGAAGTTGATGGCATCGTGTTCCCTGTCCATATAGAAGCCGTGCATCTCAAGGACATCCGGATAGTTTTCCAGAAGATTTCTGACTTTATGCTCAGCCTTTGTGGCTTCAGTGTCGCCGGTATTCATTGAATAAACAGAGATTCCCGTCAGTATCACATGATGTTTCTTAAAGACTCTCATTGCCACTTCGCGCTCGACTTTATCAAGTTCTTTTACAGTCATGGTGTCGGGCACCTCTATATGGACAGAACCTATCTGTCTGGCGACACCATAGTTATTGACTATGAGGTCATATGCTCCGATCACTCCGTCTGTCTCATTTATGGTAGTCCTGATTGCCTTTGAAAATTCGGGATCAATTCTCTGTCCGATGATTTCGCTTATTATATCGCGGAGCATCTCAAGACCTGATTTTAATATAAGAACCGAAATCAGGGCGCCAAGCCAGGCTTCGAGACTTATTTTTGTGAAAATGAAAATAAGGGCAGCAGCAAGAGTGGCGACTGAGATGATCGCGTCATGTTCGGCATCACTTCCTGATGCTATAAGTGGAGTCGATTTTACTTCTTTTCCTTTTTTGATTACATACAGACCGAGAGCCATCTTTACAAGAACAGCCACGGCGATTATCACCAGTGATATCAAAGTGTAGTTCGGCCTTGCGGGATGTATTATTTTTTTTACGGATTCTATAAGCGATGTCACGCCGGCGTAGAGAATAATTATCGATATGGTCAGGGCGCTTAGTGATTCTATTCTGCCGTAGCCCAGAGGATGTTTTTTATCAGGCTCCTTGCCGGACAGCCATGTGCCCAGGATAGTTATTATGGATGACATTGCGTCGCTCAAGTTATTGACTGCGTCCATAACTATAGCGACTGAGCCGGATATCAAACCAATAAAAGCCTTGAAGGCCGCCAGAGCTGCATTTACTATTATGCCTATTATACTTGTCTTTATAATTGTCTTATCTCTGTTTTGTTCCATTGAGAATCCCTTCCTTATCTTTGATGATTTAATCAGCAGTGTGTGATTTCACTGTATTTATGATTATTTATTTCACGTTTGTCAAATCAAAGCGACTGATTGCAGGAGTGAAGACTGCACATGACCTTAAATGAATGTCAAAAGGTATTTTTGACATTCACATTATTTTATAGTAATTATTCATGGGTTTCAATCGAAAGAAAATTTTCAATATGGTAGACGGGAATCTTATGGACCATGAAAATTGACATTCCATATAATCTTGAAATATAATATTAAGGTTTCGAGAAAAATTATTATGTTTCTGGAGGAAGCAGTGTCAGATTTAGAAAAAGAGATAGAGAGACGAAGAACATTTGCCATCATTTCACACCCGGACGCCGGCAAGACCACACTGACGGAGAAGTTCCTTCTTTACGGAGGTCAGATCAATCAGGCCGGTTCGGTAAAGGGCAAGGCAACTGCGCGTCATGCAGTGTCGGACTGGATGGAGATAGAGAAACAGCGTGGAATATCAGTGACATCATCCGTTCTGCAGTTTGAATATAAGGGCATGTGCATTAATCTCCTCGATACACCGGGACATCAGGATTTCTCCGAGGATACATACAGGACGCTGATGGCTGCTGATTCCGCCGTGATGGTTATTGATGGAGCAAAGGGCGTGGAGCCGCAGACCAGGAAACTGTTTAAGGTATGTGTCATGCGGCATATCCCTATTTTTACTTTTATAAATAAGATGGATCGTGATGCCCTGAGTCCTTTCGATTTGATGGACGATATTGAGAAAAATCTGGGAATAGATACCTGTCCTGTAAACTGGCCCATAGGATCCGGCAAGGATTTCCGCGGAGTATATGACAGAACCGAGAAGAAGGTCCATCTCTATTCGGACACCATGAAGGGAACCAGAGAAGGTCGCGAAGAGGATATAAGTATTGACGACCCGTCTCTGCCGGGAATCATAGGTGACAAAAACTATGAGGAGCTGATGGAGGTGTCGGAGATGCTTGACGAGACTGTGGTTCCCCTTGACCAGAATCTTATTAATAAAGGTGAAGAGACACCTATGTTTTTCGGGTCGGCACTTACTAATTTTGGCGTGGAGACATTCCTCAATCATTTTCTGGAAATGACCGCGCCGCCGATGCCGAGGATGTCGGATAAGGGAGAGATAGATCCGTTTTCATCCGATTTCTCCGGATTTATCTTTAAGATCCAGGCAAATATGAATAAAAACCACCGTGACAGAGTCGCTTTCATGAGAATATGCTCCGGCCGCTTTACAGCAGGCATGGATGCTTATCATGTTCAGGGCAGGAAGACTGTCAGACTTTCCCAGCCGCAGCAGATGATGGCGGAAGAGAGAAAAATGATAAAGGAGGCCTATGCCGGAGACATAATCGGTCTTTTCGACCCCGGTGTCTATTCTATAGGAGACACGCTGACAAATGCAAAGGAACATTTTGCCTTTGAGGGTATACCGACTTTCGCGCCCGAACATTTCGCCAGATGCCGCTTGTCTGATTCCATGAAGAGAAAGCAGTATGTAAAGGGCATTACCCAGATCGCTCAGGAAGGAGCGATCCAGATGTTCCAGGAATACCAGGGCAATATGGAAGAAATCATTGTAGGAGTAGTCGGAGTGCTTCAGTTCGATGTGCTGAAGTTCAGACTGAAGAGCGAATATAATGTTGAGATAACTCTTGAAAATCTGCCTTATGAATACATAAGATGGATAAAGAATCCGGAAAGTATTGATATAAGAGAAATAAACGGCACATCAGATATGAAGAAAGTTACGGACATGAAGGGGCGGCCGCTTCTTTTATGGGTAAATGAGTGGTCGATCCAGATGACACTTGATAGGAATAAAGGTCTTGAACTTGAGGAATTCAGCAGAAACTGATAAGGATCTTTAATAAATTATTTTGAAATAATTTATATTTTTTTAATTGATATACCTTCGGTTAATGCTACACTAAAGAGCAGCTGCAGAATATGCGGCTGCTCTTTCCGTAAAAAATGACATTACGCATGGACATTTTCTTGACTTTTGATGTCATGTATTGTAGCATTATCATATCGAACAAATATTCGCAGAACAGGAGAAGTGATAAGATGGCAAAAGATGATCGTTTGAAGGCTCTGGATGCGGCGATTGCTCAGATTGAAAAGCAGTATGGCCGTGGTTCTATAATGAAACTGGGTGATAACAGCTCTCATATGCAGGTGGAGACGGTTCCTACAGGCTCCATAAGTCTTGATATAGCGCTCGGACAGGGCGGACTTCCCAAGGGAAGGATCGTGGAGATATACGGACCCGAGTCTTCAGGAAAGACTACTCTGGCTCTTCATTGTGTAGCAGAGGTTCAGAAGAGAGGAGGCATAGCCGGTTTTGTTGATGCCGAGCATGCCCTTGATCCTGTATACGCCAGGAACATCGGAGTTGATATAGACAACCTCTATATTTCACAGCCGGACAGCGGTGAACAGGCTCTTGAGATCTGCGAGACAATGGTAAGGTCCGGAGCTGTTGATATTATAGTCGTGGACTCTGTGGCGGCTCTCGTACCAAAGGCCGAGATCGACGGAGATATGGGGGATTCACATGTAGGACTTCAGGCTCGCCTCATGTCACAGGCCCTCAGGAAACTTACGGGAGTAGTTGCCAAGACAAAGTGTATTGTTATCTTTATTAATCAGCTGCGTGAAAAAGTCGGAGTTATGTTTGGTAATCCTGAGACAACCACAGGCGGCAGAGCACTTAAATTCTATTCCTCAGTCAGACTCGATGTAAGACGTGTCGAATCAATAAAGCAGGGCGGTGATGTGATTGGTAATCACACCAGAGTAAAGGTGGTAAAGAACAAGATCGCTCCTCCTTTCAAGACTGCTGAATTTGATATAATGTTCGGCACCGGCATATCAAAGGAGGGAGATATCCTTGATATTGCGACAAATCTTGATATTGTGAACAAGTCCGGCGCCTGGTATGCCTACAATGGAGAGAAGATAGGTCAGGGACGTGAGAATGCCAAGGAATATCTGCGTAATAATCCTTCTGTCTGCTCTGATATAGAGGGAAAAGTAAGAGCTCACTACGGTATGGACGGGGAAGCTGAAGGAGGAGAGGCTCCGGCAGCTGATTCAGAAAAACCAGCTGATGAATAAGCAGATTCTGTCGATATCGCAGCTACCACGCAGAAAGCGGTTTGTAATAGAACTTGATGACGGAACTTCCTTTATGTTGTCCGGACGGGATCTGTCCGGATTAAAGCTGACTGAAGGGACTCCGTTTGGCGATGATGAATATGCGGATGTTTTGGAAATTATGATTCCAAAGGCCAGAGAGAAGATCATCAGTCTTCTGACAAGGTCGGATCGTTCGGAGAATGAACTGAGAAACGCTCTTTCAAGAGAAGGGTATCTGTCTGAGGCCGTGGATTCTGCCATTGCATACGCTAAGTCATATGATTATATTGATGACAGACGCCTTACAGATAATTATATTCTTCTTCATCAGCACGACAGATCTAAAAAGCGAATAATCTCTGATCTTCTGAAAAAGCAGATCAGGGAAGATATAATTGAGGCTGAGCTTGAGAAAATATATGAAGCAGATCCGGTGGAAGAGGTAAAAAAACTGCTCGAAAAAAAGCAATATGATTTTTCATCAGATGATTATAATGCCATTATAAAGGAAAAGGCCAAGGCATACAGATTTCTCCTTTCGAGAGGCTATGATTATACTGATATAGCAGAGGCAATATCGGCATGGCAAAAATCCGGGAATCGCGATAATTAACAGATCATATAAAATTTTGGTACAATTCAATTTCTTTGTTGATCGCATATAATTTACCTTGCCAAGTTTCACATATGATTGACTTTGACTCTCTAAACAGTTAATATTTATATGTTGTAAGTTTGATAAATCGAATTGACGGTTTTCAATATTTCAAAGAGAACATGGACAACTGAATAGAGGAGGTGCTCCTGTGCTTGCTGTTATTATCGCAGTAATTGTAACATTTGTAGTCTGTGTACCTGTGACCCTCGCTATCTCAAACGCAAATCATAAAAAGCAGAATGAGAAGAAGATAGGCGGGGCGGAAGAACAGGCAAGGCAGATAATTGATGATGCTGTCAAGAATGCTGAAGCGAAAAAGCGCGAGGCAATGTTGGAAGCTAAGGAAGAAAATCTGAAGCTGAAAAACGAGCTTGACAAGGAGATCGCGGACAGAAGAGCTGAAGTCTCGAAGAACGAGAATAGGATTCTTCAGAAAGAGGAAAATCTCGATCGGAAGATCGAGGCAGCTGAAAGACGCGAGGCTAATTTTCACCGTAAGGAAGATGAGCTAAGGAAGAAAGAAGATGAGCTCGAGAAGATAAGCCAAAAGAGAGCGCAGGAACTCGAGAGAATATCAGGTTTGACTACTGACGAAGCAAAGAAGATGCTTCTGGACACAGTCAGGGAAGACGTGCAGCTGGATGCTGCAAAACTTGTGAAGGAGACGCTGGCTCAGGCCAGAGAGGATGCCGACAAGCAAGCCAAGGACATTCTGGTGACAGCTATCCAGAAATGTTCGGCGGATCATGTGGCAGAGGCGACAATTAGCGTTGTACAGCTGCCGAATGATGAGATGAAGGGCAGAATAATCGGCAGAGAGGGACGTAATATCCGTACTCTGGAAACTCTTACGGGCGTAGAACTTATAGTTGATGATACTCCTGAAGCTGTTGTATTATCTTCATTCGATCCTGTCAGGAGAGAGGTTGCGAGAATTGCTCTTGAAAAGCTGATCGTGGATGGTCGTATCCATCCGGCCAGGATCGAGGAAATGGTGAATCAGGCCAAGAAAGAAGTCGATACCACCATCAAGGAAGCCGGCGAGGAAGCAGCTCTTGAAGTCGGCGTTCACGGTCTGAATCCGGAGCTTATTCGTCTCTTGGGCAGAATGAAATTCCGTACCAGCTATGGTCAGAACGGTCTCAAGCATTCAATAGAGGTTGCTGAGCTCTGCGGACTGATGGCTGCTGAAGTAGGAGTTGACGTTCGTATGGCAAAACGCGCCGGACTTCTTCATGATATCGGCAAGTCTGTAGACAGGGAACGTGAAGGCTCGCATGTACAGATCGGTGTGGAGATCGCTAAGAAATACAAGGAAGATCCTATAGTTATCAATGCCATAGCTTCACATCATGGTGATACCGAACCTCAGTCTCTTATAGCTTGTCTTGTGCAGGCTGCTGATACAATAAGCGCTGCCAGACCCGGAGCGAGAAGAGAGACTATGGAGGCATATACTCAGAGACTTACTCAGCTGGAAGAGATTACCAATTCCTTCCCCGGTGTTGACAAGTCGTTTGCCATTCAGGCCGGCAGAGAGGTACGCGTGATGGTGCTGCCTGATAAAGTTAATGATGACCAGATGGTAGTTCTGGCTCATGATATTTCTAAGAAGATCGAAAATGAAATGAAATATCCCGGTCAGATAAAAGTGAGTGTTATTCGTGAATCTCGAGTTACTGATTACGCTAAATAAACTCCAGATTGGACAGCCGGTCATATGACCGGCTGTCCATTTTTTTCATAAAGAAAGGACAGATATGACAGAAGAAGAGAGACAAAAGGAAATGAACCTGCCTGATGACATCCGCCATGCTGTGCGTGAGGACAGAAAACTTGTATATAAGGGATCTATTTTGGACGTGTATTCTGATTCCATGCTTCTTACGGATGGCGGCCGCGAGAAATGGGATTTTGTATCTCATAGAAAGGGCGCCGCTGCCGTGCTTGCAGTCAGGGAAGACGGACAGATAGTGATGGTCAGACAGTACCGGCCGGCTTTGAACCGATGGACTCTGGAGATTCCGGCAGGTGCGAGGGATTCGGTAAACGAGGATACGAAAATTACTGCCATGAGAGAATTGAGGGAAGAGACCGGATATATTTGTAAGTCTGTAAAACCTCTGCTACAATTAAAATCAACAGTTGCTTTCTGCGATGAATTCATTGATGTATATCTTGCTGACGGACTAAGAGAAAGACAGGAGCAGATCCTGGATGAAGCGGAAAATATTTTTATCGAGAATTGGGATCTGGATGCGCTTATTGACAAGATCAGGCGCGGAGCGATCCAGGATTCAAAGACGGTTGCTGCTGTGCTTGCGTATGCACTGGCAAGGAGGTAAGAATTGAGCGTATATCTTATTGATTACGAAAATGTGAATTATAACGGACTGGACGGAATAGAGACTCTCGGTCCTGATGATGAGGTGGCTTTGTTCTACAGCAGCAAGGCATCATCGATTCCGCTTGAACTGACGATCAGGATTTCTCAGTCAAAAGCCTCTTTTTGTTATCTGAAGGTCAAGAAGACAGGAAAAAATTACCTCGATTTTCAGCTGTCTGCTCTTTCAGGTTACATAGTCGCCACAACAAGGCAGACGGAATTTGTAGTGATAAGCAATGATACAGGTTTTGACTCTGTCCTTGATTTCTGGAACAATCAGGATTTCGTCGACAGAAAGTTGAGATTCAGACGACAGAGTAAAATAAAGCAACCTGATAATAATAGCACTGAAAATGTAAAGCCGGAAAAGACCGCTGCAGAGAAAAATAATAAGCCTGACGACAAAAAGAAAGGTCAGCCGGCTAACGAAAAGACCGACAGCAGCCGGATGTCAAAAGCGGATAATGCAAAATCCGACAAGACCTCAAAGAAGAAACCGGAGAAAAAGGCTGTCGGTAAGCTGCCGCAGGCGGTTAAGGAAGAAGTGCGTAAGGCGACAAAAAATATAGACCTTGCTCCCAGTGAATATCTGACCGTATATCGTCTGCTTAGAAAATCCATGGACAAGCAGGAGTATTATACGAGTCTGGTAAGAGAATTAAATGACCAGGAAAAGGGATGCAAGGTCTATAAGGTGACTACGCGTATTTTTATTAATTTAAGGAAAGGCGAATGAATCATCACGCCCATTCAGCTATATCGTAAATGAGCTTTTCTGAATCGTCCCATCCAAGGCAGGGGTCGGTTATCGACTGACCGAAGACCTGATTGTCGCTGATTTTCTGATTGCCTTCCACCAGGTAGCTTTCTATCATCACGCCCTTTACAAGAGCGCGGACTTCATCGGAATACATGCGGCTGTGCATGACCTCGCGGACTATGCGGATCTGCTCATGGAATTTCTTTCCTGAATTTGAATGGTTTGCATCGACAACAGCGGCCGGATTCACTATATCCATCTTTGAATACATATCATTAAGCCGGATCAGATCCTCGTAATGATAATTCTGGGTGGCGTTGCCGTGCTTTGATGTACCTCCGCGGAGGATCGTATGGGCGAGGGGATTGCCACTGGTCTCTACCTCGTATCCTGCAAAAGTGAAGTGGTGAGGATGCTGAGCCGCATACACGGAATTAAGCATGACTGAGAAATCGCCTGAGGTTGGATTCTTCATTCCTGATGCGACATCGAATCCGGAAACCGTAAGCCTGTGATGCTGATCCTCCACAGACCTCGCGCCTATAGCGACATATGAAAGCAGATCTTCGACATAAGGCCAGTTTTCCGGATAGAGCATCTCGTCGGCACTTGACAGACCGGATTCTTTCAGCGCACGAAGATGGAGCTTTCTCATTGCTATAAGTCCCTCGACCATATCTGGAGCCTTGGTGGGATCCGGCTGGGAAGCGATCCCCTTGTATCCGCCTCCGTTTGTTCTGGGCTTGTTTGTATAGACGCGGGGGATTATGATCAGCTTGTCCTTGACCTTTTCCTGTACTTTTTTCAGACGTGTGACATATTCTATAACAGGATCTTCCGAATCGGCAGAGCATGGACCTATTATTACAAGAAACCTATTGTCCTTTCCTCTTATAACGTCAGAGATCGCCTTGTCACGATCTGTCTTTATTTTTTTCATATCGTCCGTCAGCGGATATTCTTCTTTTATTTCATCCGGTGTCGGCATTTTCCTCAAATATTTGAAACTCATAACTTTTTTCCTCCTAAAATCAAATCAAATCAGTGAAATATTTCAGCTTTCTCAAGATCTATAGGCATGTCCTGTCCGGTCCATATCTTAAAAGACGCAGCTCCCTGGTAGAGCAGCATATATTTTCCGTTCATGGTTAAAAGTCCTTTTTCCTCTGCTTCCGCCAGAAGAGTAGTCTTTTCAGGGTGGTAGATGATGTCTGTGACAAAAAGACCGTCATGCAGCATATTTTGCGGAACAAGAGACCTATTGTCATCTCCCATGCCGACGTTTGTCGCATTTGTAAGAAGGTCTGATGTCTTTATCGCGCTTTGCATCTCATTTTCGTCATCCATCGGAAAGACCGATACATCCGTGTCAGTTGAACTCCGGATTTTTTTTGCAAAATCAAGAGTGTCATCATAGGTGGAATTTTTTCTTTTTCCTATATGGATCTTCTTCACTCCGGTAAGCGCCGCTTCCGCGATGATGGCTGTCGCCGCTCCGCCCGCGCCGAGAATTGTCATCTCTTTGCCCCTGATATCAAAACCTTTTTCTTTCAGGGAATCGATATATCCCCTGCCGTCAGTTGTAGTTCCGATGAGTCTGTTGTTTTTCACAGTCACCGTATTTACTGCGCCTGCCAGCTGTCCCTGAGGCTCGATCTCGTCCAGCATAGGCATTATCGAATGCTTGAAGGGCATAGTAAGGTTCATTCCTCTGACACCGGAATAGATAAGTCCGGTAACGGCTTTCTGAAAATCGCAAGGCTCAATGTCAAAAGCGAGATAGACGGCATCTATTCCGAGTTCTTGAAATGAAAGATTATGCATTTCAGGAGATCTGGAATGGTGCGCAGGGTGTCCCAGAAGACAGTAGAGCGAAGTGTTTCCTGTAATTCTTGTCATATTAAGCTCCGATCAAGTCTTTCTATAAGCAAGAATAATATTCGATTTTATGCGTTAAGTCAATTCTCACTTCGATTGCCAAGCTTTGAAATTTCTACTATACTAAAGAAAAATGTTTTTTAGGGAGACAGATATGATAGTAAAGGGACATGAGATAGGATCAGGCATGCCGCTTATATGCGTTCCTGTCGTGGAACGCTACAGGAATGCCTGCCTGACAAGAGTCAATAATCTTGTTGCGGGCGGATGCGAAATGATCGAGTGGCGGGCGGATTACTATGAGGGTTCACCCAATCCCGATAAAATAAAAGAAGTTCTGGATGGACTTCCGAAAATGAATGATACCATATTTTTATTTACCTTTCGTACATTAAGCCAGGGCGGAAGATTGTCCGTCAAGAGAGAACTGGTAGATTCAATTATAATGAATGCTGCTCAGTCCGAATCTGTGGATATGGTTGATATTGAAACTTTCGAAACTGACGATGCGCCGGATATGGTCAGACGGGTCCATGGTATGGGAAAGCGTGTGATAGCCTCCCAGCATGATTTTATGAAGACGCCTGATTCTGAAGAAATGTATGACATGCTGATCCGGATGATGATGACAGGCGCGGACATAGTAAAGCTTGCAGTTACTCCCGAGAATGCCGATGATGCACTGAAGGTTCTCCATGTAACGACGCGTTTTCATGAGAAATATCCCAAGGTTCCCGTTGTCGGAATCTCCATGGGCAGATCCGGGCTCATCACTAGGATCACCGGAGAGCTATTCGGCTCCGCAATAACATTTGCTTCCGAAGGACTTTCGAGTGCGCCGGGACAGATACCCGCAAAGAATATGAAGGTCATACTTAATGCCGTACATAAGCTGATGGAGGAATGATTTTGAAAATTTTTCTGACGGGATATATGGGTACCGGAAAGACGTCAGTATCGCTTTGCCTTGGGAAGAGGCTGTCAATTCCTGTGGTGGACATGGATGCGGAGATCGAGAGAAGATCCGGGATGTCCATAAATGAAATTTTCAAATACAAGGGAGAAGAAAGCTTCCGTGATATGGAGACAGCTCTTTTAAGGGAGCTGTCGGATAAGGATACTTCTGTCATAGTCTCCTGCGGAGGCGGGGTCGTACTGAGAAAAGAAAACAGGGACATTTTGAAAAAACAGAATACCATCCTTCTGATCGCAGATCCGGCAGCTGTTTTGAAGAGGCTTAAAGCAGATAATACAAGACCGCTTCTTAAAGATAAAAAAAACCTGAACGAAATAAAGGAAATGATGGACATCCGGATGCCCCTGTACAGATCCTGTGCAAAGCAGATAATAGATACAGACAAGATCAGTCCCGAAGAGGTATGCAGTCTGATACAGGTTGATTTATAAGTCATGTTCTGTTAGAATATATGTCATCTGTATGTGTGGCGCAGCTGGATAACGCATCGGACTCCGACTCCGAAGAACGCAGGTTCGAATCCTGTCACATACATCACTTTTTTTAAACATTGTAATCATCCGGAGGCAAGATGAAGAAATTTGGAAAGAGGCTTGCTGATATATGGTATGCTCTGACAGACAGCAGGCTCTATAGATATTATCTGGCGGCACTTGTATTCGCAGGAATTATATTTCTGACTATGCGGTGCACGGCGGAAGAGAGCAATATCAACAATACTTACGGTCAGTTCGTATCCGCATCGGATACGAAAACGCAGAAGGACAAGAAGACAGCTGATGTATCGAAGGATTTAAAGAAGCTGTTTTCGGATTATTTCAAATATTATGCTGACGGAGATGTGGACTCGATAAAGAAGATCGCCCATCCCATGTCTGACAGGGAAGCTGATTATATTCGTTTCTTCAGTCAGTATGTAATGGAATATAAAAATACTAAGATCTACTACAAGCAGGGTCTTAATAAAACGTCCTACCTCGTATCGATAACAGAGGACGTCCGCTTTAAGGACATAGATACGGCAGCTCCCGGACTGGAATTTTTCTATGTGAAGACTGACAGCAAGGGTAAGCTCTATATTGATAACGCATATTCATCATTTAATTCGGTGAACCATATTTCTGATATGGATCCGGACATTACAGCTCTCATAGCAAAATACGAGCAGCAGGATGATTTCGTGAAACTGAGGAAAGACGTCCAGAGCCGCTTTAACCAGGCGCTTCTTAGTGACAGCAAGCTTTCCGTATTCTTGAATTCCACTCTTTCCGATGCTACTACGAAGTGGAATCAGGATTATGACAGGCAGGAAAAGGACGAGAAAGAGACTCATGAGAAGGAAGTGTCCGAAGCGACCGAGATGTATACGACTGAAAGCGTCAAGGTCATGGACAAGGCTTCTTCAGACGGCACTGTGCTTGGTACTTTGAAAAAGGGCGAGAGCGTAAAGAAGATCTGTGATGAAAACGGCTGGAGCAAGATCGATTACAAGGATAAGACCGGATATGTAAAGACCGACAAACTCTCAAGTGATAAGCCAAAGAGCGATTCTGACAAAAAGTCTGAGAACAAGACTGATAAGAAGAATGAAAAGAAGGCCGAGAATAAGGACAATGACAATTCCTCTAATACCAATAATGCGGGAAATGGAGATAATTCTCAGTCAGGCAGTACAAGTACACAGCAGCCGACAGACCAGATAGAAGTCGCGGGACTGAATCCGGGTGCTCAGATTATTCTGAAGAATACTGTAAGAGTCAGAACCGATATGCGTGAAGACGCATCAATAGCTGCTGTTGCATATGTGTCTGAGCCGGTCACGATCGGTGCTAATTATGCGTCCGGCTGGACAAGCATTACCACGTATGGAGGAGCGACAGGATATGTAAAGACTGAGCTTCTGCAGTAAGAGAAAAAATGTGTGACAGGATGAATTGTGACACTCATGTAATGTAACATCACGAAGTGATGTTACAAGTGCAAGCGCAAGCAAACGAAGTTTGCACTTTAAATGCGCTTGCATCAATATCATTCGCGAAGATATCTTCCGTGAGGAATCTTCTGACAGCGAATATTAAACAGGGGCACGGCTGTCCCTGTTTTTTAATTATTGACTAAAACTTCCCACATAAATAACGAAAAACTTCGTTGCAAGGGATTCATGGAAGCTTGCCAAGAGATGTCACAGTGGTGGCTCACAAGTTGTGTTTTTCTGTTTGCTCGCACGCGCTTTTTAGCGGCTCTCTGACAAAAG
>ONDV01000096.1 GCA_900316665.1 uncultured Lachnospiraceae bacterium
TATTCGAGCTCGATCCTGTCAAGCATAAAGTTAAACTTTTATGCTAAGTTTCGTAAGCTGTCGTATCTCTGGCATTCGTATTAGACTATTTCTATGGACTATCTGATTTATTGTTGCCAAAATGTTGCCATCTGCATTACTTGCCTATATGAGTAGCTCTGCTCAATCACGCAAGCGGCGGCAACTCTGATAGAGCGACTCTGGCATAAGCACCGTTCTTCTTATCTTCCGGATGAGGCTCCAGTCCAATAATGGTGATAGATTTCTGATCCGGTCCATATACCCAATACATCCGCATGGCACCGCTTGTCTTATTTTCCAGATAAGACTGCCAGACGCGTTCCCCATATCGATCTGTCAATTCCTGAATATCATGCGTCCGTAAGCCCGGATGTCTTGGATTCTCGGATAGAAGCTTTAAAGTCTTACCCCACTTTTTATAGAGAGAGGCTTCTTTCTTGCTGATAGTCCCGCCGCGATATTCGCTCTGCAGCCTTGACCATAAAGCTTCCATTTCCGGTATGCCCATTCGAATATTGTACTTCATTTCTATGTCTCAAAAATCAGAAAGATCTACCGGATTCGATACCTGACCGAGCTTAAAGTTGCGAATCGCCTGATCCATGCTGGCGAGTGTCTTGGATGATATTTCCTCTGGAGTGATCAGTTCTCGAGGTTCCAACATAATGCAGCCATTTTCATATTCTCTGACGTTGTAATACTGATATTTTGCGCCGCGGAGAGTTACGCGTTTTTTGCTGTCAATATGCACATCGTAATCTTTGACTGCCTCCATAAAATCACCTCCTAGCATTGTGGGATTTCCCACTAACAGAATAGCACTTTTAAGCAGGCTGTCAATCCTTTTCCAGCCTGTTCAATCAGAACATGCGTCTCCGGAATATACACGCCGATCCGCTTCGTATTTCCGTCCACAACGACTTTCTTCTCAAAACTCACACGCTCGGTCGGATTCTTCATCCCATGGAATTGACCAAAAATCCAGCCAATAGGAGCGCCCGTCCTTCATCCCATGGAATTGACCAAAAATCCAGCCAATAGGAGCGCCCGTCCTCATCTTCATTACCTTTTCCGTGCCATCTACTGACAAACTGTCTGGCAGCCTCTCTTTGTTCTACGTCCATCATCGTCACTGCTTCCTTTCTTCCTTGTCCGGCATAAATTCCAGAATATCGTCTACGCCGCACTGCATCACCCTGTATAATTTTTTCTATGCCGGACAAGGAGATGGACTAATCCTTCTTCAGATGTGTAATAATACTGCTGCTAATGCCCGCCTGATCTCTAAGCTCCGTCGGCGTCATTTTTCTGTCAATCATCATCTTAAAAGGCCTATTATACTGCACAGCCATTAGGTTTTCCTCCGATAGATTCTGCTTCAAAAGTCTTGTTTATCACATCACGAAATCGTTGATATTTCTATTGTTTTATTATTCCCAAAATATGTAATATATAGTTGACATTTTGCTATTCATCATGCTATGCTCTTGATGTCAAATAAACTTGACGCAAAGTAAGGAGGACGAATCATGTATTACGAAATAGGTATCGGTATTGGATTGGCATTTGCAGTTTTTGTGCTTCTTGTGCTCGTACTCAATAAGAAGAAAAAGACCAAGCAGATTATGTATGATGAAATGCAGACAGCCGTCAGGGGACGTGCGTATCAGTATGCGACCATCACTGGAGTCCTTGCTGGGATCATCGCTTCCTGCCTTGTGGACTTGGATATATTCCCCATGGACGGCAGCTTTGCGATGATGACGGTCAGTTTTCTGATGATAACGGTCTACATCGTCTATATGGTCATGAAGGGCGTTTACTTTGGTGTGTCTGGAAATTGGAAGAAATGGACGCTCCTGATCTTTATCATTAGCCTCTGCAATCTCATCACTGGCATACTTCGTATCGCCGAGGATGGGCTGCCGGAAGGAAAGCTAACTACTATCAACATCCCTGTCATGATGGGCGCTATGTTTATGGTCATCGTGGCTGCTGTCTTGATCCAGAAAGCGAGAGAGAAACGGAGTGAGGACTGATGAAGAATCT
>ONDV01000045.1 GCA_900316665.1 uncultured Lachnospiraceae bacterium
GAAGATGATCCATGTTAATTGATGCAAGCGCATTTAAAGTGCAAACTTCGTTTGCTTGCGCTTGCACTTGTAACATCACTTCGTGATGTTACATTAAATTTGGGAAGTTTTAATAAGAGATATCAGAATGGTTTTTTTAGATATTTCTGCAGGATGCGCCGATTTTATGTATAATGTTGGTTCGGAGCTGTATAAAATGCTTCACAGAGACGACATGGAGCTTTATAATGCCAGGAAGACCAGACGAGAGTCTGTGATCAGACCGTACAGGAAGTAGAAGGAAGAGGTTATGAAAAAGAAAATACCTGCCAAGAAATTATTGATAATCATTGGTATATGCCTGATAGGATTGTTTCTGGTATATGCCGGGATCGCTTTATTTTATGAAAAACATTTCTTTCCCGGCAGCACCGTAAACGGAGTCAAAGCCTCCGGCAAGACTGCGTCCTACATCATGGACGAGATCAATAAGAAAGGACAGAATTATAAACTTGAAATAATAGACGGCGATGGAAACAAAAATTACATTACATCGTCTGAGATAGGAATGAAAATCGCTGACAAGAAATCGGAATTCGAAAAAGTCCTTTCAAAGCAGAACGGATTTCTCTGGCTTGGCTCTCTTATCCATCCGGTCAGATATACAAGCGGACTGGTAGTCTCCTATGACAGCGCTAAGCTTGACGAGGCACTGTCGAAGCTGCCGGCCGTTACAAAGAAGGATATAACGGCAACCGAGAATGCCACATATCAGTACAAGGACGGTAAATTTTCGGTAAAGCCTGAAATATACGGCGACAATGTCAATATGGATCTTCTTAAAAAGACTGCCGGCGAAGATGTGACTAGCATGAAGCCTTCCATTGATATCAAAAAGTCGAAGATCTACGTCCAGCCGACGGTCAAGAAAGATGACAAGACTCTGAAATCTCTGGTTGCTGATATGAATAAAGTGGTCGGCATCAAATATTCGTACAATGAGGGCGACACCATCTCAAAGGATACGCTCGCAGGTTTTCTTACCGTCGGGCAGGACATGAAGATGGCATACAACGAGGATGCCATAAGAGCCTATGTAAAGCAGCTTGAGGATAAATATAATACGGTCGGAAAGCCCTGTACCCTGCAGACATCATACGGTCAGACCGTCAGCGTTCCCGGCGGCACATACGGCTGGAAAATTGATGAGAATAAGGAAGTAGCTCAGATCGAAGCCGATCTGAAAGCAGGAAAAGATGTTTCGCGCGGAATAAATTATTCAAGCACAGCAGCAAGCCATGATACTTCAAAGCCTTACGGCAATTCGTATATAGAGCTGAATCTTACGGCACAGCATGTCTTTGTCTACAAGGACGGCGCAAAGGTATTCGAAGCTGATGGCGTGTCGGGAAATCCCAATAAGGGACATGCGACAGACGTGGGCACATTTTTCATTCAGTTCAAGAGATCCCCGTCCGTTCTGAACGGCCGTAATGATGACGGTTCTGCATATCATACCAAGGTAAGCTACTGGATGCCTTTCTATAACGGCGAGGGATTCCATGACGCGACATGGCAGCCGTCGTTTGGCGGAACGTATTATCAGACCCGTGGTTCTCACGGATGTTTCAATATGTCTCTTGGTGAAGCCGGCAAGATGTATTCGCTCGTAAACGCCGGCATGCCCGTGCTTATCTATCAGCTGCCGGGCACCGAAAATTCCGCTCACGACACAGCCGATGCAAAGTCTATGGATGATGCCATCGCAGAGGCAGCTCCCGGACTTTCTAATATCACGACTGATTCAGCATCTGTCATTGATGCTCTGTGGAAGAAATGGACCAAGCTGACTCCTGCCGCTAAACAGAAGACGACTCAGGCAGGTACGCTTCAGGCATGGCATGACCGTCTGGCCCAGGTACAGGCAGAGGCAGACGCTCAGGCGGCAGCCGGCGCTGCACCGGCGGACAATGCCCAACAATAATTATTCCGGAGGAAAAGATATGCCTACATGGAGAGATAATGTAAGAAAAGTGGTTCCTTATGTTCCGGGGGAGCAGCCTAACAAAAAAGATGTTATAAAGCTGAATACTAATGAGAATCCATATCCTCCGGCACCGGGAGTGAAGAAGGCTCTTGATTCTTTTGATTATGAAACGTTAAGAAAATATCCGGATCCTAAATGTTCAAAGCTCGTCAGCGCGATCGCATCCTACTACGGCCTTTCCGAAGATCAGGTTTTTGTCGGAGTAGGATCCGATGATGTGCTTGCAATGAGTTTTCTTACATTCTTTAATTCCGGGAAGCCGGTTCTCTTTCCGGATATCACTTATTCCTTTTATGACGTCTGGGCTGATATGCTTAGGATCCCTTACAGGCAGGTTCCTCTCAACAACAGATTCCATGTGGATCCTGACGACTACATAGGCGACTGCGGTGGTATCGTGATTCCAAATCCAAATGCTCCTACCGGCATTGCTGAGAAAATGGATACATACGAGAAGATTCTTGACGGTCATCCCGGAGTGGTGGTGATAATAGACGAGGCTTATGTGGATTTCGGAGCGGAATCGGTACTTCCGCTTATTGATAAGTATGACAACCTCCTCGTAGTGCAGACGTTTTCGAAGAGCCGGGCAATGGCAGGCTCCAGGATCGGATTTGCCATGGGTTCTCCTGAACTGATAAAATACCTTTCCGATGTCAAATTTTCCTTCAATTCATATACCATGGACAGGGTAACCATAGACCTTGGTACAGCTGCTTTGAGCGATAGGAAATATTTTGAGGAAGGCGTTAATAAAATCATAAGAACCAGAGAATGGACAAAGAAGAAGCTGAAGGATCTCGGATTTGAATTCGGAGACTCGGTTTCCAATTTCATTTTTGCCCGGCATGAAGGAGTATCGGCATCAGATCTTTTTGAATGGCTGAAGTCGGAGGGCATATATGTGAGGTATTTCGATAAGCCGCGTATAAGCGATTATCTCAGGATCACCATAGGTACTGATGAAGAGATGGAAATATTCATTGAAAAAGTGAAGACATACCTGACAATGCATGGAATCGGCTGATTTGATGGTTACAGTGACAAAGGTACTTTTTACAATCATATCATTTCATTTTTAAGAGGTATATCATGGATTCTGTAGTACAATGGTTCTCGTCGTCACTTGGACAGTATATGTCTGCTGATGTGGTCGTTTTTATTATCTCTCTTCTGCCTGTTCTTGAATGCAGAGGAGGACTTCTGGCCGCATCGATTCTGAAGGTTCCGATTTTACGCGCGATTCCCTTATGTGTGATCGGGAATATAATACCTATTCCTTTTATTCTTCTTTTCGTAAAGAAACTTTTTAACTGGATGAGAAAATTTCCCCGCGCCGGAAAGCTTGTAGACAAAATCGAAAACCGAGCAATGAAGAAGTCCGGCTCGGTTAAGGGAGCGGAGTTTATGGGACTTATGATGTTTGTAGGAATACCGCTTCCGGGCACCGGAGCCTGGACAGGGTCTCTTGTAGCGTCGCTTCTTGACATGGATATAAAAAAGGCAGTGTTATCCGAGCTCCTTGGAGTGCTGATCGCTACTGTGATAATGTCTGTTGTGTCTTACGGGCTTCTCGGAGCTATTATGAAATGACGCTTTTATCCCCCGGCAAGGGGGCTTTTTTGATAATTAGCTGCCGCACACTCGCGGCTTTAATCGCGTGAGACTTTACTTGGAAACGAGGTTTTTTAAATGTCGGGCGAATGTTTTGAATGCGCGTATTTTGTCTACGATGACGATGACGAGGAATACTACTGCGATCTGGAACTTGACGAGGACGATGCCGTTCGCATGGAAACGAGGCATTACAATTCCTGCCCCTACTTCAGATCCGGGGATGAATACAAGGTCGTGCGCCATCAGATTTAAATTGACCGGATTCTATTGATCGATGGATGCAAGCAGATGAGCCTTGAAATGCGGGAAGTTTTATTCTGTGAAATTTAAGGTTGACAGTGAGTTGGGTTATATATATAATACCCTTAATTCCTAGTAAACCACAAGGAATACAAGGGAATACAGTTATGAAAATAATTAATTGTTTTTGATTGGAGGCTTGTTATGTCAAAGAAAGTAGTTGAGTCCGCATTTGAGCTGATCGGAAACACTCCGATCCTGCACGCTTCACGTTATTCCAAAAGCGCGGGTATCGAGGGCACATCCGTATACGCAAAGCTCGAATATCTGAATCCTGCAGGTTCTGTTAAAGACCGTATCGCTCTTGAGATGATCAAGGATGCTGAAGAGAAGGGAACTCTAAAGCCGGGCGGAACAATTATTGAACCCACATCAGGAAATACAGGAATCGGAATCGCATCCGTTGCCGCTTCCAGAGGTTATCACGCTATCCTTACTCTTCCGGATACCATGAGCGTAGAGAGAAGAACTATTCTAAAGGCCTATGGCGCTGAGCTTGTTCTTACTGAGGGTGCAAAGGGAATGAAAGGAGCTATCGCAAAGGCAAACGAACTTCATGAGTCGATTCCAGGCTCCATCATCCTTGAGCAGTTTGATAATCCTGCAAACGCAGAGGCACACAGAAAGACCACAGGACCCGAAATCTTCGAGCAGATGGATGGTGAAGTGGATTATTTCATAGCCGGCATCGGCACAGGCGGCACTATTACCGGAACAGGTGAGTATCTGAAGTCGAAGATTCCGGGAGTAAAAATCATCGCAGTAGAGCCTGTAGGAAGCCCGGTTTTGACGGAGGGTAAAGCTGGTCCGCACAAGATTCAGGGTATCGGAGCAGGATTTATCCCTAAGGTACTGGATACTGATGTTTATGATGAGGTTCTGGACATCACAAACGAGGATTCCTTTGAAGAGAGCAGGAGATTTGCAAAGACCGAGGGAATCATGGTTGGAATTTCAAGCGGAGCAGCACTGCAGGCGGCGCGTATTATTGCGTCTCGTCCTGAGAACAAGGGCAAGAAGATCGTGGTTCTTCTTCCTGATTCCGGTGACAGATATCTTTCAACAGCGCTCTTTCAGGACTGATTCATTTAAGATGATAGGAGAGTCGATTTGAGGATTTCTACAAAAGGCCGTTATTCCATGCGCTTAATGCTTGATCTGGCTGAAAACAATACAGGCCAGCCGGTAAGTCTCCGCGATATCTCTGCGCGTCAGGGAATTTCCGAAAAGTATCTGGAGCAGATAATAGCAGCGCTGAACCGCGGCGGATGTGTCCGTTCGGTGCGTGGTGCGCAGGGCGGATATCTCCTGTCGAGAAAGCCGGAGGCGTATACAGTCGGAGAGATACTCCGCGTGACAGAAGGCGATCTGTCTCCGGTGGAGTGCGTGGGATATAACAAGACCGAATGTGACAGAGAGGATGACTGCGCGATCATAAGAGTCTGGCAGAAGATCAATGATGCTGTGAATTCTGTTGTGGACAGTATCACTTTGAAGGATCTGCTGGACTGGAGCCATGAGAAGGGCAGGACATAATAAAACTTCCCACATCAATAATGAAAATTTTTGTCGCAAGGATTCATTGAAGCTTGTTTACAGATGCACAGATGGTGGCGAACATTGTGTTTTTCGTCGTGAGCGAGCACGCTAGCTGCGGCTCGGTTGACAATCGTTCAAGCAGAAATGCATCCTTGTAGCACATTGCAACTGCAAGAATTTAATTCAAGCATTTCTGCGCGCTTTTGTCAGAGAGCCGCTAATAAGCGCGTGCGAGCAAACAGAAAAACACTACTTGTGAGTTAAGAGACATATGAGAAGTTCACGCTTCTTATGTGTCTTTTTTTACATCATTGGCAATAAATTAAATTTATATCCAGCCCTTGTTTTCCGGTATTAGACATAGAACGGTAATGCCTGTATAGTATTCACTGTAAGGAAGATACAGCGGGTTCTGAAAGGAGAAAGACATGACTGAAAACGGACACGCAAGATTTTTATACGACGGTATGTCAGCAGTCTGTCGAATGTGACGGAATTTACGAAATATATACATGCTGAGAAAAGATAAGGATTTTTTAATTTTAATAAGGAGAAAAGATATGGCACACATTCAGGATAGAAAACTTCACTTCGAGACCAAGGCAATTCACGTAGGACAGGAGCAGCCGGATCCGGTTACAGATTCGAGAGCCGTTCCGATTTATCTTACTTCTTCATTTGTATTCAAGAACAGCCAGCACGCTGAAGACCGTTTCGCGCTGAAGGATGCGGGAAATATTTACGGCAGACTTACCAATCCTACCGAGGATGTATTTGAAAAAAGAATAGCAGCCCTTGAAGGAGGCGTGGCTGCCCTTGCTGTTGGTTCGGGTGCGGCAGCTGTAACATACGCAATCGAGGCAGTCGCCAAAAACGGTGATCACATCGTAGCTGCAAAGAACATCTACGGAGGAACTTACAATCTTCTGAAGCATACGCTTCCCGAATACGGCATTACAACGACTTTCGTGGATGCCGATAACGAAGACGAAGTGAATAATGCCTTCAAGCCAAACACCAAGGCTCTCTATATAGAGACACTCGGAAACCCCAATGGAGAAGTCGTGGATATAGAGGCTCTTGCAAAAATAGCTCACGATCACAAGGTTCCGCTTATTATCGACAACACCTTTGCCACACCGTATCTCGTACGTCCGATTGAATATGGAGCTGACATAGTAGTTCATTCAGCTACAAAATTCATCGGCGGTCATGGAACAACGATCGGAGGCGTCATAATAGATGCCGGAAAGTTTGATTTTGCGGGATCTGACAAATACCCCTGGCTTACAGAACCGAATCCTTCATACCACGGACTTTCATTTGCAAAAGACACTGCACCGGCAGTAATCGCCACATATATAAGGGCTATCCTGCTCCGCGACACCGGCGCTACGCTTTCTCCTGTGTCTGCATTCATATTCCTTCAGGGACTTGAGAGCCTGTCGCTCAGAGTCGAGCGTCAGGTAGAGAATGCGGTCAAGGTTGCGAAATACCTGGATGAGTCTCCTTATGTGGAATATGTTTCTCATCCCGTGGTATCAAAGGACAAGAGACAGCAGGAACTTTATAAGAAGTATTATCCGAATGACGGCGGCTCGATTTTCACATTCGATATCAAGGGCGATGACAAGAAAGCACGCGAATTCATAGACCATCTGGAACTGTTCTCCCTGCTTGCAAATGTTGCTGATGTGAAGTCGCTTGTTATTCATCCGGGTTCCACTACTCATTCCGAGGATTCTCCGGAGGAACTCCTTGAGCAGGGAATCAAGCCGAATACGATCAGACTCTCTATCGGAACAGAGCATATCGATGATATAATCGAGGATCTTGATACGGCATTTAAGGAAGTATTCTAATAAGCCTTATCTTTTTCCAATACATATATGCCGCGGTTTGCGGCTCAAAAATCACAGGCTCATATGGCTTGTGATTTTTTGATTTTCAGGTATGATTACTCTTGCGAAGCAGGATAAAGAAACGCTATCAAAAATAAAAAATTTAAGGAGGAATGGCAGTGTCATTTGATATTTCCATTGAGAAAATGTATGAAGACAGCCGTCCCCGTCTTCTCATAGATATGAGGAGAGAGGATGATTATAATACAGGGACAGCTGATGGAGCGAGAAATGTTCCGGCGGAGAATTTTCCTGCGGATCCGGCTTCTCTTGAGAAGCTATTAACAGAGATCTCAGAGGTCAGTATTGACAAGATGATGAATGAAGACGGCGATGCTGCAGTGCCTGTGTACCTTCTGTGCTATACAGGAAGAAAGTCGCATGATACGGCGCTTTTTCTGAGGGAATATCATATAGAGGCTTATTCGATAGAAGGAGGATATGAGTCATATATCCGCTACCAGATAAGGAAGATGACAGATCCGTCCAATGCAGATACGGATGGGAAGACTTCAGGAAGAGAGCCTTCTGATGACGGCAGCGTTGATGGGAGTACTTCAGGCAAAGCGGAGCGTGATGCCGGGACTGCTCTCTATAAAGAGGCCGGAAAAAAAGCTGAGAGATCTATTCAGAAGACTTTCAGAAGAGAATTGTGGAAGCGTTTTATCAAGGCAATAAGGGAATATAATCTCATAGAAGATGGGGACAGGATATGCGTATGCATTTCCGGCGGCAAGGATTCCATGCTGATGGCGAAGCTTTTTCAGGAATTGTACAGGCACGGCATCAGAAATTTCAGCCTTAAATTTCTGATAATGGATCCGGGCTATAATGATATAAACAGGGAACTTGTGATGGCGAATGCTAGGCTTCTCGGCATACCTGTCGAGACTTTTCAGACATCCATATATGATATTGTGTCAAACGAAGAGCAGTCGGGCGGCAGCAGTCCATGTTATCTTTGCGCCAGGATGAGGCGGGGCTGGCTTTATCACAAGGCTGAGGAGATGGGATGCAATAAAATCGCGCTCGGCCATCATCTCGACGATGTAATTGAGACGACGCTGATGGGTATGCTTTATGCCGGACAGATTCAGACCATGATGCCGAAGCTTCATTCCAAAAATTTTCCCGGCATGGAACTGATAAGACCTATGTATTTCATAAGAGAAAAGGACATTATAAGGTGGCGGAACTATAATAATCTTCATTTTATCAACTGCGCCTGCAGGCTGACGGAATCATGCGCGTCCTGCGGCGGAGAGGGAAAAGGCTCAAAGAGGGCAGCCGTAAAGAGACTGATAAAAAAGCTGGAGAAGGAGGACCCGCAGATAGTCAACAACATCCTGAAATCCATGTCTAATGTTTCGCTTTCAATGGTGCTTTCCTATAAGGACAGAGACGGAAGAAAACACGATTTTCTCGATGAGTATGATGCGAAAATTTCAGAATGAAAACGCGGATATCTCTGTCCGGAATTGTTTTATTCTGCGCTATGTTATAGAATATATAAGGGTAAGTATTGTAAATAACGGTCACGAAAATGTCAGGGCAGAAGGCATTTATAAGACTCATTTTATATAAAAGAAAGGATCATATATGGCAAAGGCACTTATATGTTTGGCTGACGGTGTGGAAGAAATCGAGGCACTGACCGTGGTGGATCTGCTCAGAAGAGCTTCGATAGACATAGACATGGTATCTGTTCAGAACCGCGGAAGGGCGACAGGCTCTCACAGGATCCAGTTTGAATGTGATGTAAATATAAAGGACATAGACTTCAAGGAATATGACGCAATAATCCTGCCCGGCGGCAAGAAGGGCACGGATACCCTTATCAATAATGTAAAAATACTTGATGAAGTGCAGACTTTCTTTGAGAAGGGGAAACTTGTGGCGGCCATCTGCGCGGCGCCGACTGTTCTCGGCAAGGCAGGCATCCTTCGGGGCAAGAAGGCCATCTGCTATCCGGGCTTTGAGAATGGACTCCTTGGAGCTGATGTGCAGCCTTCTAATGTTGTTAGAGATGGAAATGTAATAACAAGCCGCGGCCTTGGTACTGCTGTTGATTTTGCCCTTGCCATCATCGAATATCTGGGCGGGCAGGAGCTGGCAAAGAAGACAGCTGATGAGATCGTATATGACGGATATGATGTAGTTGGCTGATCTGATTTTTTACTGGTTCGATACATTGATTTGACAAGCAGTATGTGCTAAAATGTACTACTGTCTGTAATGATACGTTTATCGACTTAATTAAATAATAAAGAATAAGTTTTGATAAAGGTGTAAAAATACTGCTGATAACAGGAGGAAAATTAAAAAACATGAGCGTACAGGTTGAAAATCTTGAGCACAATATGGCGAAGCTTACCATTACGGTAGATTCTGCAGAGCTTGACAAGGCTATCGAGAAAGCGTACAACCGCGAGAAAAACAGGATTCAGGTCCGTGGCTTCAGAAAGGGCAAAGCTCCCAGGAAGCTCATCGAGGCTGAATACGGCAAGGATGTGTTCTACGAGGGCGCTGCCAATATTCTGATTCAGAGCGAATATCCCAAGGCTTATGACGAATCAGGTCTTGAAATCGTATCGAGCCCTGAAATTGACATAACTCAGCTTGAGGCAGGAAAAGACTTCATCTTTACAGCTGATGTAGCCGTAAAGCCTGAAGTGAAGCTCGGCGCATACGAGGGAGTAGAGGTTACAAGCATTGACACATCTGTTTCAGATGAGGATGTTGACAAAGAAATCGAGGCTGCACGCCGTCAGAATTCCAGATCCGTAGAATCTGACAAGGCTGCTGAAAAGGGTGATACCACCGATATCAATTTTGAAGGCTTCATTGATGATGTACCTTTTGAGGGCGGAAAGGGCGAGAATTTTAAGCTTAAGCTCGGCTCCGGCAGTTTCATCGACAATTTCGAGGATCAGCTTGTGGGATCATCAGCCGGCGATGATGTGGATGTGAACGTGACTTTCCCCGAAAATTATCAGGCAAGCGAGCTTGCAGGCAAAAAGGCACTCTTCAAGGTGCACGTTAATTCAGTCCTTAAAGATGAGCTTCCGGAACTTGACGAAGATTTCGCTTCCGATCAGGGATTTGATTCAGTAGACGAATACAAGGCTGATGTCAGAAAGAACCTTGAGAAGACGAGATCTGACAGCGCCAGACGCACACAGGAGGATGAGGCTGTGGCAAAGGTAGCTGACGGTTCCGAGATGGATATTCCTGATGCCATGATAAAGACTCAGTCTGATTCCATGATGAATGAGATGGCTCAGAATTTTGCCCGTCAGGGACTGACTATGCAGCAGTATTTCCAGTTTACAGGTACTACTGCTGAGCAGCTCAGAGAGCAGATAAAGCCTGACGCAGAAAAGAGAATCAGACATTCGCTGGTACTTGAGGCAATCGCGAAGGAAAAGGGATTCGAGATCTCCGAGGATGAGTATGAAAAAGAGATCGAGAAGATGGCCGAACAGTATGGAATGAAGGCTGATGATATCAAGAAGCATATTTCTGATACCGATAAGAAGAATATCGAGGACGATTTGAAGGTTCAGAAGGCTGTAGACTACATCATGGATAATGCTAAATTCGTAGAAAAGTCAGCTGATTCCGAGAAGAAGACAGAAGAGAACTGATAGAGAAGCTTCGGACAGGAGTGATATATGGCAACAATTCCTTATGTAATAGAACAGAATTCAAGAGGCGAGAGAAGCTATGATCTCTACAGCCGTCTTTTGAAGGACAGGATTATTTTCCTCGGAGAGGAAGTAAATGAGCAGACAGCTCAGATAGTTATAGCCGAGCTCCTTTTCCTGGAATCTCAGGATCCTGCAAAAGATATTCATATGTATATCAATTCCCCCGGCGGAATGGTTACCGCAGGACTTGGAATATATGATACAATGCAATATATTAAGTGTGATGTAAGTACAATCTGCGTCGGACTTGCCGCATCCATGGGAGCCTTTCTTCTTGCCGGCGGCAAGAAAGGCAAGCGCTATGCGCTTCCCAATTCCGAGATCATGATACATCAGCCGTCCGGCGGCACCAAGGGACAGGCGACTGAGATACAGATCGCTGCCGAGAATATCCTGAAGACAAAGGAACGTCTGAATCGTATTCTGGCGGCAAACACCGGTCAGCCGTATGAGAAGGTCTGCGAGGATACTGAGAGAGATCATTTTCTGACAGCTGAAGAGGCTCTCAATTATGGTCTTGTGGACGGCATCATCACAAGCAGAGCAGATCAGGAGAAAGAGGAACACTAACAGTTCTTCGGAAAGGGTTAATATGGCAAATAGTGATGACAGAATTCGCTGCTCATTTTGCGGCAAACCTGAGTCGCAGGTCAGGAAAATGATTGCGGGGCCTCACGGCGTATATATATGCGATGAATGTGTAGATATCTGCAGTGAGATCGTATCGGAAGAGCTAAAAGATGATGATGGCGTACAGACTGATGATGAGGATTTTGAGATCAACCTCAGAAAGCCTGAAGAGCTGAAGTCTTTTCTGGATGAATATGTAATGGGTCAGGATGAGGCCAAAAAGGTTCTCTCTGTAGCTGTATATAATCATTACAAGAGAATCCTCTCACAGGAGGAGAATGATGTTGAACTGCAGAAATCAAACGTGCTCCTTCTCGGACCTACGGGTTCAGGAAAGACTCTGCTTGCTCAGACTCTTGCGAGAGAGCTCGGAGTGCCTTTTGCCATCGCCGATGCAACTACTCTTACTGAAGCAGGTTATGTAGGAGAGGATGTCGAGAATATTCTTCTGAAGCTGATTCAGGCCGCTGATTATAATATAAAGAAGGCGGAGGTTGGTATCATCTACATTGATGAGATCGACAAGATCAGCAAGAAATCAGAGAATGTCTCAATCACCAGAGATGTATCAGGTGAGGGCGTACAGCAGGCACTTCTTAAAATTCTTGAGGGAACAGTCGCATCTGTTCCTCCTCAGGGAGGCAGAAAGCATCCCCAGCAGGAGCTTATTCAGATCGACACGACAAATATTCTCTTTATCTGCGGAGGAGCTTTCGAAGGACTTGACAGAATTATTGAGAGTCGTATCTCAAGCGCTTCTATGGGATTCGGCGCTAATGTCAAATCCAAGGAAGAAAAGAAGATCGGAGACATTCTCCGTCATGTTCTTCCCCAGGACTTCATTAAATTCGGTCTGATCCCTGAATTTATAGGACGTGTGCCTATAGAAGTTGCCTTGGATGCATTGACGGAAGAAGACATGGTGAGAGTCCTGACTATTCCGAAGAATGCTCTTACAAAGCAGTATCAGGCTTTGTTTGCCATGGATGGAGTCCAGCTTGAATTTGAGCCGGATGCGCTTAAGGAAATCGCTCATAAGTCGATCGAGAGAAAGACCGGAGCCAGAGGTCTGCGCGCCATCATGGAAGCGGTTATGATGGACGATATGTATCATATTCCATCGGATCCGACTGTGAAGCATATCGTCATAACCAAGGAAGATGTAGACAGAAATCTGATCCTGGAGACGCATGAAGATAAGCTGACTGGCATCAGCACCGGAAAGATTGCGAAGGAACATGATTCCGGCAAAAAGAGCGCCTGATAGAATATTGTAATTTTAGTCACTGCTGCGACCGGATGTATTCCGGCCGCTTTTTTATAATAAACCGAGCTCTATTAAGTAATGGATGAAAGAATATTGGCAAAAATGCAAGGTCATGAAAAAGAGGTTATATGGTTATAAGAGAAGCTGAACTTGATACAGTATGCGGAATCACTTCACGTCTCCCAAGGAATATTTATCCTGAGATCGCATTTACAGGCAGATCAAATGTGGGTAAATCGAGTCTTATAAATACGCTTATGCATAGAAAAAGGCTGGCCTACACGTCGTCAAAGCCGGGGAAGACGCAGACGATCAACTATTACCTCGTAAATAAGTGTATGTATCTGGTGGATCTGCCCGGATACGGATATGCTTCGTCGTCTGTCGAAAACAGGGCGGCATGGGGTGATATGATCAGTAATTATCTCACCGGATCCGATATGCTCAGGTATGTTTTCCTGCTCGTTGACATCAGGCATGATCCCAGTGAAGACGACAGAAAGATGTATGACTGGCTGAAATATCTGGATCTGGATCCGGTAGTGATATGCACCAAATCTGATAAGCTGAAGCCAAGGGAGATAGACGGGGCTCTCTTAAATATAGGAAGATGTCTCGGAGCTGATGAGGACGCAGTTATTATTCCTTTTTCATCAGAAGACAAGACCGGGCTTGACATTATGGAAGACTTTATGACGCAGGTGCTGGAGAATGAAAAAAAATAAAGCTTTATTTATTATAGTGATGCTCCTGGCTCTTTCAGTCGGTTTCCTCGGCAGCTCATGGCTTATCAGGTCTTATGGACTGAAGGAGGGAGCTGATGGAGAGGGAAATCATGATTTTAAGATAGCAGCATCTTTCTGGCCGGTTTATATTTCTGCCATAAATCTGACCGAGGGCGCAAGGAATGTGACGGTAACTGACATTGCTCCTGCTTCCGCCGGCTGCCTTCATGATTATCAGCTGACTCCGGGGAACATGAAGACTTTGAAAAATTCTGACGTATTCTATGTAAACGGCGGGGGAATCGAATCATTTCTAAAAGACAAGGGAGTAAGGATGGCAGAGACCGTGGATCTCTCAGCTGATATCAAAAAGAGCGAAATGATAAGAGATGAGAACGAGACAAACGGCCATTTCTGGATGAGCGTAAGGCTTTACAGGAAGTCTTTATTGACCATGAAAAATGACCTTGTAAAGAGAAACCCCGTAAATAAAGATATCTATGAAAAAAATTACAGGACTTACGACAGAAAACTAGAGGAGCTGTCACAAGAGGAAGAGTCGCTTGCAAAAGAAAGCGGTATCGAGGCGGTGACTTTTCATGAAGCCTTTGGTTATTTTACGAGAGACCTCGGAATAGAAAATGTCTATACTCTTGACCTTGACGAAGAGAGACAGGTGAGCGCCGGTGAAGTAAGAGATGTGTTGAGGGAACTAAAGACTATGAAAAAGCCCCTGATCTTTGCCGAGCGGACCTACGGCAGTGCTTTTGGCAGGAGGATGGAAAAGGAAGCAGGCGCGAGCGTGCTCTATCTGGATCCCCTGACCGGCATAGGACATGAGTCTGATCCTGATGATCCTGACGGATATATAGACGGAATGAGAAAAAACATAAAGATGATAAAAGAAAGCCTGATCGGAGGCTGAGCCATGTCGGAAGAAAATATTAAGAAAAGATATCATCCCAAGAAGCTGATGGCACCGTGCGGTTTTCATTGCATAAAGATAAAAGATCTCTCCGTCAGCTTTGCAGGGAAAAATGTGATTCATGATATCAATATGCATATCCACTGCGGAACCATCAGCGCCATAATCGGACGAAACGGCGCAGGAAAATCCACTTTATTCCGGGCGGTTCTCGGAGAAGTAAAGCATACAGGAACGGTGGAATTTCGAAACAGGGAGAATGGTCCTGTGAGAAAAATGAAGATATCATATGTTCCCCAGAAGCTGAATATAGACAGAACTACGCCCATGGATGTGTATGACCTCATGGCATCTTATATAAGCAGAGTTCCTGTCTTTATTAAAAGTATGAAAACAAGAAAGAAGATAATAGAGGCTTTGTCTCTTTTTGACGCAGCTGATCTTATAGATAAAAGTGTAGGAGCTCTGTCCGGGGGACAGCTGCAGAGGGTGCTTTTGTCACTGGCTGTGATGGAGGATCCGGATCTCATGCTTCTCGATGAGCCGGTCTCAGGAGTAGACCAGAACGGGCTGGAACTTTTCTATCATAATATGGCTCAGCTCCGAGATCACTTCGATGTGGCTGTTATGATCATATCGCATGATTTTAATTATGTGGCAAAGTACGCGGATAAGGTGTATCTTCTGGACCAGGGAACGATAGCTGACAGCGGGACCATGGACGAGGTGAGATGCAGGGAAGCGTTTAAGAAGGCTTTTTCCGGTGAGGAGACATAGGATATGAATATATTTGAATATAATTTCATGCGGCTCGCTTTCCTGGCGGTAATAATCATTACGCCTCTTCTGGGTATGCTTGGCACAATGGTAGTCCACAGGAAGATGGCTTACTTTTCAGATGCCCTGGGGCATTCAGCGCTTACCGGTATTGCGCTGGGTATGTTTTTCGGGATTCAGGATCCGAGCATTTCAATGCTTCTTTACGGCTTGATTTTTGCGATCCTTTTAAGCATCATCTCGCGTTCGGCTCTGTCTTCATCGGATACTGTCATATCGGTATTCGCAAGCGCATCGACAGCTGCCGGACTCGCGATTCTCTCACACGGAGGCAATTTTTCAAACTATTCCGCTCTTCTTATTGGAGATATATTGAGTATAAGCAAAGGGCAGATAGGGTGGCTTCTTGTTCTTTTGGTGATCGCTGTAATTTACTGGATGCTAATGCTGAATAAATTGAACGCCGTCAGCATAAACGAGACGATGGCGAGGTCGGCGGGGATAAGAGTGGTTCTCACGGAAGACATTTTCTCCCTGATCGTCGCTGCCGTGGTGATGCTTTCAATTCGATGGATAGGAATTCTCATAATAAGCGCTCTCATGATCATTCCGGCAGCGTCATCGAGAAATATATCGGAGAACATGAGGGAGTACAATGCTTTGTCTGTAATGTTTGCGCTGTTTTCAGGTATCGTCGGTCTGATATCGAGCTACTGGACAAACGTTGCTACGGGACCGATGATCGTGATAGTGGCATCAGCAATATATTTCATTACCTATCTGTACGGACGGAGACTGAAAGGATGACGAAATTAATCGTTGACGAAAGTCTTATTTTATAGTATATTATTCAGGTCGCCATTATAATGAATGGTAAGTGCTGCTGTGGCTCAGTCGGTAGAGCGTCGCCTTGGTAAGGCGGAGGTCACGGGTTCAAGTCCCGTCAGCAGCTTGTGATGTTGAGATCGAGAGCCTTACAAATTCAAGGTTTTCGATCTCTTTTTTTAATTTTTTGAGGGATAATTATGAAGATAGTAATTGCCGTGGACTCTTTTAAGGGCTCTTTGACTTCTTTGGAAGCAGGGGAGGCCGTAAGAGATGGAATTCTTCTGGCAGATCCAAAAGCAGAGACTGTCATTCGCCCTGTGGCAGACGGCGGAGAAGGCACTACGGAGGCTTTGACTTTCGGTATGGGTGGCCGAAAGGAGACAGTTGAGGTGACCGGCCCTTATGGAGATCCTGTCGAGGCCTGCTATGGTATCCTTCCGGACGGGACTTGCGTTATGGAGATGAGTAAGGCCGCCGGGATCACTCTTCTTCCGCCGGGGAAAAGACCTGACCCAATGAAAGCTACAACTTTTGGCGTGGGCGAGATGATACGCGATGCCATTAATAATGGCTGCAGGTCTTTTATTATTGGAATCGGAGGTTCCGCAACAAATGACGGGGGAGCCGGAATGCTTCAGGCACTGGGGTTTTCCTTAAAGGACTCAAAAGGCGAGGAAATCCGGCACGGAGCCGCCGGACTTTCAGATCTTTTCAATATCTCTGATGAGAATGTCATGCCGGAATTAAAGGACTGTTTTTTCCGCGTGGCATGTGATGTTAAGAATCCGCTTTGCGGCCAAAACGGATGTTCTACTGTTTTTGGACCGCAGAAAGGCGCTTCGCCTGATGAAATAGAGAAGATGGATGAGTGGCTGTATACATTTGCCGGATTGTCCGGCGGAGATCCTGATGCTGATGGAGCGGGAGCTGCCGGAGGGCTTGGTTTTGCCATGCAGACATTTTTTCATGCACGGCTTGAATCGGGCATAGATATGGTACTGGACGTCACTCACCTTTCTGATTATGTGAGAGACTGTGATCTCCTTATAACCGGCGAAGGGAGGCTTGACGCCCAGACAGCTATGGGCAAGGCTCCTTTAGGCGTCGCACGGGTCGGAAAGAAGTATGGAAAACCTGTCATAGCATTTTCCGGAAGCGTGACAAGAGATGCGCGTATCCTGAACAGCTGCGGAATAGACGCGTTTTTCCCGATCGGGCGCTCATCCATATCGCTGGAGGATGCAATGAGACCTGATAATGCAAGGCAGAACATGACAGATACTGTGGAACAGGTCATGAGGCTTTTTCCATTATTTTTACATAAAGACAGCAATACTGTATAATTAAAACTTCCCACATTCCATGGATCATCTTCGTTGCAAGGATTCATTCGCTTTTTGCCAAGAGATGTCACAGTGGTGGCTCACAAGTTGTGTTTTTC
>ONDV01000015.1 GCA_900316665.1 uncultured Lachnospiraceae bacterium
TTGTCAGAGAGCCGCTAAAAAGCGCGTGCGAGCAAACAGAAAAACACAACTTGTGAGCCACCACTGTGACATCTGTAAGCAAAAAGCAAATGAATCCTTTGCGACGAAAACGATCCATGAAATGTGGGAAGTTTTAGTAATTAATGCGGGAGATGGGATTCGAACCCACAAGATGTCGCCATCGGAAGATTTTGAGTCTTCTGCGTCTGCCGTTCCGCCACTCCCGCACGAAACAGAGATATTTTACCAAAAAATGCTTGAAGCGTCAATAAGCGAGCCATGTGACATCTGAAAACAAAAGCAAAATGAATCCCTGCAACGAAAATGATGCATGTTAATTGATGCAAGCGCATTTAAAGTGCAAACTTCGTTTGCTTGCGCTTGCACTTGTAACATCACTTCGTGATGTTACATTAAATGCGGGGAAGTTTTTGCAGATAAGAATTTTTCACACTTATTTTGTTGCATATCCTGACCGATATATCTAGAATAAGTGTATCAAAGAAATTGGATGATTATATTGAAAGGAGGAATCATATGAAATTCCAAAAGATTGATGATAATTCGATCAGATGCATTATAAGCCAGGAAGAGATGGCGGAGTCAGGTATTGAGATTGAAGATCTGATGGATCACCGCGACAAGGCTGAAGGATTTCTCCGCAAGGTTCTGAAAGAGGCGCGCTCTGCCGTGGATTTCAAAGCTGACGGAAGCGTGATCAATGTTCAGATGTCCGTGATGCCGTCAGGGGATGTGTCACTTATGATCACAGATGATGCCAATGCGGCTATTCGGAATATATTGAACGAGATAAAGGAACGTATGAAAGACGGAGCAACGGATTCAGGAATATTAAAAGCCTGGGTTCCGAAGGAGTTCCATGATACAGATGTTGCGGAGAAGAATAAAAAGCCACTGGACCTTTCTTTAGACAAGGCAGAGGATAAAGTATCTGATATGAAGCTGTGGGCTGAGTTCAATAGTCTCAGCAATGCCATCAGCTGTGCCGGGAAGCTGCCGGATATAGTTAATGCGCCGTCGAGTCTCTATCAGTTCCACGACAGCTTTTTCATGGAAATTCGTCTGAAAGTAAACAAGAAGGATTTTGCAGGAGTGGCTTTCCGCGTAGCGGAATATGCGGATGACATATATGCGGAGACACCGGTTGCCATGGAGATAAAAGAGCATGGCAAAGTGGTAATAAAAGACCATGCGGTTTCCGTGCTTTCTTCTGTCAGCCAATGGTGATATCATGGCGATAAAAGATGAGATTCGCTCTGAGAGAGAAAAAATAAAAGGACAGGGCGCGAAAGCGCACCTGTCATATTTTTGGGATTATTACAAAATTCCTTTTTTTATTGTGATAGCGGCAGCTGCTGTAATTATTTACATGATATCTTTCTATGCATCAAAAAAACAGGTTTTTTTTACGGCAGTATTTTTGAATACCGACTCAGGCGATACAGAAGCTGAAAATAAGATATCAAGTGATTTTTCCCGTGCCATCGGAATCGATGGTGATAAGAAAAAGGCCGTCATCGATATGTCCATGCAGGAGAGACCTGGAGATAATTCATCAACTCAGGCGCTTGCCGTGAGTACAAAGCTGTCATCGCTTTCGGACGGGAAAAAGCTGGACTGCGCCGTAATGGATTCTTACAATTTCAAAACATACGCCATGTCGGGGATCTTTTCGGATCTCAGGAATGCTATGTCTGAAAAAGAACTTAAGAATTATGACGGCAGGATCTATTATATAGACGGCGCCGAATTAAATAATGAGACTTTTATTGATAATGACAAGGTAAAAAAGACGGATTCTCTTCAAGAAGCCGAGAAAAAAGACAGTAAAAAGAATTTCATTCTGCCGGATCCTGCAGAAATGAAAAAGCCGATTCCGGTCGGAATAGTGGTGGAGGACTCTGCTGTAATTAAAGAGAATGACCTTTACAAAGAATCCGTACCGGTCTTTGGAATAGGACGTACAAGAAAGGATACGAAAAACGCAAAAGCTTTTCTGTCCTTTCTCGATAAGGGAAAATAAAGATTATGGACAAAAATGAAATAAAGGAAATAAGACAGAGAATAAAAAAGGAGAGCGCGACTTTTCAGCTGATGTGCGGCTGTTATGTAAATTCCGAGAAGAATATAGTAACGGAATTTGAAAAGACATTTGTAGATCTGCCCGAAGAGGAAATACATAAATATATTGAGATTGCTTCAAAGACCCTGTCCGGGAAGAAGGGAGACAATCTGATAGAACTCCCGTTTCCCATGGAGGCTGAGTCGGACGGCGGATCCGAGAAGCTTTTAATAAGACTTAGAGACAGCGGCCTTAAGGATGATGATATCCGCCATGAATTTTATAATCTCATAATCAATAATTATGCCAGGCCGGACAACTATCTCATACTCGTATACCACGATATATACGACGTGCCGATGAAGACAAGCGACAATATGGAGCTCGATGATTCGGAGGATATATATGATTATCTGATAACAGCTATATGCCCGGTGGAACTTTCAAAGCCGGGCATAGGATACTATCCTGATTCCAACAGCTTCACCTCGCTTGAGCGCGACTGGGTGGTGGGGCTGCCGGAGAGCGGATTTTTATTTCCTGCATTCACTGAGAGAATGGCCGATGTGCATTCGGTTCTTTTCTACACCAAGGACACGAAGGAACCTCATACCGAGCTCTGGGAAGATGCTTTTCAATGCAAGAGCGTGCGCACGTCAACGCAGAAGAAAAATACATTTACCTCCATCATCAGCGAGGCACTTGGCGACCCTGACGATGACAAGGTAAAGGATTCCTTTGCGGAGGTGGAGAGCACCTTAAATACTTTTCTGGAAACAGAGAAAAAAATAAGGGAAAAAGACGATCCCATCATCATGACAAAGGATGACCTGAAGCCTATCCTTGCCGACAGCGGCATTGATGACATGAGAAGCGAGAGGATAGCGTCAAAATACGAGGCGGCTTTTCAGGAGGAGCTGCCGGGCACTTCAGAGATAATTGACTCAAAGATTTTAAAGGACAGCGGACCCCGTCTTGAGAGAAAAGACCTGATGAAGCAGGTGTCGGATCTCAATAAAAAGCTTACCGAGTCAGGTATTGTGAAGCCTGACGGTAAGGAAGCTGATGTGATAGTGAAAGTGCCGGATGATACGGCGGAGAAAATCACCGCTACTTTTATTGACGGGCAGAGATGTCTTCTGATTCCTCTGGAAGGCAATGAGGAAATGATGATAAACGGAGAGAAGAAGGATTTGTGATATTGCGAAGAAGCGCTGATTGCGATACACTTTAATATACTGTCGTTAATGAGGGAATGCCCCTTAATAAGTTTGGAAACGGTTCAGGAGGTTATGAGATGAATCTGACAGAGATCAGGACTTTATACAAAGAGACGGAGAAATATAGCGGTAAAGAGGTAGTGACCGGAGGATGGGTAAGGAATAACCGCGATTCAAAGAATTTCGGATTTCTGATGATCTCGGATGGGACCTTTTTCAAAACGCTTCAGGTCGTCTATAACGATAATATTGATAATTTTCAGGAGATAGCCCATCTGAATATCGGATCTGCCGTGATAGTTCGCGGCAAGCTTGTAATGACTCCGGATGCAAAGCAGCCGTTTGAGATCCAGGCGACAAAAATAAGTGTAGAAGGAACATCCACTCCTGATTATCCTATTCAGAACAAGCGTCATTCAATGGAATATTTAAGGACAGTGCCGCATCTTCGTACCCGTACCAATACTTTCCAGGCGGTTTTCCGCGTGAGGTCGCTTGCCGCTTATGCCATACATAAATTTTTCCAGGAACGGGGATTTGTCTATGTGCATACTCCGATCATAACATCGTCTGACGCTGAAGGCGCCGGAGAGATGTTTCAGGTGACGACTCTTCCGCTTTCTGATGTGCCGAAAAATGCTGACGATAATGTGGATTATTCCGCTGACTTTTTCGGAAAGGCCACTAACCTTACCGTATCAGGGCAGCTGCAGGGTGAGACATTTGCTCAGGCCTTCAAGAAGATTTATACTTTCGGACCTACATTCAGAGCTGAGAATTCAAATACCACAAGACACGCGGCGGAATTCTGGATGATCGAGCCGGAGATCGCCTTTGCGGATCTTGATGATGATATGGAGCTTGCCGAGAGCATGCTGAAATATATAATCACATATGTTATTGAAAATGCTCCTGAGGAGATGGATTTCTTTAACAGATTTATAGACAAGGGACTTTTAGACCGTCTGAACCATGTTGCATCATCTGACTTCGGCAGGATCACATATACGGATGCCGTGAAGGAACTTGAAAAGAATAATGACAAATTTGATTATAAGGTGTTCTGGGGCTGCGATCTGCAGACGGAGCACGAGCGTTTCCTTACCGAGAAGATTTTCAAGCGCCCTGTATTTGTTACGGATTATCCTAAGGAAATAAAGGCCTTTTATATGAAGCTGAATCCTGACAACAAGACTGTTGCGGCTATGGACTGCCTGGTGCCGGGAATCGGAGAGATAATCGGAGGCTCCCAGAGAGAGGACGATTACGACAAGCTCCTCGGCAGAATAAAGGAACTGGGAATGGATGAGAAGACCTATGACTATTATCTCGATCTCAGAAAATACGGTTCCACGAGACATGCGGGATTCGGACTTGGTTTCGAGAGGGCTGTGATGTATCTGACCGGAATGGGCAATATCAGAGACGTGCTGCCGTTCCCGAGGACAGTGGGTACATGCGAGCTCTGATTTCTTGTTAGAAAGGGGAAAGTTATGTCCAACATATTTATTCCGGATGGATATAAGTCTGATCTGGATCTCAGGGAGACACAGATAGCGATAAAGGAAGTAAAGGATTTCTTTCAGCTTATCTTATCAACCGAGCTGAATCTGCACAGGGTGACAGCGCCTCTTTTCGTAGCGTCGGAATCCGGTCTCAATGACAACTTAAACGGAGTGGAGCGTCCGGTTTCTTTCGGAGTAAGGGAGCAGGGCGATAGGAATCTTGAGGTAGTTCATTCTCTTGCCAAGTGGAAACGCATGGCGCTCGGAAAATACGGTTTCAGGGTCGGAGAAGGTCTCTATACTGATATGAATGCCATACGCCGTGATGAAGATACTGACAATGTGCATTCTATCTATGTGGATCAATGGGACTGGGAGAAGATCATCACCAGAGAGACCAGAAACAAGAAGACATTCGAAGATGCCGTAAAGAGCATATACGAGGCTGTCAGGCTGACGGAAAAGCGGATGTCGAATCTTTATGATTATATAGACTGCAGACTTCCGGAGGAGATTTTTTTCATTACTACGGAAGAGCTCTTCAGGATGTATCCGGATATGACTGCGCATGAGCGTGAGGATATGATCGCGAGACAACACGGCGCTGTATGCATAGAGAAGATCGGTGGCAAACTTTCATCCGGAGAGCCGCATGATGGCAGGGCTCCGGACTATGATGACTGGGAACTGAACGGAGACATTCTGGTCTATTATCCGCTGCTGTCCCGCTCACTGGAATTATCTTCCATGGGTATAAGAGTCGACGCGGATTCTCTTAAAAAGCAGCTTTCTGAGGCAGGATGCCCCGAGAGGGCGGAACTTCCTTTCCAGAAGGCAATAATAGAGGACAGGCTGCCGCTTACCATAGGAGGCGGAATAGGTCAGTCCAGACTCTGCATGTTCCTTCTCAGAAAAGCTCATATAGGAGAAGTGCAGGTTTCCGTGTGGCCGGATGAGACCATTCGCTTTGCGGAGTCGAGAGGAGTCAGTATACTCTGACAGAAAGCAGGTGGACACTTCTTATGGATATAAGAAACAGCGAGACGGATCGTCTGATGGACGGTGTGCTGACGCTTAAAACCAGAGAGGAAGCATACAGATTTTTTGAGGATCTATGCACTGTAAATGAGATCCAATCTCTGTCACAGCGCTTCGAGGTGGCGGGAAGACTCAGAAATGATGAGAAATATCATGTCATAGCTGATGAGACCGGTGCGTCTACCGCGACCATCAGCAGAGTAAACCGCGCTTTAAGATTTGGCGAGAACGGATATAATATGGTGCTTGACAGGCTTTCAGATTATCAATAAGGATTAAGGAATTTGGTCTGATATGGGACAGGATCTTTTGAAGGGACTTAATGACGAACAGAAAAAGGGCGTGATGACGACGGAAGGACCGGTGCTCATACTCGCGGGAGCGGGTTCCGGAAAGACGAGAGTTCTTACGCACAGGACGGCGCATCTTCTGGATCTGGGAGTCGCGCCGTTTCGTATCATGGCAATCACATTTACAAATAAAGCCGCAAAGGAAATGAGAGAGAGGATAGACTCGCTCGTAGAGAACGGAGCGGACTCGATCTGGGTATCTACGTTTCATTCTGCCTGCGTCAGGATCTTGAGACGCTTTATCGACAGGATAGGATACTCTTCTCATTTTACCATATATGATTCGGACGACTCGAAGACTCTTATGAAGGATGTCCTGAAGTATCTGGAGATTGATTCCAAGCAGTATAAGGAGAAGACTTTTTTAAGCAGGATCTCTCATGCGAAGGACGAACTCATAGGACCCGATGACTATATGGCATATTATTCAAAGGATAAAATGGGTGAGTTGACGGCCAGGGTCTACAGAGAGTATCAGAGGAGACTGAAGGAGTCGGATGCTCTTGATTTTGACGACCTTATCAGACTGACAGTTTATCTTTTCAGAAACGATAAGGAGACGCTGGAGTATTACCAGAACAGGATTCAGTATCTCATGGTGGATGAGTATCAGGATACAAACAGCGCCCAGTTTGAACTTATAAGACTTCTGTCCGGTAAGTACAGAAATCTCTGTGTGGTAGGCGATGACGACCAGTCGATCTATAAATTCAGAGGCGCAAATATCTATAATATTTTAAATTTTGAAAAGAGATTTCCGGACGCCACAGTAATAAAGCTGGAGGAAAATTACAGGTCCACGCAGAATATTCTGAATGCCGCAAATGCTGTTATTCGTAATAATAAGGGAAGGAAGTCAAAGACTCTCTGGACCGGCAGCGGCACCGGAGACAAGATCACATTCAGACTGTTTGAGTCTGCTTATGAAGAGGCTGAGTATATAGCTCTCGACATTTCTTCACGCGTCTATAAAAAAGAGGCGAAGTACGGCGACTTTGCGGTGCTTTACCGAACCAATGCCCAGAGCCGTCTTCTCGAGGAGAAGATGGTGCGCGAGAATATACCATATAAGATCGTTGGCGGCGTGAATTTCTATCAGAGAAAAGAGATAAAGGATATCATAGCCTATTTGAAGACTATTGATAACGCAAATGATGATATAGCCGTGAAGAGAATAATAAATATTCCAAAACGAGGAATCGGTCAGACCACCATATCGCGTGTGCAGGGCTTTGCCGGCAAAAATAATATGTCATTTTATTCAGCACTTTCCGGTGATCTCTCATCGTTCGGAAGATCTGCGTCAAAGCTCAGGGAGTTCACAGATTTTATCTCGGATCTCAGGTCTTTTGCCGCATCTTCTGACGTGGCATCATTGATCAAATATGTGACGGAAGAGACGGGATATGTGGATGCACTTCGCGCCGAGAATACGGATGAATCCAGATCGAGAATCGAGAACATCGACGAGCTGATCTCGAAAGCCGTATCCTATCAGGAAACGGCGGAGGAACCTTCGCTTTCCGGATTCTTAGAGGAAGTGGCGCTTATAGCAGATATAGACAATCTGTCCGAGGATAATGATTACGTGGTGCTAATGACTCTCCATAGTGCCAAGGGACTGGAATTCCCATTTGTATATATGGCAGGCATGGAAGAGGGACTGTTTCCGAGCTTTATGTCTATAAACGCGGATAATCCAGAAGAGGAGATAGAGGAGGAAAGACGGCTTTGCTATGTTGGAATAACGCGCGCAAAGACAAAGCTAACGATGACAGCCGCCAGAACCAGAATGGTAAGAGGCGATTTCGAAAGCCATAACGTCTCACGGTTTATTAAGGAGATACCGCCTGAACTTCTGAATTCCAATACATCAGCTTCCGGGAAGAAAAAGGTTATAGACAAAGCTCCCCATCTCAGGTGCGGTTCATCAGAACGGCCGGTCACGAGGAAAAAAACCGCGGCGCTAAGCTACATGACTTCTTATAATTCAAAACATTCCGCTCCGGCAGCAGGACTTGGCTATACTGTCGGAGATAGGGTACATCATGTCAAGTTCGGCGACGGCATTGTGAAAGCCATAGCTGACGGAGGACGGGATTTTGAAGTGACGGTGGATTTTGATGGAACCGTGCGGAAAATGTTTGCCGGATTTGCACATTTGAAGAAGATTTGAACCGTATATATGTGATATAATAGATTCAATAGATTTCGAACATTTCATTTCTATCTGAAAGGAGAAGTGCTATGAAAAAACTGTGTAAGTTCCTGCTTGTGTTATCGGCGGTAGCTGCTGCGATCGGCGTGCTTTATCTGCTCTGGAAGAAGTTCAGACCTGAGCTTGAGGCTGATTTTGACGATGACTTCGATGACGCATTCGGTGACAGTGATGATTCTGACAGTGAATTTGAAGCTGAGACTGTAGACGACTGATATTATTATGAAAAAGGGAGAGATATATACAGGCAAAGTTCTGAAGGTCGGCTTCCCGAACAGAGGCATTGCAGAGATTTATGATGAGGATTCTGCGATGCCTTTATTCTTGCGCGTAAAAGATGTGCTGCCGGGGCAGACTATAAGAGCCAGGATAATAAAGAAGCGTGCCGGACGTCCTGAAGGCAGCCTTGTCGAAGTTACGGAACGGGCAGAATATGAATGCGAGAGCCAATGCAACGTCTTCCCGGATTGCGGAGGCTGCGCCTATCAGACTGTGCCTTATGAAAAACAGCTGGAGATCAAATCCGGCATGATAAGAGAACTCCTGGGATCTGCCATAGGAGAGGAAAGATTTGAGAGGATCTATAAGGGGATCATTCCTTCCCCCAGAAGGCTTGAATACCGTAATAAGATGGAATTTACCTTTGGAAATCCGGTGAAGGACGGACCTCTGACGCTTGGCATGCACAGGAGACACGGTTTCCATGATATCCTGCCGGCCGGCGGCTGCCTCCTCGTGGATAAAGATGTACGCCTCATAGTAAGCTTCACCGAGAGCTTTTTCAGAGAAAAAAACATACCTTTTTATCACAGGATGAATCATACAGGATTCTTGAGACATCTGCTCGTGAGAAAGGGAGCCGGCAGCGGAGAAATCCTTCTGGATCTTATTACTACCTCGGCAGATGAATATAAGGGTCTTATTGACGAGTGGGCTGACGGGATCAGGTCTCTTGAGCTCGATGGAACCCTGACCGGTATATTACATACGAAAAATGACAGCCCGGCTGATGCAGTGGTAGATCAGGGTACCGACACAATTTTCGGCAGGAATTATTTTTACGAAAAGATACTGGGACTGAATTTTAAGATCACGCCTTTTTCTTTTTTCCAGACAAATACATTGGGAGCTGAGAAACTGTACGAGACAGCCATGTCAATGATAAGTGACATAAATAACAAGACTGTCTATGACCTATATTGCGGCACCGGCACCATCACTTCCGTGATAGCGAAGAGAGCCGGCAGAGCAATAGGTGTGGAGATAGTGCCGGAGGCAGTGGACGCCGCAAGGGAAAACGCAGAAGAAAATAAGATTAAAAATGTTGAGTTTATCTGCGGTGATGTGCTTAAGGTACTGGATGAGATGCCATGTCCTCCCGACATGATCGTTCTCGATCCACCACGTGACGGCGTGAATCCCAGAGCCATGAAAAAGATCCTCTCCTACGGTGTAAACGAGATCCTCTACATTTCATGCAAGCCCACAAGTCTGGCAAGGGATCTGCCTGTCATGATTGAAAACGGATACGATCCTTCTGAGATAAGGTGTGTGGATATGTTTCCGGCGACGACGGGGGTGGAGACGGTTTGCCTATTGACAATGGGAGGGTAGTGCCCCCCCCATTAGTTCTGCCAGTCTATGTCTGCTGATGTCTTCAGCGGGTAGGAGATAAGGGCAGCGGAGTCAATATCCTCATGGTGCATGTCTATGGCACAGGTACGGCTGTTGTCATAGGTGCGGTAGTAATATATTCCCTTGTCCATGTTGCAACAGGAGGAATAGATCGTAATCTCGTATTTCCCGTCGCCTAGGTCGCAGCATCCGCGCTGCTGTTCAACGGAGCCAAGAATATGGAAAAACTGGCTGACGGAGGATTCCTCAGAATTTTCCGATAGAGAATTCATGCGAGTAAATGCAACCTTTACAAAGCGTGAACCGGATGACAGGTCTCCGGGGATTCCGATACCTCCCATCCCGCGACTGTATTCATTGAGGACAAGCCCATTTGCAAAGGTGCTCTCTCCGGCAGCTGCTGACACATTGCGGTAGTCATTAAGCCTGAACAGCTGGATGTCAAAGGTAGGATTGTTTGTCATAACTCCTACAGGATTGTCATATATATGCAGACCGCTTTTTACCGATTCGACAACAATCTGTCCGGTTTGATCCGCTATCATCCAGTGAAGCGGCGTTATCGGAAGCTCTTTGCTGAATGGAATCCCGACTAGCCGTATTCTGTCAAGGAGCTTTCTTGCATCGGCCAATGTTTTGCATTGTCCCAGTACCCATGGGATAAACTCAAAAGGAGCAACCTCATCCTTATCATCGTCAAGAGGCTGAGGGAAATATCCGTTTCCTGGGAAATTCAGTCCTGCCATAGAAAGACCAAATTCATTTGTGGCATCGTAGTATAGAGGAAAGTCATCGCAGACAAAGGCCATGCCGATTATTGCGTGGTGAGTCTTCATCGTTTCATTTTTACGAAAGGGTATTGGAAAATTTCTCGGAGTGACTGTGACGGATTCCTGATAGGAAAATTCGAGATCAAGATTTCTTCCAAAATAATGATCTGCAGTATGATAGGTGACACATGTACACATATTAGCCCTCTTTCTGTTGCTGGTATTTCTGAATAATTGTCTTAATCGTCTGCATCTGACCTGCCGTATTATTTTACTTCATAGGTTTTAAATCTGTGAGCGTCAGGTATCTTACACCCGGTATAGGAGCAGATTGATCTACTAATGTTCATAACTTCTTTAAGTTCAATAGATATTGCCTACTGAATTAATTCTTTTATTATTATATGATGGTATTGTGAATAATATGTGAAAAAGCAGGAAATTACTTCGTATAAGAATTTTAGATATCTGGTGACAGGCATTGTTAAATAGCTTTAAATTTTCAGATTTTCCTGATATAATAAAGTTAGATTAGTATATACAAATCAAAAAAGAACGGCGGTGGCATGAACAAAGATTTAGATTTTGAAGGAAAGCATAAAGAAGATCTGGAGCGTCTTCACAATTTGCGCCTGCTCGATGATGACTTCATGACGAAGGTCTTTGAGGACGCAAAGTGCGCTGAATTTCTGCTCCAGATTATTCTGAAACGTGATGATCTGAAGGTCACAAAAGCCACCAGCCAGTATGGAATAAAAAACCTTCAGGGACGCTCCGTCAGACTTGATATTCTGGCAGTCGACCAAAAGAATCATGTGTACAACATCGAGATCCAGCGCAGTGATCATGGTGCCGGAGTTAAGAGAGCCAGATACAACAGCAGCCTGATCGATGCAAACGTAACAGAGCCCGGAGAACAATATGAAGCGCTCAATGAAAGTTATGTAATTTTCATCACAGAAAACGATGTGCTGGGGAAAGGCCTCCCGATTTATCACATTGAGCGCACGGTCACGGAAACCGGAGAGCCATTTGGAGATGAAGAGCATATCGTCTATGTGAACTCACAGATCAAGGATGAAACTTCTCTCGGAAAGCTGATGCACGATTTCGCTTGTATAGAGGCGAAGGATATGTACTATCCGGTGCTAGCTGATCGGGTTAGATATTTTAAAGAAGACGAGAAAGGAGTGACGGTTATGTGCAAGGCGATGGAAGACATGAGAAATGAAGCAAGAGCTGAAGGCAAAGCTGAAGGCAAAGCTGAAGGAAGAGTCGTAGGAAGAGCTGAAGGTTCAAAAGAAAACGCCATTAGTGTAGCTCGTAAAATGCTCAAGACTGAAAGGTTTAGCCATGAGGAGATTGCAGATTTTTCCGGACTAACCGTTGACGAAGTAAAGGAACTGGCAACCAAACAGCCGGCATAAAAATTTAAATCATCTTTTCTAAGGAATGCCTCTTCTGTGGAGCCTTGAAGGGCGATATCTGGTGACAGGCACGGTTAAGTAGGCACTGTTAAGTAGAAAGAATTAGGAGTGACTATGAAAGAATTCCGATACGATATAGTGAGGAATCCTGAAATATTTCAAGAAAATCGATTAGCTGCACATTCTGATCATCCATACTTTAAAAAGAAAAATGCAGCCTATGATGATCTCTCTACATTCAGATTCAGCCTAAATGGAATATGGAAGTTTGCCTATGCTAGAAACGAAGCAGAATCTGTAAAAGAGTTTTATCAAGTAGATTATGACTGTAACTACTGGGATAGTATTCGCGTACCAGGCCATATCCAGATGCAGGGATACGATAAGCCACAATATGTGAATACTCAATATCCATGGGATGGACATGAATTAATCGAGCCAGGGGAGATACCTACTCGTTTTAACCCAACAGCTAGTTATGTGAAGTATTTTACGGTTCCAGAAACTATGAAGAATCAACCACTCTACATCTCCTTCCAGGGAGTAGAAAGTGGCTTTGCACTATGGCTGAACGGTGAATACATTGGATATAGTGAAGATAGTTTCACACCATCCGAGTTCGAACTGACACCATACTTAGTGGAGGGTGAAAATAAGCTCTCTGTGAAGGTCTTCAAGTGGACGGCTGGAAGCTGGTGTGAGGATCAGGATATGTTCCGATTCTCTGGTATCTTCCGTGATGTATACCTATTTACTATTCCAGAAGTACATGTCTGGGATATGAAGATCCAGACGAATCTCAAAAATAAGGATACGGCAGCTGACCTTGTCATTGATATGGATGCCACGAACAGCGGTAACTATCAAATGGAACTCCTTGATTCAGACGGCGATGTTGTAATCAAGGGAAATGGAACACTAGAAAAGAAAAACCATGTTGTAGTTCCTGTTCAAGATCCTCTTCTATGGAGTGCAGAGCAGCCATTTCTCTATGAACTTCGCATTTCTATCTTTGATGCTCGAAATGAATTCCAGGAAGTGATAGTGGAAAAGGTGGGATTCAGACGCTTTGAGATGATTGATAACATCATGCACATCAATGGAAAGCGTATTGTATTCCGTGGCGTAAATCGCCATGAATTTAGCTCAGATTATGGTCGTGCTATATCTGTGGATGATATCCGTAAGGACATCATTACCATGAAGCAGAATAACATCAATGCAATCCGTACCAGTCATTATCCAAACAGAACAGAGCTCTATCGTCTTTGTGATGAGTATGGACTATACATGATTGACGAGACCAATCTCGAGACCCATGGGACATGGGATGTAATCATGGAAGGAATTCGTGATATTGAAACAGCTGTTCCTGGCAATCGTCCTGAGTACCAGAAACTGATTCTGGATCGTGCAAATAGCATGTATCAAAGGGATAAGAATCACCCAAGTATCCTGATCTGGTCCTGCGGAAATGAATCCTTTGGTGGAAAGGATATTGATGAAATGTCCAAATCCTTCCATAAATGGGACTCTACTCGCCTGGTTCACTATGAGGGTGTTTTTAACGATAGACGCTATCCTGATATCTCTGATATGGAAAGTACCATGTATGCAACAGTAAATGATATCAAGGAATGGCTCAGTGTTCATAGAGACAAGCCATATATCAACTGTGAGTATACCCATGCTATGGGTAACTCTTGTGGAGCGATGTATAAATACACAGATCTCACAATGGAAGAGCCTCTATTCCAGGGCGGATTTATCTGGGATTTCATTGATCAGTCAATTACGAAAACTGACCGCTATGGAAGAGAATTCCAGGCGTATGGTGGCGACTTTGATGATCGCCCTGCAGATTATAGCTTTAGCGGAAATGGAATCTGCTATGGTAAGGACCGTGATCCTTCACCAAAGATGCAGGAAGTAAAGTTCAATTATCAATCTATTCGAATTGATGTAGAAAAGGACAAGTATACTGTTCATAACGATAATCTCTTTACGAATACGGATGTCTATGACTGTGAGATTATCTTAGAGAGGGATGGTGAGTATGTAGATGGCTATCTCACCAACGTATCCGTTGCACCTCTTTCTAGTGATACATTTGAAATCCCATTTACCATTCCTGAGGATGAAGGTGAGTATGTGATCACTGTATCCTTTGTATTAGCAGAGGATGAATTGTGGGCAGATCGGGGACATGAAGTCGCCTATGGACAGGGTGTGATCGATCAGACAGCAGTAAAAGAGAACGCAAAAGAGGAACTGATTGTCATCGATGGATGGAAAAATCTGGGTGTCAGAGGTAAAAACTTTGAAGTTTTATTCTCAAGACTGTTTGGCGGATTATCCTCTTATGTCTATGGCGGCAAGGAAATGTTTAAGACCATGCCAAAGCCAAACTTCTGGCGTGCTATGACAGAGAATGATAAGGCGAACCAGCTTCCATTCCGTACAGGACAGTGGAAGGCTGCATCTATGTATGCGTCCCATAAGTACCATCATGGACGTCGCATGGACAAATATGAGGTTGAGAAGGCAAAGGATCATGTATCCGTAACCTTTAACTATCACCTGCCAACAACTCCAGAAATGGATTGTAAGGTTATCTATAAGGTATATGGAGATGGAGAAATCAAGGTTATCCAGGAGATGGATCCATCCGATCAGGTTGGTCAGTTACCGGAATTCAGTATGATGTTTGGTATGGATGCAGACTTTAAACATCTGGAATGGTATGGTAAAGGACCAGAGGAAACCTATGTAGATAAGCCCCATGGAAAAATCGGTATCTTCGAAAATGAAGTAGCTGATAATATGGCTAAATATCTGGTTCCACAGGAATGTGGTTTTAAGACAGATGTACGCTTTGCAAGGGTAACAGATGATATGGGAAGAGGAATCCAGTTTAACTGCAATCATCTTGGATTCTCAGCATTACCATATACACCACAGGAAATTGATAATGCCCTCCATCAAAATGAATTACCACTTCCTCTTTATACATGGATAAGAGTTGGTAATCAGATGGGTGTTGCAGGCGATGATACATGGGGTTCATTAACCCAGCCGGAGTTCTTAATTGATAACTCCAAAAAGCTTCGGATTGAGTTCTCTTTTAAGGGAATTTAATCATAGAAATACCTTTAAGTGTATGTAGTATAGGAAGAGGAGAGATGGGAAACCATGTCTCCTTTTTCTATGGAAATATTTGACTTATTTTTGAATCGGAGAAGGGAAGAATCATGAATTACGTGAATTAATAAGATGGCCAATGTAGGTGGTTTTACTGTTGTTCAAAACTAGAAGAAAATTCTAGATCATATATGGCATAGAATTTGAAAAAACGGTGAATCCAAAGCGAACAGTGTATAAAATTGGTATAATATGATTACCTTGTCAAAAGTCTGCCACCACGCGTAATCATAAATGAGAAAGGCAGGAGTTAAAATGAAGTTCATATCATGGAATATAGATTCACTAAATGCGGCTCTGACATCAGCTTCTCCGAGGGCGGAGCTGTCCAGACGGGTGCTTTCTACGATTGCCGGAGAGAACCCGGATATCATAGCTTTCCAGGAGACAAAGCTGCCGGAGTCCGGTATGAATAAAAAGCAGCAGGATGCCCTGACCATATTTTTCCCCGGATATCATGTGGAATGGGTTTCCTCAATACCTCCTGCCAGAAAAGGTTATGCCGGGACTATGTTTTTAATAAGGGAGGGCATGGAGGCAAAGCTTACTGCTCCAAAGATTGAAGCGCCGGATACAATGGACTATGAGGGCAGGATACTGACGGCGGATTTCGGGGATTATTATTTTGTGACAGTCTATACTCCGAATGCTGGAGGAGAGCTTTTGCGTCTGCCAGAGAGACAGGACTGGGACAGACTTTTTGCTGATTATCTTTCAGCTCTGGATAAGGAGAAGCCGGTAATAGCCTGCGGTGATTTTAATTGCGCTCATGAGGAGATAGACCTTGCCCATCCTGAAAATAATCACTTTTCTGCGGGATTTACGGATGAGGAGCGGGAAGGTTTTTCAAATCTTCTGGATAAAGGTTTTGTCGATACATTCCGCTTTATCCACGGAGATGTCACATCAGTCTATTCCTGGTGGGCTCAGAGGATCAAGACTTCTAAAATAAATAATTCCGGATGGAGAATTGATTATTTTCTGGTCAGTGACCGGATAAAAGATAAGGTGAAGCGGTCTGAAATGCTGGATTCCGGGCCGAGACAGGATCATGCGCCGCTGGTGCTGGAGGCGGAAATCTGAGGGGAGTGCCGGGTATCCTGCCATCATCAAGCAGACACCGTTAAGATTATAAAGAAGGGAAATATTTATTTTGCCATTGAATTTCATTTTTGTAGCTCTTGGCGGTGCAGCCGGAGCCATTGGAAGATATGCGGTAAGTTTGCTGCCGGTGAGGACAGAATTTCCTGCGCTGACTTTTGTTACAAATATTCTGGGAGCTTTTCTTATCGGATTTATCAGCGGGATGACGGAGAGCAGGAAGAAAGTTAATCCACATGAGGTCTTGTTCTGGAAGACCGGAGTATGCGGAGGATTCACAACTTTTTCTACGTTTTCGCTGGAATCATATACTTTGCTCCATAATAAAAAATATATCATGGGATCAGCCTATATGCTGCTAAGTGTAATATGCTGTCTTGCCGGTGTGCTTCTGGGAAGGAAGCTGGCGATGACCATCAGCTGAGTACATTCTTTTTTATTACTTGATTACAGTGTCAAAAGGTACTTTTGACACCCACATCATTACTTGACATATATTGCTTTGAAATCTATCATGATTACCGGGTGGCTGAGGAAATTTTCACACCCGTATGCTTAATAAGCATAACGGCAACGGCGCTTTTTTCTGAAAAAATTCAGAAAAAAGCGCTTTTATTATTACGATTTTTCAGTAATTTATGATATGGAAAAGACATGAAAGGAGATTTCGGGAATGGTGCTTTTTCGACAGATGATGATACTTCTAATCATTATGTGCATGGGATACATGGCGACCAGGGTTGGCATTGTAAAGAAGGAGTCCAATGCGGATATGTCATCGCTCGTTCTTAATATTGCAAATCCGGCAATGATAATATCTGCAGTCGCGAAGAAGCCGGAAGGTGTGACGCTGATGGAGATAGGAATTGTATTTCTGATCAGCTTTATAATGCTTATTTTTCTGATAGGTATCGGAAATCCTATGGCATCACTTATTATAAAAATAAAAGGCGATTCTGATGAAACCGGAAATGGCGATTTAAAGAGCATATATTCAGCTATGATCGTCTTCGGAAATGTGGGATTCATAGGGCTTCCTGTGATACAGAACGCTTACGGAAATAAGGCGCTCTTTCTCTCATCAGTTTTTCTGCTTCCATATAATCTTTTGATCTATACATATGGTGTTCGGTTGATCGGAGGAGAAAAGGACGGAAAAATCTCAATAAAATCAGCTTTTTTAAATAGTGGTGTGATCGCCTGTTTTATTTCAATAGCTCTGTTTCTGATTAGAATCAGATTGCCTGACGTTTTGTCCCGTTCCCTGTACGCACTTGGATCGATTACATCGCCGCTAAGTATGATAATTATCGGAATCTCGCTTGTCGGTGTAAATATAAGATCGCTTTTTTCAAATCTGAGAAATCTGATATTCTCGCTTGTCAGAATGATCCTGATCCCGGCAGCTTTTATTCTTGTCTTAAAGTTCCTTCACACGGACAGGCTGATTCTTGAAATATGCTCTGTCATGATATCGGTTCCTGTCGGAAGCATGAATGTAATGCTTGCTGAAGAATATGACAATCACCCGGAGAACGCCGCTCCATGCGTGGCACTGACAACCGTTCTGTCAATATTCACTATGCCACTGGTCTCACTTCTGGTTTAAAGTCTGATTAACTGATGAAGTTTTTTAATCCATGTATCAACTGCCGCTTTGTGGTAAAATACATATTATCGGCTTAGCTGCCGGCGGTAATTTTTTCATCCAAATTAGAAGGAGAGGAAAAGATAATGAAAAATTCTATAGATACCAAGTGCGTGCAGGGCGGATACAGACCGGGAAACGGTGAACCGAGACAGATCCCGATCGTTCAGTCCACAACCTTTAAATATGATACAAGCGAGGATATGGGAAAGCTTTTCGATCTGGAGGCGAGCGGATACTTCTATACCAGACTCCAGAACCCGACCAACGACTATGTGGCTGCGAAGATCGCCGAACTTGAGGGCGGTGCCATGGGCATGCTCACATCATCAGGTCAGGCCGCGAATTTCTTTGCCATCTTCAATATCGCGACAAACCACGACCATGTGGTGGCTTCGTCAAGCATATATGGCGGGACATTTAATCTCCTTTCAGTGACTATGGCGAAGATGGGAGTTGAAGTGACGTTCGTTGAGCCCGACTGCACGGAAGAAGAGCTCAATGCGGCTTTCAGAGACAATACTAAGTGTGTTTTCGGAGAGACTATCGCAAATCCGGCGCTGACGGTCCTGGATATTGAAAAATTTGCCCGCGCCGCCCATCAGCATGGTGTACCTCTTATCGTGGACAACACTTTCGCGACTCCGATAAACTGCCGCCCGATCGAGTGGGGAGCCGATATTGTCACTCATTCCACGACAAAATATATGGACGGACACGGAGCGACTGTCGGCGGAGCCATCGTGGATGCCGGTAAATTTGACTGGATGGCGCATGCGGACAAGTTCCCCGGTCTCTGCACCCCGGATGATTCCTATCACGGCATAACTTACGCGGAGAAATTCGGAAAGGAAGGTGCTTTTATCACAAAGTGCACGGCTCAGCTGATGCGTGACTTCGGTTCCATTCAGTCTCCTCAGCATGCCTTCTATATTAACCTGGGACTCGAAAGTCTCCATGTCAGGATGGCGCGCCATTGCGAGAACGGACAGAAGGTCGCGGAATTTCTGAACAGCCATGATAAGGTAGTACATGTAAATTACTGCGGACTGCCGTCAGATCCTTTTCACAAGCTCGCTATGAAATATCTGCCCAATGGTTCCTGCGGCGTGGTGTCTTTCGAGCTGAAGGGCGGAAGAGAAGCGGCATCTGTTTTTATGAAAAATCTGAAACTCATTGCCATAGAGACTCATGTTGCTGACGCGAGAAGCTGCTGCCTGAATCCTGCTACGTCTACTCACAGACAGATGACGGAGGAGCAGCTTATGGAGGCCGGCATACCTGCGGGACTTATCAGAGTTTCATGCGGTCTTGAAAATGCCGATGATCTCATAGCAGATATTTCCCAGGCTCTTGACAAGATCTGACTGCATTGTTCATAGTTCTTTTTTTGGTGCTTGATATTCATCCTCATCATGATAAAATTAGTCATGGATGGTAGATTGTATACAAAAAACGTATATGAAAGTGTAGATAGAAAGAGGTAAGTTATGCCAGGTTTTGGTTTTGGTGCAATGATCGAAAAGCTGAAGAAGAATCCGAAGACAATAGTCTTCACGGAAGGCGAAGATCCCAGGATTCTCGAAGCTGCATCGCGTCTTCTGGCAGGATATTTCCTGAAGCCCATACTTGTTGGAAATCCTGAGAAAGTGGAGGCGTCCGCTGAAAAGAACGGATTCAATATCAGGGGAGCTGAGATAATAGATCCTGAGAATTATGACAGATTTGACGAGATGGTCGATATGTTCGTTGAGCTCAGGAAGAAGAAGGGCGTGACGCCTGAAATGGCGCGCGAGACCTTGAAGCATGCCAATTATTTCGGCACTATGCTTGTAAAAATGGGCGTGGCGGATGCCCTTCTCGGCGGCGCTACATATTCGACAGCTGATACTGTCCGTCCGGCTCTGCAGCTTATAAAGACAAAGCCCGGTCACAGCATAGTAAGCTCTTGCTTCATTCTCGTCCGTCCCGGTGCTACCGGTGAAAACGAGGTGCTGGCTATGGCTGACTGCGCAATAAATATAAATCCTTCGGAGGACGACCTTGTCGAAATCTGCGGAGAGACAGCTGCTTGTGCAAGGATGTTCGGCATCGATCCTCAGGTCGCTTTCCTTTCATACAGCACTCACGGCTCAGGAAAGGGCGAGGATGTTGACAAGATGCATAACGCATGTGAAAAGGCAAAGGCGAAGTTCCCGGATCTTCCGATCGACGGCGAGCTCCAGTTTGATGCCGCCGTCGCTCCCAGAGTAGCTGAGACGAAGTGCCCCGGCTCACCTGTCGCAGGTCATGCAAATACCTTTATTTTTCCTGATATCAATGCAGGAAATATAGGATACAAGATCGCTCAGCGTCTTGGTAATTTCGATGCTTACGGACCTGTCCTTCTCGGTCTGAACGCTTCAATAAATGACCTGTCCAGAGGCTGCAACGCCCTTGAAGTATATTCAATGGCCATCATCACAGCAGCTCTTGCCTGAAAAATGCATAAAGAGAAAAAGTGGGCGCTGATAAGGAAGAGCGCTGATTACAAGGGCTTGTCCGAGCACTTTCATGTAGATCCGGTAATAATCAGGCTGATGATCAACCGAGGTATAGAACCGGAGGAAATGAATGATTTCCTGCATCCGCGCGAAAGCATGCTTCATGACCCGTCAAAACTTCTGCATGCAGGAGATGCCGTCGAATTGCTTTCCGATGCTATCAGCACCGGTATGAAGATCCGTGTCATAGGCGATTATGACATAGACGGAATAATGTCTGTCTATATTCTTACGAAAGCAATAGAGCATTGCGGCGGTATAGTGTCCTGGGCAATTCCTGAGAGGATAAGGGACGGCTATGGTCTGAATCCGCGTCTTGTGGAGGCGGCGAAAGCTGACGGCACTGGTCTCATCATTACATGTGATAACGGAATTGCGGCAGGCTCTGCCATTAGTCTGGCAAAGTCATATGGGATCAAAGTCATTGTGACCGATCACCATCAGATTCCCTATGATGATATCGGAGCTGAAGTCCTGCCGGATGCTGATGTGGTGGTGGATCCGCATTTAAAGGATGATCATTATCCTTTTAGTGATATTTGCGGAGCAGTTGTAGCCTGGCGCCTTTCGGAACTTCTTATCAAAAATTTTGAAAAAAATGGAATAGAAAGAGACAGGAAACTCGATAATTATTTTCTGCAGGCAGCAGCTGTCGCTACTGTAGGCGATGTGATGCCGCTTCGGGACGAGAACAGGGCTATTGTCGCTCTGGGGCTGAATGCAATGAAGACCGGACCTCAGCCGGGACTTCGTGCTCTTATGGATGCGACTGAGACCGGTCCTGATAAGCTGGATGCTTTCAGGATCGGCTTCGTGCTTGGCCCCTGCCTCAATGCTTCGGGCAGGATAGAGACGGCTGACATCGGTGAGAAGCTGATGCAGACTGATGATTATAATGAGGCGCAAAAGCTTGCCGGTAAGCTTTCTATATTAAATGAAGAGAGAAAAACAGAGACAAAGGACGGAACAGATCTGGCCATGGATATGGCAGAGTCCGAAGAATATTCGCGTGATACTGTCCTTGTGCTTTATCTTCCCGGAGTAAGAGAATCGGTTGCAGGAATAATTGCAGGAAGAGTCAGGGAGAGAACCGCCAAGCCTGTGATCGTCTTCTGTGACAGTGAGGCGGACAGTGGATCCCTGAAGGGCAGTGCGAGATCCATTCCTGCTTACAATATGTACGAGAGGCTTCATGACGCTGAGAGATATCTCACTGTCTATGGCGGTCATCCGATGGCTGCCGGCATGACAATACCGAGGGAAAATCTGGACGGATTAAGGGAATATCTGAATGACCACTCAGGGCTTAAGGAAGATGACCTTTTTGACGAACAGGATATAGACTGTGACATGACATTTGAATATTTGTGCTCTCATCATGAGCTTATGGATGAGCTTTCTCTTCTGGAACCTTTCGGCAATGGAAATGAGAAGCCTGTCTTTGCGGTGAGTCAGGCAAGGATAGTGTCGGCAAGGACTATAGGAAAGGATAATCAATATCTGAAGCTGGTGTTGAAGGATCGATTCGGAAGAAGCATCGATGCTCTGTGCTTTTCTGGAGCTGAGGATCTGATGGCGGATCTCGAAGCGAGATACGGGCTTTCCTTAGACAGGGGATACAATGTTAAAAGCACCGGTGACATCAGGATCACGGTTTCTTATTATCCGTCAGTAAATGAATATAAAGGGATAAAGACCACTCAGTGCATTATCACGGATTATTTGCTGCCGGACTGAGGGAAGTGTTTCTTTACGTCCGGAAAATGTGAACTTGATTTTTTTCCGGAATCAACTAAAATGATTTCAGTGTAAAAAGTTATGCCGCCATGAATGAAATGCGCGCGATTTTTGTCATATATGAGTGTCAAAAACTTTTTTATACTCATATCCTGAAAATGGATACAGCTGAAAAACAAGGGGAGCTTTCGTACGAAGGCTGAGAGGAAGAGCAGATCTTCGACCCGGATACCTGATTTGGATAATGCCAACGTAGGAATTATATTCTGATATGTTATGAGAATGTCCGGATCAGACATTCTCTTTTTTTGCATTTCGGAGGTAAGATATGCAGGTTTTGATAAGCGGAGAACCGGAGGAGCTTTCTCCCGGCATCACAGTGGGTGATTATCTTAAGTCACAGGACATAAATCCCAGGTCCGTGGCGGTGGAGATAAATCTCGCGATAATACCGAGAGACAGTTATGATACTACGGTTATCCATGAAGGAGACAAGATAGAAGTCGTGATGTTCATGGGTGGCGGCTGAAAGATGAAGGGAGATATTATGGACAGAAATGAAAAACTGGTACTGAACGGACATGAATTTACATCACGTTTTATTCTGGGATCCGGAAAATATAACATTGATTTAATAAAGGCAGCGGTGAATGACGCTCACGCCGAGATCGTGACTGTAGCATTGAGGCGGGCCAAGGCCGGCGGCAGGGAGAATATCATGGAAGCGATCCCCGAAAATGTGACTCTGCTTCCGAATACTTCCGGAGCGAGGACAGCTGATGAGGCTGTAAGGATCGCGCATCTATCCAGAGAAATATGCGGCACTGATTTTGTAAAGATCGAGATAATGAGGGACACCAGATATCTGTTGCCGGATAATCAGGAAACAATAAAGGCGACAGAGATTCTCTCCAAGGAAGGATTTACCGTAATGCCTTATATGTATCCTGACCTGAATGTTGCAAGGGATCTTCAGTCTGCCGGAGCTGCCTGCATAATGCCTCTGGCTGCTCCTATTGGTACAAACAGAGGACTTGAGACAAAAGAGTTTATCAAAATAATAATTGATGAGGTGGATCTTCCGGTGATAGTAGATGCGGGTATAGGAGCGCCTTCTCAGGCATGTGAGGCTATGGAGATGGGCGCGAGCGCTGTCATGGCGAATACTGCCATAGCTACTTCAGGCGATATACCTGAGATGGCAGGCGCTTTCGCGAAAGCGATCGAAGCCGGACGCATGGCTTATCTCGCAGGACTCGGACGCGTGGGTCATGCCGAGGCATCGGATCCGCTGACGGGATATCTTCGTTAAGGAATATGCATAGGATCCGCTTGCGGGATAGTTTTGTTAAGGTCTGCATGGGATCTTTCTGACAGGATATTTTTTTCAGGAGTGTGTGAAATGGAAACAGATAATGTAAATACCAGTATTCTCACGGAAGAGATCCTTGAAGATCAGCGTGAGAACAGAATAGATCATATGAAATATCTGCCGGGTATGGAGGATATTGGTTCTGATGTGATGGATAAAGTCATATCGGCCATGAAGAATTACGATTACGATGCCTATACCGGCAGGGATGTGCTGATGGCGCTGAATCATGAATACAAGACTCCGGAGGATTTTGCCGCTCTTCTTTCTCCGGCAGCAAAGGAACATCTGGAGCTTATTGCCGAATGCGCTCAGAAGGAGACCAGGAAGCATTTCGGCAACAGCGTCAATATGTTTACGCCTATATATATTGCAAATTACTGCGAGAATTATTGCATATACTGTGGTTTCAACTGTCACAATAAGATCAGGCGGGCTCAGCTGAATGCAGATGAAATTGAGACCGAGATGAAGGCAATAGCTGATTCCGGTCTGCAGGAGATACTGATCCTGACAGGAGAAGCAAGGACAAAATCTACAGTCGAGTATATAGGCAGGGCATGCTCCATTGCTTCAAAATATTTTAAAATCGTAGGACTTGAAGTATATCCTATGAATTCTGATGAATATGCTTATCTCCACAAATGCGGCGCTGATTATGTGACTGTTTTTCAGGAGACATATAATTCTGATAAATATGAAACCCTCCATCTGGCGGGACATAAGAGAATATTCCCTTACCGTGTCAACGCTCAGGAGCGTGCCCTGATGGGAGGCATGCGCGGAGTCGGTTTTGGCGCTCTTCTCGGACTGGACGATTTCAGAAAAGATGCGTTTGCGACAGGCATGCATGCTTATCTTCTTCAGAGAAAATATCCCATGGCAGAGATCGCTTTTTCATGCCCGCGTCTCCGCCCCATCATCAATAATGAAAAGATAAATCCAATGGATGTGCATGAAGCCGAGCTATTGCAGGTGGTATGCGCCTATCGCCTTTTTATGCCTTTCGCAAGTATTACGATCTCTACAAGAGAATGCGCAAGGGTGAGAGATAATCTGATAAAGATAGCAGCCACAAAAATTTCTGCCGATTCAAAGGTCGGCGTCGGTGAACATTCCAATGTGGCCGACAAGGGGGACGGTCAGTTTGAAATCGATGACAACAGATCTGTGGATGAGGTATTCCAGGCTATAAAGGATGCCGGAATGCAGCCGGTGATGAGCGAGTATGTATATGTCTGATATGGCTCTCTGCAGGTGATGTGGGAATATGTATATGTCTGATTTGGATCTGAGCAGGTATTTTATTATTACAGACAGGAAATTATGCAGGGATTCTCTTCCGACTCAGATAGAGAGACTGATGTCTCTTCCGGAAAACAGGAGAATGCATGCTGTCGTTCTGAGGGAAAAAGATCTTTCTTCTGATGAATATATGAGTCTTGCTGCCGCGATATCCGATATCGCGGGAGACAGACTGATCATTCATTCCAGGATCGATATTGCAAAGCGTCTCGGCATACAGAAAATACATATGACGCTTAAAGATATGAGAGCCTTGTCTCATGACAAGGCTTTCTTTTCGGAAAAAGGAGTGTCTGCTCACTCGGTAAGCGAGGCGGTCGAGGCGGAGCAGCTGGGAGCGTCATATATTTTTATCAGTAACATCTATGAGACTGCCTGTAAGATGGGTTTGCCCGGCAAGGGTGAAGAACTGATAAGAGAAGTGAAGAGAAAGGTCTCGATTCCTGTCGTGGCTCTCGGCGGCATAGGAATAGGAGACGGCAGGAAGGAGAAGTGCCTTGCTGCCGGAGCAGATTATGTAGCGTGTATGTCGGCGGGGATGAATTTGTAAGTTTTTGCCACGAAGTCCCAATTATTATGGTAAAATATATGGTACTTCGGAAACGTGTTCGGTTTTCTGAAGCTGTAACTTATCAGGGGCATAAATAAAGGGCTTATTATATGGCAGTAAGAGAGGAATATACATACGAGTCAAAAGATGATGTGAAGACTACCATTCACGCCATCAAATGGACTCCCGATGACGGACATATCAAAGGAGTGCTTCAGGTATGTCACGGCATGCAGGAATATACAGACCGATATCAGGAGTTCGCTGAATATATGACGGCGAACGGTTTTGCTGTGGTAGGAAATGATGACATAGGTCATGGATTAAGTGTCCCGGACGAATCGGAGCTTGGAGTGATGCACACATCGGATCCCGCCCGGACTATAATCTCGGATATATTACATAATTATAAGGTGACAAGAGAGCAGTATCCGAATGTGCCGTATTTTTTTATGGGACATTCTATGGGATCCTATCTTCTTCGGATGATGCTTTCAGAACACGCTGCGGAATTATCGGATCTTTCAGGTGCTTTGATTATAGGTACAGGCACGGAAAAGGATTCAAGCTTAAGGTTCGGAATGGCGCTTGCTGATGTGATCGGCTGGCTCAGGGGATGGGATTATAAATCAAAAGCAGTATCAAATTTGATGTATACAAAACCTTATAAAAAATTCTCACTCGACGGCAGCGAGCCGTCAAATAGTTGGCTGTCCAGAAATATTGCTTATGTAGAAAAGTATTACAGCGATCCGAAATGTAATTATATGTTTTCTGTCAATGGCTACCGGGTGCTTCTTTCGGCCTGCCTTTATGACAACCAGATATCCAATATCAAAAAAATAAACAAGGATCTTCCGGTTTATTTTGCTTCAGGTTCTGATGATCCCGTGGGCAGAATGGGCGAGGGCACAACCATTGCCTATGAAAGATTTAAAGAAGCCGGAATAAAAGACGTGACACTGAGACTTTATCCTGATGACAGACATGAGATACTGAACGAGCTGGATCGCGGAAGCGTCTATGACGATATCATGGCATGGATAAGGCTGCATATGCCGGAGTGAGATCTGTTTTCAGACCTTTGCCGACAGGAATTTCCATAGCTTTCTAAGGAAGAGAAAATCACCCTGTATGGCTTCGACTTTCTCACGGTTTGTTTCGGTAAAGCCGACCAGAATATTGTGATTGGCTTCCGAGAGGTAGTCAATGATTCCATCTATGTCAGATTTTATATTCTTCGGGCAGCGGATATAAATATGGCTTGCAGCAGTGATATACAGTGTATAGCTTATGCTGAAGTGGTGCCACAGCAGCTTGTGCAGGGTGGAATATTTATAGATCCATATTATTTTATCGATAGGCACGAGCGCCACGCCGTAGTGTGATGTCTCAATGAACCAGTGCTCGGTGATAAACATATCCTCAGTCGCAAGCTGAGGCAGGGTCGCAAGTTCTTTTTCCGCTTCAAGAAGCTGTTTTCCCGGATTGCCGTAGGCCGAGAGTCTCCTCACGGCATGGGATGTCGCGGGGAAGTACATATGGACAAGCGATAAAATAATCGTAAGAATTGCTATTGTAAAAGAGAGAATAACAAGAATTCTTACAAATGCCAGAAAGATGCCGGAACCGTCGGGCTCGCTTAAAGAATATTTTGAGAATGCCTTGTCGGCGCCGGCCTTGTTCCAGTTCAGATCTTTTGAGATATTTCCAAGGAGAATTCGGCGTGAATTCTTATCAGATCTGATCGCAAAATTACCGCGGACATGTCCTATGCTGGGCAGTCCCATATCGGATGACTGAGGAGTAAGAAGTACGATCACGCACTGATCTCCTGATGTCATATAATAGTAATATCCAGATATTCTTCCTGCCAGCCGTCTTGTGTATCCGGTAAAATAGAGATTATGAAGATCGGCGCTGACGTAGCGGATATTTTTTCCGGCATAGCGGTCAGGGTTCATCCCTGATTTGAATGATGACGGGAAAACAAGCGACATCAGCGGGAAGAATATTGACATTACAATAAGAAAAGCAATAAATGCTGACGCGCGGATTGCTTTTCGTTTATAATAGTCGCGTATGCTGTTTCTGATTGTGCGGTAATCTGTACTAGTCATAAAACAAGTATATGTTTACATGAATTGATTATCAAGTATTGAGACGGAGAAAATATGAAGGACGGATTTATAAGAGTATCTGCAGTAACACCTGATGTAGTAGTCGCGGACACCGAAGCGAACGGGCGGGATATAAGGAACTATATGGAGGAATCTGCAAAGTCCGGTTCTCTTATTACTGTATTTCCGGAGCTTTCGGTCACAGGATACACCTGCGGAGATCTTTTTTTTCAGGAGACTCTTCTTTCCGGCGCGGCGACGGAGGTGCGAAGATGTGCTGAAGTCACGAAAGATCTTCCGGGGATTTTTTTTATTGGAGCTCCTATTCCATATTCCGGCAGAATTTATAATTCGGCAATAGCAATCGCAAACGGCAGGATCGAGGGCATTGTTCCGAAGACCTTCATTCCGAATTACCATGAATTCTACGAGAGACGCCAGTTCGCGCCCGGATGCAGGGATCCTTTTCCTATTGACTACGCCGGATTTTCTGATGTGCCATTTGGATCAAATATAATTTTTAAGAGCAGATCCATGCCTGATCTATCCATCGCCTGTGAACTCTGCGAGGATCTCTGGGTGCCGAATCCTCCAAGCATCAGGCACGCTCTGAACGGAGCGGATGTGATCGTAAATCTATCGGCATCGAATGAGATCACGGGAAAGGCTGATTACAGGAGAGAGCTGGTAAAGGGGCAGTCTGCAAGGCTTTATTGCGCTTATATATATGCCTCATCCGGAGAAACCGAGTCTACGTCGGATCTGGTTTTCTCCGGTCATGACATAATTTCACAGGCAGGAAGGATCATATCGGAGAAGGAACTTTTCAAATCAGGAATGATCACCGGAGTTATTGATACCGGAGCCCTTATGACAGACAGGAGGGAGACGACTACTTTTGGAAATGACGGAGCTAGTGTTCCGGCAGCAGGTTATGTGGTGAGAGATATTGATCTGCCTTGCAGGATCACATCTCTTGACGGAATGTCAGACCGTGTGCCTTTTGTGCCGTCAGACCCCTCAAAGAGGAATACAAGATGCCGTGAGATCACTGATATTCAGGCAAGAGGTCTTATGAAAAGGCTTTTACACACTCATGCGAATACAGCTGTTATCGGCATATCAGGAGGACTTGATTCTACTCTTGCCTGTCTCGTCACCGCAAGAGCCATGGATCTTATCGGGATGGATCACTTGCACATCACCGCTGTAACCATGCCGGGATTTGGAACTACGGACAGGACATATAATAACGCTGTAAATATGGTGCGTTCCCTGGGATGCACGCTGAAGGAAATATCGATCACAGCTGCTGTGGATCAGCATTTTAAGGATATTGACCAGGATCCGTCAGTTCATGACGTGACTTATGAGAATTCGCAGGCGAGAGAGCGGACCCAGATACTTATGGATATTGCAAACAAAGAGGGCGGGCTTGTCATCGGTACGGGAGATCTTTCAGAGCTGGCTCTTGGATGGGCTACCTATAACGGAGACCATATGTCCATGTACGGAGTCAATGTGTCAGTCCCGAAGACGCTTGTGAGATATCTGGTAAATTATTTCGCCGACAAGGCACCGGATGATCTGGCAAAAGTGCTTTATGATGTCCTTGATACTCCGGTCAGCCCGGAACTTCTTCCGCCTGAAAACGGCACCATCTCACAGAAGACAGAGGATTTGGTAGGCCCTTATGAGCTACATGACTTTTTCCTTTACTATCTGATGAGATACGGATTTATGCCGCATAAGATAATGAGACTTGCCGAGAATTCATTCAAGGGCATATATGACCGCGAGACTATTCTTAAATGGATGAAGACTTTTTACAGAAGATTTTTCGCCCAGCAGTTCAAGAGAAACTGTCTGCCGGACGGACCGAAAGTGGGTACAGTGGCTCTGTCTCCGAGAGGCGACTGGCGCATGCCGTCCGATGCGTCATGGAATCTCTTTAAGGCTGATCTTGAGACGATGATAAAAGAGTCATAAGTCAGCTGCCGTATGGCAAGACTTGATGTATTTATTTTCAGGCGTATTTTGGATCGTACCATTTTACAAATTTCATGGCCAGGTGGTTTCTCCTGTCGTCAAGGAGCAGGGGAACAGCCACTGCTTGCATCAGAATGGCGAGACCCACGTCGAGAAGACCGTGCTGCTTTATAAAGACAGTTGATATGATAATCAGAAATCCGATTATGAAAGATGCGGCATTGATCTTTTTATGGCGTTTGAACCAGTCGGTCCTTCCAAGACCGAAGCAGATGCCTATGGTATTATAGACATGAATGCTCGGCATGACATTGGTCGGTGTGTCTATGGAATAGAGACCCCGAACCATATGAGTGAAGATATTATCGCGCGGCATGACTAAGGGTCTCAAATCGAGCTTGTTTGGAAAGACTGCACTTATTATAACAAAAATCGTCATGCCAATGACGAGATCCATATACATCAGCATGAAGTCACGGCTCTTTGCAGAAAAGACCGTGATCACTATGCCGGCAGTCACGAAGCCGAACCATATGACATATGGTATGATAAATATCTCAATAAATGGTATTTTGTAATCTATCGGCAGTGATATAATATGAAAGTTCACATTTTCTCTTCTCTCCAGCATAGAGAAGATGATGGAATATACAGGAAGGTAGAGAAGCAGCATGAAGCGTCTCAGGTGTCTTCCCATGAATTGAAATACATGTATGGTTTTAGTCTTAAGTGATGACATTTTAGTCTCCTGTCCGAATGCTGACGAATTATTATTTTAGCAGATGTACGTGCCTTGTTCAAATTTGCCTGTAAATCTCTTTTGCGGCCTTGTATGAATAAGAGACTAAAACTTCCCACATGAATAATGAGAATCTTCGTTGCAAGGATTCATTCGCTTTTTGCCAAGAGATGTCACAGTGGTGGCTCACAAGTAGTGTTTTTC
>ONDV01000042.1 GCA_900316665.1 uncultured Lachnospiraceae bacterium
TATCTTTCCACCGATCATCGTGCGGCACAAGAAAGATGGGAAACAATGCCCATAACTCTTCCAATGTCATTTTAGATAAATCTTTTCCCATGCCAAAGGGCCTCCATAGATTCCGATTTATGCTACTTTTACTAGTAGATACTTCTCAGCTATTTCATCAAGCTGGTCCTTTATGGACTGGAAATCACCGCTTAAGTCCAGCGTCCTGACACATATGCGGTTTCCCATCATCAGATACTCATTATTGAACTTGCCTTCTTCCTCGGTCTGAGCATATAAGAGCATACCCGCAACCTTCTCATGCGGCACTTCCGCAAGCTCATTCTCTTTTGTCTTGACATAGGTGAAGATCTGATATAGGTTGCCCGTAGGAATTGACACTTTGCCGAACTGTTCCCGCAGGTTCCGCTCATAATATTTTGCATCAATGATGAGCGTCCGATCTCCGCAGGTCAGCGTGATATCTGTCTTCATCTTCGGAAGAAGATCCCGAAAGCCATCATCAACCTGCCAGTCCATCATTGAAGCTGACGCTTTGACCTTCAGATGCTTATACTCCATATTGTAATATTCCAGAATGAACTTCTCATACAGGTGATGCATCTGCTGATCATCCAGGAAGTCCATCAGCTTCGTGGAGCCGTCGGATTTAGTCTGCAATAATCCCTTAATCACAAGATGGCATATGGAAACCAGCATTCTGTAACTCTGATTGTTACGATTGAACCGCATTGACCAGTTAATCGTATGAACATCCAGCGTATCGACTTCTCCGAAGAAGACCAGCTGCTTCTTGATCTCCTTCTTCCTTGCCGGAGATATCTTTGACTTCAACAGCAACTCCATCGTAGTCTTTATGATCTTGTTCATATATGAATTGACGGAGAAATCATCATAAGTGCAAACCAGCTGTCCCTTGACCTTGCTTAGATCTTTGATAGAAGCTGTTACATCTATTTTTCCGCGTGGCGAAGAAAGCGCCTCTGTCTCGGAAATATATTCTTTTCCAAGGCCGCGCTTAAGCTGAAGCGAAACTCCCTTAGTCAGAATGGACGCACATAGTTCCGCCACATTATGAAATTCTTCAGTCTCTATGCTTTTGTATCCCTGCTCATTAAGCACCCTAAAAGCGTATGAGAGCATATAATACAAATTCTGAATTGGGATCACTTAATCGCACTCCTTAAATCCTCGATCCATGTCTTAGCCTTTGCCGGTTCATCGAACCAGTACTCCTTAAGCAACGGAGCAAGTTCAAATTCTACAATACCAGATAGCGTCTGATCAGATGTTTCCTTCAGCTCACAGAAGTAGCTATGACCAATACAGAACCCTTCTCCCAGAGAATCATCGGCAGCAATATCTGCATTAAGAGCTTCCACACGGTCAATCAGCTTATTAAACTTTTCGCTTTGCAGGCCTTCCTGATACTGTCTAAAGCCTTTTGTATTGAACCCCGGTTCCATATCGAAGAATGCGAATCTTCTGCGAAGTGCATAGTCCATCATAGCAAGGCTTCTGTCAGCCGTATTCATCATACCGATGATATAAACATTCTTAGGAACAGAGAACTTTTCATCTGCATAGAGCAGCTTCAGCTCTATACCACGCTTATCTGTTTCGATCAGCATAAACAGTTCGCCGAAGATCTTACTAAGATTTCCACGGTTGATTTCATCGATGATGAAGAAATAAGGTGTGTCTTCGCTATCTACTTCAGCTGACTTGCAAAAATCATAGAAGGCTCCACGCTTCAGTTCAAATCCGCCTTCCTGTGTTGGACGGAATCCCATAATGAAATCTTCGTATGAATAACTCTGATGGAACTGAACCATCATGACGCGTGACGGATCCTTAACGCCCATAATCGAGTACGCTAATCTCTTTGCGGCATAAGTCTTTCCAACACCCGGAGCACCTTGCAGAATTACGTTCTTTTTCTTTTTTATCAGAGCAACAAGCGTATCATACTTCGGTTTGCTCATGTATACTTCTTCAAGGAACTTATCTTCATCATAAGGTTTCAGATTGGTTTCTACTGACACCTCAACGTCATCTTCCACTTCACTTTCAAACAGAGAATTAAGTTTTTCCACATAATCTGTGTACGCCGTAATATCAGTAAGAGTTTTCATAACAGCCTGACCGGGATGGTCCCACTCGCCTTTATGCGTCCAATTAACCTTACGGATATTCTTATATCTTGACCTCTCCGGATCAAATATATATTCAGATTCAACTACGCCACGGCCAATAACCTGATGCATCCCCTTCTTGGCAAAAACAATATCACCGGGCTTCATTTCGTTGGCAAATTGCCAGGTAGCATGCGCTGCATTCTTATAAGGCCTTGAAGGATCAATCTTCTCCTTCATAGCCTGTTTCATTTCATCTTTGCTGTTATAAACAGATAGATCGCCTATCTTGTCCCAGCCAATACCCATGATTCCGGCGTTATAAAACTCATCCCAGAAAGCGGCACCGTCGCCTGGAGAGTAAATCCAATAATGAACCGTCTCAACACCTTCATCAGCAATAGCTGCCCCCTGATTATCCCTCTTGGCTTCTGCTTTTTTTGCCGCAGCCTGTTCATGGTTCACTTGCTCAGAATATCTCCATGCCTCAAAACTGAGCTCCTTGAAATCCTTAAGCTGACTTTCTTCGCTCTGCAGGTAAGCTCTGAGCTTTTCTACGATAGCAAAGTATTTCTCTGATGGAATCTTTGATTCAATTGCCGGTAGTGTCTTAACCAAGTCTCCAGGGAGTTTTCCTGATTCGTATATATACCATGTATTCCGCTGATCCAGATTCAGTAAAGAATTTGGTGCTATCCAGTACAGCCCCATAGTGATCTTGCTGTTGCCATTACCCTTCTTGTTGATGCACAGATCAAAATACTTGGATACCTGAGCTATCGTCTCCGATGTCGGATTCTTTGCATAAGCAAGTGCTGCATCAAACAGCTCCCAGAGATCCTGAATATCGTCATCGCCTCGATCAGGAATAAAATAATAGAAGGTGGCATTTTGCGGATTTAGCACAGGAATACTATCAAAAGCCGTTGGGACCGGTGCCTTCACATCGAACAGTTCAGCCACAGCCCTCAGGATAGAAAGCCGATTTGCATCTGTCAGCTTCTTATTAAAAAGCCCATAGAAAGTAAACGGATCAATATCAACGATCTGGTTATCCTTTTCCAGCGTAGGAAGATTAAGACCAGTGATCTCATATATCTTCTTGACCTTCTCAACCAGCTCCGATCGATTATTCTTGTACTGAAGTAATTTGCCAGATAACTCTTTGTAAAAGTCAACCCAGTCAAACTGGTTTATCTCGCTCATAGCGCACCTCCATTTTGTTTCCGGAATATATACTCTTCCGAAAATGTATTATCTATTCTTCTGCGAACACCAGAGGTGCTCCATTGCAAAGTTCCACATATCGCTCTAACAACGATTTGTGACTTAAAGCATTACTCGAAATCTTTTCAATCAGCTGTAAATGTTGCGGATCCAGTGTTATACCTGTACCAGCTTCTTTAATAACACCGGTGGTCTTCAAATACCGAATGTTCATGTCCGCATACTCTTTAAAGTTCCCTTCTTCTTTACAGTAATGAGTCCACTCTTCATGGATTAGGTTCTCATCAAATTCATCTGTATTTTCCGCATTTCTACGATTACCGCGAATCTCTATTATCCTGTTACATACTTCTGATATGTTGGAAAGCGGGTTGCTCGTCTGAACACATACTGCAAATTCTATAAAATTGATGCGATAATCGTTCACAAGATCATATAGTTTCAGCATTATCTGCAAAGTCCATAACAAGGGCGAAAATGCTGTTTCAGAGTCAATCTGCTCCATAGGTACCATCAATCCCCGAAGAAAGCATTCCTGCTGCATTGCCTTATTCGGTGCCTTATAAAACAGCGTTCCTAAAGGAGTAATATAATCAACCGGTCCTATGTCTTCCTGCTTAAAACCATCCTTGGATGTGACCTCCGGATAGATAAACCCAAACTTTCCAAAGATAAGCCGATATTTTCTGGTAATACTCGCGTCTTTGTCCTTGTTCGGATCTCCGCCTATAACACCTTTGTAAGCAAGCAATCTCTTAAATGCCTTTTGATCTTCTGGTGTACGGATACGTCCTACCTGATCAGATTCTACATAGATCTTAAAACCTTCCGGTATTCTCCACGGATTGCGCATGCCTGTATTACCAATAAGCCAGATGTCAATTCTGTCTTTAACCAGACGTTTCTCTACCAGCCCATTCTTGAATTTCTTGACTACCATCCAATCTGTATCACTGATCTGTACAGTTTCGATTTTCGCTCTTGCCATAATTACCACCCCACGAATAAATACTCTTGTACACTATTCCTCTTTACACTTTTTCTTGTTCCAAATGAATAAGTGTAATCTACAGGGACAACCTTTACATTCTCTTTTACTTCAGAAAGCAGAGCTAACATCTCTTCTTTCGTAGGCTCACTGTTTGATGAATATGAAACAATCAGAATACTATCTGCGTATTTTTTGAATATTGCTCTGAATGCTTCTTCAGCACCATCTCTGGTAGAAAAAGGAGTAGGATAGGACTTGAATTTTTTGGTTTTTGTCTCTTCCTGAATGTCAACTCCATCCCAGTCTCTTGCCAAGCCTTCTACAAAATGGTACCTGCGAACATATTCATTGTCAGACTGTGGTGTATAATAAGGCGGATCAATATAAACCAGATCGTAGTGTTTTTTCTTTAGCTTAAGTGAATCTGCCCATGTCGCCACACATTGCTGACCATTATCAAATACTGCTTCATTTATAGCTGTTACAGCTTCTCGGAACTGTTCTTCCATAGTCTTACGTAAATCTTGTCTGCCGTCATTGTAGCGCTGTCCGGTATAAGTAAATATCCCTCGTGGTCGCTTTTTCATACAGGCCCTGATTAACGCAGCTTTTGCAATCGCTTTTTTATGTGGATTGCGCATTCTTTTTATGTTCGCTCTTATATTATCTATTAATCGGTTTTCATCATCTGTAAAATACAGATCCTTAAACACGCGCTCGACAAAACCGTCATTATCAGTTTGTTTTAGTATCCGTTCAACGTCTCTGTTGGAAAGCACAACATCTTTATTCTCTATAAGCGCTTTGGCAAAGGTTGCTGCCATAGCCATATAATCATTAGACGTCACTTCCTTGCCGTGGCACTTATACATATACCCAACAACGCCAGAACCAGAGAAGAGATCCAAAACGGAGTTGAATTCGAATTCTTTTGATACCTCCCAGATCGAATCCAACAACTTGCTTTTGGAACCCATATATCTCGTTGACGGAAATTTATCCAGTTGTTCAATATGTAGTGACAATTACATCTTCTCCTGTTCTGTTATTTGCATCTTTATTTATCATCCTTCTTGTCTGGAAAATCTCTATCTTGAAATCTCCATATAACTCATGCACAAGAGGGTGATTAGAATTAGTCAGCATTACCTTAACGCCTCTTTTGTGAAGCGTCTTAACATCTTCAGCTAATTTCCTTTGATCTTCTTCTCCAAACTGCTCTTTTGTATATCTCTTAAAATCGGCGTATTTTGAAACCGGAACATACGGGGGATCTAGGAAAACAAAGTCTCCGCTATTTACCTGTTCCATCAGCACTTGATGAAAATCACCACATATGATTTCAGTGCTCTTCAGCAGTGCCGCTGCTTTTCTTATTTCAGCAGCGTCACAGAACACAGTCCTTTTGTTGTTCGCATACGGCGTATTGAAAAGCCCCTTTTTATTTACCCTATACAGACCATTAAAACAGGTTTTGTTCAGATAAATGGTTCTGGCTGCAGCCTCTATCGGCTCCATGTCCTTCCAATCAACAGCTCTGACGCTATAAAACCGCTCTTTCGTGTTTTCATATGTAGCAAGTAAGCTTATCAATTTCTCCACATCCGAAGCGATTATCCTATATAGATTAATCAACTCCGGATTACTGTCAGCTATAACAGCATGATCAGGAGCTATTGCAAAATACACAGCACCGCTTCCAAAAAAGGGCTCTATGTAGTTATTATATGTTTCCGGCATTCTGGGGATTATTTCACCAAGCAGCTGTGATTTGCCACCCGCCCATTTAAGTACCGGCTTTGTGTATATTGTTTCATCCATTAGCTATCATCCTTTATATGAACAGACTGTCATTTACGACAATCTGATTACTTATGAGTAAGCTTGCAAGCCTAACAAGAACGGCCTCTTGCTTTGCAGCATCAAGCTCTGTCGTCGAATCAATCTCTAACAACTCCAAAAGAATCGGGAAGCCTCCATGAGCATAGGCTTCAAATATTTCGTACTTCCCGTCTTCTTTAAGAATTGCCTGCTCCTTTGCATGAGCATATGCGATCAGATCCATCAGGTCATAGTCGGTCTCTGTAAAGAACTGCATCAAAACGCCATCACTTGCAGGCTTATCAACAGGTTTATACGCCTTGTTGCTGTATCCAATGACGGCAGAGAGCACAAGGATATCTCTATATGCATTGAAGACCTTATTCCCCGCCAGAAGTTTCTGCATCATTTCCTGCTGTTCAGCAGCCCTCCTGATACGATATTTGCTATTCACATAGAATGACATTTATATTTCCTCCATAGAACTCACAATAATGTTGGAATGATCTTCGTTCGGCTCCTTCTTGAATAGATGCACCGTACTTACGAACGGACCAACATAATCTTCAACATCCCTATAGCTATCTTTTGCAAGCATCAGTATTATTTGGTGTGTGAATGCATGTAACGACATTGCACTCTTTTCAAGGTTTTTATCAAAGATATCTCCGAAAGGAGCATCGATCAGCAACGGATAAGCTTTTGTCATTTCAAAGATGCCTCCGCTCTGAGGCTCATTCGCGAAATCAAGAATGGCCTTAACAAAAGCCAGCGTATTCATCTTACTTTGTCCCGTTGAATTTGGCTGGGCACACGACAGGATAGCAGTTTCCTGTATTTCTTCATCGGATTGCCCCATCGCTTTAAGTGATGCTACCGTACCCTTCTTCTGCATATTGCTCAAAGTATCCTGATATTGGTTCTCAAAATACGTGATGATCTGGAACATTGATACCTGATCATACTGGACAATGTATATTCTTCGTCCAAGGTCATAATCATCGCTGAGCATCTTATAAGCTTCTTGTAACCTCTTATTAATCTGCTTTAATGCGGTGATCCTGTTAGCCCCTTTAATCTTTTCAAGCGCGATCAGGCACTTCTCAACAAATGCAGATTCTTTCTCAATCGTAACGGTATCTTCTTCACCTTGCGACAATGTTGCTTTCAGCTTCTTCTTAGCCTCTAAGTCCTTATCCATCCCCGGAAGCCTTGAATCTATATTCTGAATGTTCGCTGACAGCCTGATAATTTCATCCTGTAGTTTCTGATACCTATTCTCAATTTCCTCGGCGGCCTCGGATCCACTCTTTGTGATCTGGGTGGAAAGAGATGCAATGCGATCCTTCAACTGTTTTATTTTTTCGTTTGACTCATTCAGTGAGTCAAAGTCATTTTTTACTGCTTTTCTCTTATCTCCACTTGCAACACGAAGCTGATGGACCTTTTCCCCCATAGCACTATTTACGTTATCCGGCGGAAGCTTCCTGATCAAAGAATTCAATTCCGCGATCATTTCCTCCGTCCAAGTGTTTCCACAGATACATTTAGGTCTGGCAAGAATATTCTTTGCAGCAGGAACAGTAAGATCAGCTGGAACATCATACTCCACCAACAGCTGCTCTACATCGCTAAATAACTGTTCACAGCTGGCTAAATATCCATCCGCTATGCTTGTAGTAAATGAATGAATTGCGTTTGCCTTTCTGGTCTCTTCCTGCTCCAACTCAGCACGGGCTTCTCGTCTCTGCTTCTCAAGAAGTCGGGCTTCTTTAATATCATCAAGCTGCAACGACAATTCCCTTGACTGAAGTTTAAGGTCAGCAACTTTTTCAACACATTCTTGCCTTTCACTTCTGGCTTTATTTACCTTCGTTTGCAGCTCATCGATTTCACCAATGAGCGCATTCAAGGATACATTACCCTTCTGCTTTGCAATTTGCTTTGCCTTCTTGTTAATTGCCTTTTGAACCTGCTCAAACGTCAGGTGGCACTGTTCCAGAAGCTCAACATTCGTTATATCATTAATAACACCAGCGATAGCCTTTACAGAACTATCATCCAATGAACTCAGCTGTTTCATCCTTTCACCATCAAAGACGATGCCATTTAATATCGGCTTAGGAATAATTCTTGTAAGTATCTTATTCACTTCAGCTTCATCACGAACAGGAAGGGATAATTCATAATTTTCCTTGTAATACCTGACGGACTGGCTTTCTGTAACGGCTATGGTTGTAGGTTTCTTTTCATATTTGGCAGTCCTGTTGACAATGTAAGTTGTATCCCCATCTTCAATCTCTGCCTCAACCGAACAACTTGCGCTATTCCGCTCTCCATCCTGGATAGATTTATACAGCGAAAAATTCAAAGCATAAGGTGTTGCCTCCTTATTTTTCAGCTGCTTAAAATTGAATCCGTAAAGAAGCCACCAGAAAGCAAACAACACCTCTGTTTTGCCCGCACCGTTGTTTCCAAGTATAAGGTTGATATTTTTCCCGTCATTCTCAGAGAATTCGATTTCTCCGTTAAGAAAGCATCGGTAATTGTCGAACTTGATTTTCTTAAATCTCATCTTTTACCACCTTTTCCACAATCGCCTTAAACTCTTTCTCCATGTCAACATCACCATTACGGAGATAATCCTTGGCAACCTGAATTGCCTGGTTGAAACCCTCTTGCTCTTTTTCAGTAAAGTTCAGTTCTGAAAAAATACTATTCAGATTCTGCGTTGAACTCATTTTCTAAATCCTCCTCGCTAACTCCGTACATTTTCATAATGGAGCTCATTTCTTCCATTATGTCATCCTTGTTATCAGCTAACCTGGCATATTCTTTTGCCCGCTTCATTTCATTAACTACAAGATTCGAAACACCTATACCATCTGTAACACTAATTGGTGGTAATGCTACAAAATCATATATATATGCTATCCTTTTGCCCGTTTCAGTACAGGTTCTTAAAACACGACCTCTTCTCTGAATCGTCTGCCTGCTAAGGGCATCTGATGCCATGATGTATATTTTATCCAGCTTCGGAACATCTACACCTTCATCAAAGCACTTGATAGCCACTAAGACATCATAATTCTCATCCTCAAATTCTCTAAGAACTCTTGCACGATCAGCTGTATGTGATGTGAACTGAGATACAGAATAGTGTCCTTCTAATGCAAGTATTCTTGTTACAGAATCTATAATACTTCCTTCTGTCTCATAATCCTTCCCATGACCGCAGTACACTACGCTGTTCTTAAAGTTGTATTTCTTACCACTGTGACTGTGAACCATGTCTTCCAGCTTTTCCAGTTTGCTATTTGACTTTTTTATTATGCTGCTTCTTTTAGTCAGAATATCTTTAACAAGAGCTTCATCTACAGGTTCCTGGTTCAGCGCAACAATAACCTGCTTAGTGTAATTCTGATATGATATGAAATCACTATCTGAAATATTAACAAACACCGGCGTGTACATATAATGCGACAAGAAGCCATTTTCTATTGCTTCATCAATCGTATACTTGTAGGTTTCGATTTTGCCTCGTGTAAAATAGTTGACGATTTTATCGCTTTCCTGCTGAGAATACCTTTCCGGAGTGGCGCTAAGACCTAACCTGTATGCAAAGCTGTCCGGTAACTGACGGATCTGATTAGGGCTTAAATTATGTGCTTCATCGACCACAAAGACAGCCTGTTTGCCGATTGGTGCGCACTGTTTAATAAACTTTGCAAAGAAAGTATCATATGTGGCTATAACAACGTTGAGCTTTTTATCGCTGAGCGAATTGATCATAAACGCACCAAAATTATATTTGGTCTCATTGGCATTCGCATATCCGCCCAACAATAGCGGCTTTATTCCTTCCTCTTCAAAAGCGCCTGCCCACTGAGCCTGAAGATCAATTTGAGGAACAACTACAACAGCTGACAACTGCTCTTTCTGTTCATGCAAAGCTATAATCGACTTAATAGCAGTGAATGTTTTTCCCGTTCCAGTCGCCATCTCATAAAAATGATTTCCATCATTGTCCAGAAACTGCCGAACAGCAATTTTCTGGTAATCATATAAATCTTTCTTCTTAGTCCTCTTTTTAGACTTATTCTGCAAACGCTGGATCGCTGTTCTGACATCAGAGCTTACTTTATACTTACGTATTAGGTTTTTCTGTTCTGCCTCAGGAAACGGCATTACTTCAAGCCCTTCAAGATCATTCGTCCAAAGATGATCAAAGTAGGCCTGCTGTTCCTCTATTTCCTCTTCATCTCCCCACCATGAAGTAAGGAGCATAATTGTTTCCCAGTTCTTATTAAGTCCGGAAACAGTAGCGTTGTTTGAGCCTGAGAAATACAGTTTCCCGCCGTCCTTGTCCGTCATTACTCCTATTTTTTCGTGATAAATTCCATCTGGAAGATATGCGATCCTGATAGTGAGTATGCCGGCTGCAATAAGATTTGTGATGAAGTCCAACTTCATCAACGTATCTTCGTTTTCGATATCTTCTTCAATCTGATGATGTATTTTCTCGATTACAGTGGTCTGCTGCAACAGCAGACCGTTATTTATTACCGCAACATCTGCATCGCTCAGCTGAACAGAGGTAACTACGCGAACCATGCCGCCATGCTGAATAAACGGTATAAGACCATCAGCAATGTTGGCTAATGAATCAAGCGTGAAAAAACCCGCACCACGATCATACGTGTAGCTTTCTTTCAGCGCCGGAATAAGAAAATCGTCCGTGACGTTATCCTGTTTAGTTCGGTATATCTTCTTCAATTTCAAGTCTGACAACGACATGCTTGTTTTTCCTCCGTATTATTAGGAACTACGGCCTTGACCTCGATTAAATAGCACCTGTAAACCAATCGCCGATTTTATCATATCAAAAGCTCTGTCCTAAAAAGTGGACTCATTCTACAACTTCTTCTTTTGTGTTCGGGACTCTCTCCATGATGTCTTCCACATTAACATCCAACGCTTCACAAATCCTTAGAAGCACATCGGTTGTAACGTTTTCCCCTCTCCCCATCTTTGCGATAGAAGCAGCGCTGACATCACTCATTTTCTGAAGTTCCTGCTTCTGGATGCCGCGATCAATCAGCAGCTTCCACAGACGGTTATAGTTAAAATGTGTCTTTGTTTCTTTCTTATTCGCCATCGTTTTCGGTCTCCGTTTCTTTATTCCACGCACGGCCAAACAGTTCATTCCCACCCGGCGATAACTCTAATACCAAGTGATCCCTTAATAGTTTCTGCATTTCATCCGTATATGTATCAAGCATATCGAACGCTATAAATACCTGCTTTCCTGAGGCTTCCTGCTCTGCATACAGGCGTATGATCTCTGCAAGGACCCTCTTCTCTATATTTTTCAACAGCGGCGAATCGTGTACCACAAAAGGAAGCGGTAAAATGTCCAGATTTGCCAGATCGAACGTGATGAGACCCCTGTACTGAGCACCGGTACCACCATCATTCGGAGTATCGAAAGTATACTTGTTAAGCTTCACCATGCGAAGTACCGGCGGCATTCTCTTCTCGTTCTGGAAGATGCTTTCGCTAACTTCTCTCATTCGCTGATTCACTTCTGTCTCTATGGCAAACAGCTGATCACGGATAACTTTGTCCCTTGTTTCCGCATATTCAGCCGCTATAGCTTTGAGCTCATTCAGGCGGTCATAATTAGCGTTTGATGTCATGAGATTGTTGAGCTCTGTATTGAGCTGAGCATATTCCTTCAGGATAGCCTCGGAAACATTCGGGATCTTCTTTATTTCTTCGATCTCCCCAAGGATCCTGACTATCTCATTGCTGAGCATCATGTAGGTTGTTGCTAAGTCCTTTTCGGTTTCCTTAAACTCATCGCCAAGAACTTTAGCCAGCTTCTGATGGAAGCCCTCTATGTTTTCAAGAGTCTGGAACTCTACTCCCGGGAAGAATCTTTCAAGATCACTATAGGTCTTCTTAAAGCTCTTCTTGCCCTCTGTCATCTCACGGCGGATAGCATTCAACTGAGTCTGCACCCTGGCCTTTTGTCTCCGATACAGAATCAACTGGTTCTCCAGCTCTGTCAGATGTTTTGTTTGGAAAGCATCAAGATCAAGAAGTCCTTTGCTGCTCTGTTCAGCAAGTTCCTGTTCCTTTTGCTTCAGAACACCGATTCGCTTTTCATTATCCTCATACTCGGTCTTATTCTTAGCAGCCTGAATGTGCTTATAATCCGTCGACTTCTTGAAGGCATCCTTCTCATCCTCGGCATCCTTCGCCTGCTTTATCTGTGCTTCTACCGGCAGATACCTTCCGAAGAACTGCATATACTTCTTGATCGCAACCTCAGCACTTTCATCTTTAGACAATATGTAATGACCTCCGATTTGTAGGTTCGTGGATTTACCTGTATACTACAAGTCGGAAAAGACAAATGGTAACAGGGATTACCGCATACAATCATATACTTCTTTTATACTTCTCTTTAGACAATATGTAATGACCTCCGATTTGTAGCCACGTGGATTTACCTGTATACTACAAGTCGGCAAAGACAAATGGTAACAGGGATTACCGCATACAAATGGAGGTCATCAAATGAAGTATAGCACAGTCTACGTTGGAATGGATGTTCACAAAGAATCTTTTTCTCTCTGCTGTTACACAAATGAGAAGGAACAAGCCGAATACCCTCAGAAAGTTGATGGTCATTACAGCAAAGTCATCAACTACATCGAGGCCATGCGTTTCCATTACGGGGACGATGCCCTGTTCATATGCGGTTATGAGGCTGGCTGCCTCGGATTCACGCTATACCGCCAGCTGACGGATCATAACGTGAAGTGCGTCATCCTTGCACCTACTACCATGCTTCAGCAGAAGGGAAAGAAAAAAGTCAAGACAGATAAGCGTGACGCCGCGCTTATTGCCAGGTGTCTGGCCCATCATGATTACTCACCTGTTCATATCCCAACAGAACAGGATGAACAGACCAAGGAATACATCCGCATGAGGGACGACCATAAGCTTGCCCTTAAAAAGGTGAAGCAGCAGATCCTTTCCTTCTGCCTGCGGCACAATTACAGGTTTGACGGTACAGCCAATCACTGGACACAAGCCCACCTTAGATGGCTCAAATCCTTAAAACCCAAAGGTTTATACGCGGAGATTTTACAGGAGTATCTCCTGACGTATGACAATCTCACGGATAAGCTGGAACGATTCGACAACCGCATTGAAGAGCTTGCTTCAAATGAAACTTATCAGGAGAATGTCCATAAACTGTCCTGCTTCATCGGAGTCCGGACGGTGACAGCTCTGGCTGTGCTTACAGAGATCGGTGATTTCAAACGGTTTGCTTCTGCTCAGCACTTTGCTTCGTACATCGGTCTTACACCTGGTGAAGATTCGAGTGGTAACGATCAACATCGTCTTGGGATCACTAAAGCCGGAAACCGCCATGTTCGCTCCTTGCTGGTAGAAGCAGCACAAAGTTACAGCCGCGGACAGATCGGATTCAAGTCAAAAGCGCTCAAAACCCGACAGAATGGAAATCCACCGGAGGCGATTGCTTATGCTGACAAAGCCAACGAGCGCTTACGCCGAAAGTACTATCGAATGGTCCTTAAAAACAACAAGAAGACGAATGTAGCAAAAACTGCTGTTGCCAGGGAACTTGCCTGCTTCATGTGGGGCATGATCACCGGCAATGTCGCCTGAGTTATCACATCGTGTTGTCAGCGTCAAGGCCAGGCCGCCTGTGGCGGTGCTTCGCAGCCTTGACCCCGCCATCCCGCTGTGATAGTGGGCAATCAAGCCGTTGTAAGCCGGCTTACGCCGTTTCCAACGGCACGTAACTACTAACACCGGAGGCATCCTGAAAGAGCTTTAGACTCTTCAAGGTTTGAGCTATCTACGAAAAAACTATGTTGGCACTTTTGTGATCCACGCTGCTAGACGGTAGGGCTCACGGCGGACCATTGACCTGTCGGTAAGGGGAGCAATCCTCGAATCCACGTATATCAGAGTGGCCAATGCCGGGAACTGATACCCTAAAGCTCTTTCACGATGCCTTCGGTTACAACAGAATAAGTTTGTGATGATTCTTGTTAAGCTGCCCCTTGACAACGGTCATTACATATCAGTTTTCTCCCTATAAAAAAAGCTACAAACCCGAAAAACGCAAATATAAAA
>ONDV01000048.1 GCA_900316665.1 uncultured Lachnospiraceae bacterium
ATCCTGACGCATGTGGCTTTTTATGCGGGATGGCCGAAAGCCTGGGCTGCGTTTAATCAGGCGAAGGAAGTCTGGAAAGAAGAAGCTCCTGCAGAGGCAGGGGAGATGGAAAAATATCAGAAGTCCCTATTCTTCCCGATCGGTGAGCCCAATGATGCTTATGCCCGTTATTTTTCTGGTAGAAGTTTTCTGGCACCGGTTTCCACCGAACAGATCCCGGTGTTCAACGTGACCTTTGAGCCGGGCTGTCAGAACAACTGGCATATCCATCATGCCAAAAGTGGCGGCGGACAGATGCTGATCTGTGTCGGTGGCAGGGGATGGTATCAGGAATGGGGAAAGGAACCGGTTGCGATGAAGCCGGGTGACTGCATTAATATTCCTGTAGGCGTGAAGCATTGGCATGGTGCAGCAGAGGATAGCTGGTTCTCACATCTGGCAATAGAAGTTCCGGGTGAAGAAACATCCACAGAGTGGCTGGAAGCATCGAAATAATACGGAATCAGCAGCACTATTCAATAAAGATATTGGAGTGATACCGGTAACTGGTATCACTCTTTTTTAGTGTTCGAAGGAACGCGCTGCCTTCTCCGCAGGAGATGTTCAAGAGGATTGGGGCGCTTCCACAACGAGCGAAATCGCATCGGGTGTACACCGATGTACTGCTTGCCAATTTGCGAAAAGCCAAAAAAACTAGAATGATTGGTAACCGACTCAAAGATTATTATAGGCAATATTTTCACAATCAAGACTCAGGGATGAAATCAGAAAAGAACATGGACGATAAAAAGAAGGAAGTGGTCGAAAATACTGAAATAGTTCCAGTAGAAATCACAGAAGAACTCTTGAAAGAAAAACTATATGAAGTACGTGGTGTAAAGGTGATGCTTGATTCAGATTTGGCAGAAATATATGGATATGAAACCAAGAACTTTAACCGCCAGGTGAAGAATAATGCTAAAAAATTTGAGGGTGACGAGTTTATGTTTCGCCTTACAAAAACAGAATTTGATGAAATTTTGAGGTGCAAAAATTTCACCTCAAGTTGGGGCGGCTCGCGCTATACGCCTTATGCATTTACAGAGCAAGGCGTATATATGCTGATGACTGTTTTAAGAGGTGACCTTGCAATTAAGCAAAGTAGAGACCTGGTACGAACCTTCAAAAAAATGAAGGATTATATTTTAGGCAATCAGAATCTGGTTGGACAGCGTGAGGTTATGCAGCTTTCAATACAGACCATGGAGAATACAACCGAGATTTCTAATCTTCGCATGAATCTTGGCTCCGTTGAAAAACAAATGTCAGATGTAATGGAACAGCTTGAGGATGTAGTTACTAAGTCAGAATTAGCGGATATGATGAATGGCTTTGTCAATAACGAGGACAATGGCTGGCTTATGTTTAATACCAAGTATTGCAGTGCAGATGTGGCATATTCATCTATTTATAGTCAAGCAAAGAAATCTGTTTATCTGGTTGACAACTATTTAGGTCTTAGGACATTGGTGTTACTTAAAAATGCACCATGTGGAACTGAAATTAAAATATTCAGTGATAATATTGGAAGCGGTAAACTTCATAATGTTGAGTATGCTGATTTTTGTAAAGAATACCCTAATATAAATCTTACTATGCAGCATACCGATGGAATATTTCATGACAGATTTATCGTTCTTGATTATGAAACCAAGGATGAACGAGTATTTTTATGTGGAGCGTCGTCAAAAGATGCAGGTGGTCGTATTACAAGTATTGTAGAGGATTTTGGAATAGATAAGTACAAACCTATGATAAAGCAGTTGTTGCAAAATAGTGCATTACAACTGACCTAGGAGGGGTTGATAGTGAAGAAACAACAGAAATGTTATATCTATACCCGTGTATCTACCGCTATTAAGGTTGATGGTTATAGTTCACACCTAAGTATAGGAGAAAAATAATCTATAATCAATATAAGGCGAGTATAAGAGATATATAGTTTAAGTATTATAGGCTTTCCTTATATTCATTTTCATTAGCATCGTTGGTAGAGATTGTAAGTTCCGCTTTTTTCATCTTTTCTCTGATATCAGGAATTTACTCTTGCAAGAGTTATCCGAAACAGGCATTTACTTTTGCAAACTGTAACCTCGGATTCCAATTCAGCCAGGTGATTCGCAGGAGAAGAAAACGAATACCAGTCTGATGATTTAATATTTGCAAATGCCAATTTTATTGTTGCTGGTATGCACCATTATTGCTGGTATGCACCATTATTGCTATACTGACAATATCCAAATAAGCACATGGTTGAAGTACATGCTTGAGCGTACAATCTGTTAATTCATGATGGAGATAAGACAATGGCTGTGAGTTATAACAAACTTTGGAAAATGTTAATCGATAAAGACATGAAGCGGACGTAACTTCGAGATGCAGTTGATATGAGTACAAATACGCTGGTGAAGCTTGGAAAGAACAACTACATCTCTCTGGAGATTCTGGATAGAATTTGCACGTATCTTGAATGTGACATCGGTGATGGGATGGAGTTTGTTCCTAATAAATAATCTAATGGCAATGGTGATGTTGTCAAAGCTAGACTAGTGGAAATCAAGTGAAAGGCTCAATAGCGTCAGCAGCGCATACACCGGAGATCGGCACGGTGATCGATACAGCGATGCGTGCCATTGAAGATGACAACAAGAGCACGGATGCGGATAAATAGTAAATACGGAGGAATATATCAAAATGGCAACTGACAGCAAGAAGGAAAGAGAAAGAGAAGAGTTGCACCGTGCTATCTGGGCGATTGCGGACGAACTGAGAGGCGCTGTAGACGGATGGGACTTTAAGAATTATGTTCTTGGTACGATGTTCTACAGATACATTTCAGAGAATCTGACAGAATATATCAATAAGGGTGAGCGCGAAGCAGGTAATACTGATTTTGATTATGCAGCTATGCCGGATGAAGAAGCAGAGACTGCTCGTGAGGGACTTGTTCAGGAAAAAGGGTTCTTTATTTTTCCAAGTGAGCTTTTTGCAAATGTGACCACAAGGGCAAAGGATGATGAGAACCTGAACGAAACTCTAGAGAAGGTGTTCCATAATATTGAAGAGTCAGCAAAGGGAAGTCCTTCTGAAAAAGACCTTGCAGGCCTGTTCGATGACTTTGATGTCAACAGCAACAAGCTCGGCAGTACGGTTGCTAAGAGAAATGAAAGGCTTGTAAAGCTTCTTAATGGTGTCTCTCTGATGAAACTTGGATCAGTGCAGGATCATGATATTGACGCTTTCGGGGATGCCTATGAGTATCTGATGAGCATGTATGCGTCAAACGCTGGAAAATCAGGAGGTGAATTTTTTACGCCTGCTGATGTTTCTGTCCTTCTCACCCGGCTTGGAACTGTCGGAAAAACGAAGGTCAATAAAGTGTATGACCCGGCATGTGGCAGTGGTTCGCTCCTCCTCAAGGCTGTAAAAATTTTGGGAAAAGATGGTGTTGTGACAGGTTTCTTTGGACAAGAGATCAATATCACGACGTATAACCTTTGCCGTATCAATATGTTTTTGCATGATATTGATTTCGATAAGTTTGATATTGCATGCGAGGATACTCTTACTAATCCGCAGCACTGGGATGATGAGCCGTTTGAGCTGATTGTATCCAATCCTCCGTATTCGATCAAGTGGGCTGGCGATGATAATCCTCTTTTGATTAATGATCCGAGATACTCACCTGCCGGAGTACTTGCGCCTAAGAGCAAAGCAGATATGGCATTTATCATGCATTCACTTTCATGGCTTGCTCCAAACGGAACTGCTGCTATCGTCTGCTTCCCCGGCATAATGTACCGTGGAGGTGCTGAGCAGAAGATCCGTAAGTATCTTGTGGACAATAACTTTGTGGACTGTATTATCCAGCTTCCGAGCAACCTGTTTTATGGTACTTCTATCGCAACCTGCATCATGGTGATGAAGAAAGGAAAAACGGATAATAAGATCCTCTTCCTTGACGCTACGAATGAATGCGTAAAGGTGACGAATAATAATAAGCTGACTCCGGAGAATATCGATCATATCGTTGATGCGTTTACAAAACGTGAGGATAAGCAGTATTTCTGCCGTCTTGTTTCTTATGAAGAGGTCAAGAAAGAAAACTACAACCTATCCGTCAGCACCTATGTCGAGCCGGAAGATAAGCGTGAAAAGATCGATATCGTAAAGCTAAATGCTCAGATCAAAGACATTGTTGCTCGTGAACAGGTGCTTAGGAATGAAATCGACAAGATCGTAGCTGAAATTGAAATTGAGCAGGAGGCTATAAAATGAAGGTTTTTCTTATCCTGGAAAGAGCTGGAATAAAGGCATCTGGTGAGTACGATCCTGAAACTAAGGGCATCAGCGTATTAAAGGGTTCAGTGCTGTCCGCCTCAGTTGCTCATACAGAAAAATTTCGCGGTGCAAAAAGCATAGAAAAAAGCCGCAATGGTGTCGAAAAAGAAAATATTTTGCAGAAAGATGTCACGTTCAAAAGTGCCTCAACGGCTGCGAACCTTGTGACAGGAAGTAGTACCAACGGATTAACGGTGTGGAAGAATGCAGACGGAGAAAGTATCAAGGAACTAATTTTGGGCGAAGAGGTATAAAAATGAGTAAGTTATATGAATTGCTTTCATCCTTCTGCCCGGACGGAGTCGAATATAAAACGCTTGGTGAACTTGGTAAGTTCTACAGTGGTCTGAGCGGCAAAACAAAAGAAGATTTTAAGGATGGAAATGCTGTCTTCATCACCTATATGAATGTCTATTCCAATTTTGAACTAAAGGTTGATGTTGAAGATAGAGTTCGTATTGAAAAAAATGAGAAGCAGAATACAGTTCAATATGGTGACGTTTTATTTACTGGCTCATCTGAAACTCCAGATGAATGTGGGATGTCGTCTGTCCTGACAGAGCAAACAGACAAAAAGCTTTATCTGAATAGCTTTTGCTTCGGATATCGTTTTGATAATTCTGATTTATTTCTGCCCGGATTTACTAAGCATTTGTTCCGCTCTGGAGAACTTCGGCATCAAATTACCCGAACTGCCAGTGGTGTGACTCGTTTTAATGTTTCAAAAAAGAAAATGGAGTCTGTAATAATCCCCGTACCTCCTATTGAGGTACAGCGTGAAATTGTCCGGATTCTGGACAAGTTCACAGAGCTTACAGCGGAGCTTAAAGCGGAACTTACAGCGGAGCTTAAAGCGAGAAAACAGCAGTATGAATATTATAGGGATAAGCTGCTGACGTTTGAAACTGATGCTGAAATTGTTCCTCTTCAGAATGTTGTAGAAATAGATAGAGGAATAAGGGTTACAAGAAGTCAGCTTTCTGAAAATGGAAAATACCCTGTCTATCAGAATTCGTTAACACCGATGGGATATTATAACCAGAAGAATCGTGATGGGAATAATACATTTCTCATTTGTGCGGGTGCAGCTGGTGACATCGGATATTGTTGTCAGGCTTTCTGGGCAGCCGATGATTGCTACACGTTTAAATGTTCAGATAGAATCGGAAATCGCTACCTATTTCATGTGCTAAAAAGCAAGCAAGATTTAATTTATTCACGGGTGCGTCGTGCAAGTATTCCAAGGATATCAAGGGAGTCTCTTAATTCGATAAAAATTCCTGTACCGTCACTTGAGGTTCAGAACCGCATTGTTTCTGTGCTCGATAATTTCGATGTCATCTGCTCCGACATGAACATCAGGCTTCCTGCAGAGATAGAAGCTCGTCAAAAACAGTATGAGTTTTACCGTGATCAGCTCTTGACATTTGCTGAGACCGGAAACAGCATCTTGACAGACAGACAGACAGACAGACAGACAGACAGACAGACAGAGCCTGATTAAGCTCTTCCAATACGTGTTTGGATATGCCTATGTCAGCTTGGAAGATATATCAAAGAACTGCGATAACATGCGCAAGCCTGTAACAAAAGGCAATCGTTCTTCTGGGAAATATCCATATTATGGTGCTTCAGGTGTTGTAGATTACGTTTCTGATTATTTGTTTGATGGCGACTATCTGCTCATATCGGAAGATGGAGCAAATTTAGTAGCGAGGGCTACACCTATAGCTTTTTCAATTACAGGAAAGAACTGGGTCAATAACCACGCTCATGTATTGAAGTTCCATAATCAGGATGAGCAAAAATATGTTGAAATGTATCTTAATGGCATGGATTTGGGCCCATATATAACTGGCGCTGCACAGCCAAAGCTAAATCAGAAAAATCTCAATGATATTAAGATACCAATGCCAGATAGGGATGAAACACATCGAATAGTCGGTGTGTTAAGTCGTTTCAATAAGATATGTGCGGATATGTCATCTGGCCTGTCTGCTGAGATCGATGCCCGTCAGAAGCAGTACGAATACTACAGGGATCAGCTTCTCGCCTTTAAGGAGAAACAGAGTTAATAGAAAGGAAGTGCGTCATGCCATACTTTAACATTGTCGCCGAGACAAATGAAAATACGGTTGTGACAGAGTATGAGCCGGTGAAGCGCCGGTCAGACAGTTACCAGAGTGAGGCGGATCTTGAAAAGGAGTTTATCCGGTTGCTTTGTGAACAGGGATATACGTATCTGCCAATTCATACGGAAGGAGATCTGGTTTCGAATCTGCGGAAGCAGCTTGAGACCTTGAATAATTACAGCTTTTCCGATAGTGAATGGGAGAGATTCTTCAGCGATATTGTCGCAAATAAGAATGAAGGCATAGTTGAAAAGACAAGAAAAATCCAGGAAGACAATGTCCAGGTATTAAAGCGTGATGATGGTATGACGAAGAACATCACGCTGATCGATCGGAAGAACGTGCATAATAACTCACTTCAGGTTATCAATCAGTATGTGATCGGAACAGACCAGGGGGCAAGACATGACAACCGCTATGATGTCACAGTCTTGGTAAATGGCCTTCCTCTCGTTCACATAGAGCTGAAACGCCGTGGTGTTCCGATCAGAGAGGCGTTTAATCAGATAAACCGCTACCAGAGAGATTCCTTCTGGGCAGGATGCGGCCTCTTTGAGTATGTTCAGATATTTGTGATCAGTAACGGGACAAATACAAAGTATTATTCTAATAGTACTCGTTATAACGCCATAAAGGATGCCTCTTTTGGCAATGTGAAGAAGGAAAAAACCTCAAACAGCTTTGAGTTTACATCTTATTGGGCGGATGCTAACAACAAGCCAATCACGGATCTGGTAGACTTTGCTAAGACATTCTTTGCTAAACATACCATCCTTAATATCCTGACAAAATACTGCATCTTCACATCAGAGAATATGCTCATGGTTATGCGCCCCTATCAGATCACGGCGACGGAGCGGATTATCAACCGGATTGAAATCGCGCACAACTACAAGAAGTATGGAACGGTTGCGGCTGGAGGTTACATCTGGCACACCACAGGATCAGGCAAGACTCTGACCTCCTTTAAGACAGCACGTCTGGCTACGCAGCTTTCTTTCATTGATAAAGTGCTCTTTGTCGTCGATCGAAAAGATCTGGATTACCAGACCATGAAAGAGTATGACCGTTTTGAAAAAGGTGCGGCTAACAGCAATAGCTCTACCAGAGTCCTGGAACGTCAGCTATCTGATTCGAAGTCACGTATCATCATAACAACCATTCAGAAGCTCTCTACCTTCATCAAGAAGAATAAGGATGCAGATGTATACAAGAAGCAGATCGTCATTATTTTTGATGAATGCCACAGAAGTCAGTTCGGCGACATGCATGCAGCTATCGTGAAATACTTTCAGAAATACTATATGTTCGGATTTACTGGAACCCCGATTTTTCCAGCAAACGCCGGGAGTAGTGTAAAGAATGCTCAGTTTGCCACTACTGCTCAGACTTTCGGTGACTGCCTGCACACCTATACGATCGTCGATGCCATAAACGATAAGAATGTCCTTCCCTTCCGTGTGGATTACATCAAGACAATGGATGAAGACGCCGATATCGATGACGAGGAAGTGTGGGATATAGACAGACGAAAGGCTTTTGAGGCTCATGAGCGTATTTCGCTTATTGCCCACTATATTCTGGATCACTTTGATCAGAAAACTTACCGGGGCAATAAGAGTTATGTGTTTAATGCATTGACGAATATTTCCTATGTGGCTTCCGCAGATCGTGGAAAGGTAGAGGAGATCAAGAGAAAACAGCGTATTAGCGGGTTCAACTCCATATTCGCAGTGGCTTCTGTTCCGATGGCGAAACTTTATTATGAAGAGTTCAAGAAAATCATGAAGGAAGAGCCCACGAAGAGTTTGAAGATCGCTGTCATATTTAGCTACGCACCGAACGAAGAAGAGACAGATGGTATTCTGGAAGAGGAAAATCCTGAAGATACGTCTGCCCTCGATCAGTCTTCTCGTGATTTTCTGGAATCCGCTATTTCCGATTACAACAAGATGTTCCATACCGAGTATGACACATCAAGTGACAAGTTCCAGAACTACTACAAGGATGTCTCTCTTCGGATGAAGAACAAAGAGCTCGACATGCTTATCGTTGTGAATATGTTCCTAACTGGATTTGATGCGACCACGCTTAATACCCTCTGGGTGGATAAGAACCTGAAGATGCATGGCCTCATCCAAGCTTTCAGCCGGACAAATCGAATCTTAAACAGTATAAAGACCTTCGGAAATATTGTCTGCTTCCGTCCTCTTCAGAAGCGGGTGGATGCGGCAATTTCGCTTTTTGGAGATAAGAATGCCGGTGGCATCGTCCTTATGCGGAGCTTTAAGGACTACTACTACGGATATGAATCCGTAGATGGGAAAAATATGCCTGGCTATCAGGATATGATCGAGGAACTTACAACAAAATTCCCGGTTGAAGAGCCTCAGATTGTCGGAGAGCAAAATCAGAAAGATTTTATCTCCTTGTTTGGCGCAATCCTTCGCATGAGGAATCTTCTGCTTTCGTTCGACGATTTTGCAGGAAAAGAGATCATCTCGGAACGTGATCTTCAGGATTATCTCGGCAAATACCAGGATCTGCGCGATGAATGGAAGAGACGACGTGAGAACGGGGAAAGCACGGATATCACAGATGATATTGTTTTTGAAATTGAGCTGGTTAAGCAGATTGAAATCAACATCGATTATATTCTGATGCTGGTGAAGAAGTATCATGATTCTCATTGCGAAGATAAAGAGGTTCTTGTTTCTATCCATAAGGCTGTTGATGCAAGTCCGGAACTTCGGAGTAAGAAGCAACTCATCGACAACTTCATTGCCGGATTAAATGAAATCGATGATGTCATGAATGAATGGAATGAATTTGTATCCAATCAGCGGGAAGCCGACCTCAACACGATCATCCGCGAGGAGAAACTTAAATCACAGGAAACCTGGGAGTTCATGGAGAATGCATTCCGTGATGGCGAAGTGAAAACGACTGGTACTGACATAGATAAGTTGATGCCACCGATATCAAGATTTGGCAATTCAAATCGTGCGGATAAGAAGCAGAACATCATTGATAAGCTGAAGGCCTTTTTTGAAAAATATACGGGTATTGGCACTGCCTTCGCGAGCCATTTAGTTCAGGAGAAAGCATCTTCCCGTAGCAATGATACTTCTGTGGCACAGATGCAAAGGTATGTACCTTATGTTTCGTCAGGCTTGGACAAAGTCGCAGAACCGGGAATAGAATATAAAAACGTTGGTGACAGGCACATTTCATCAAAAGTATAAATATCCGCCAGAGGGATATGGGAAGCGCTCCAGACAGTTCTGAAGCAGTGTGAGATGTGGACAGACAATTACGAGGAAAGTGAAGGATATTAATTTTTATGGATGCTGGTAAGGGAAACATATATACAATTATGAATGGGTCAAAGCAGTTCATTATTCCGGTTTATCAACGGCTGTATAGCTGGGATATTGATCAGTGCTCTACACTTTGGAACGATATCGTTTCTTTGGAAAAAGAAGGGAAAAAAGCACACTTTGTAGGATCCATTGTCAATATTGCCGAGACAGCTATGCCTACCGGTGTCCAGCGTTTTATGATCATCGACGGTCAGCAGAGATTAACTACTCTGACTCTGATGATGATTGCTCTCCGGAATTATGTGGAAAAACATCCGGATGAAACGAATTTAAAAGCAAGTAAGATTGTTCATGTATTTCTGAAGAACGAAGATGAGTCTGGTGAGGATCAGTATAAGTTACTTCTTACTAAAGCCGATAAAGAAACGCTTATCTCACTTATTGAAAATAAGCCGATGCCAGAAAAGCATTCGATCCGTATTAAGGAGAACTACGATTATTTCGTGCATCAGATAGAATCATTGTTGATCAAACCAGATCAAGTCTATGATTCCATTGGCAGACTTCAGATCGTCAACATTACGCTCGATCGAGATTCCGATGATCCGCAGGCTATTTTTGAAAGTTTAAATTCAACTGGTAAGGAACTTTCGCAATCAGATCTGATACGAAATAATGTCTTAATGGGACTGGATGCTAAGACGCAGTAAATCTTGGTGACAGGCATCGTTAAGTCGTTATAATAAGAGCATAGATAAGGAGACAATATGAAGTGACCTCCAGATTGTAGAAACGTGGATTTACCTGTAGACTATTGATTGTTAACGTCAATGGTAACAGGGATTACCGTATACAATAGGAGGCCACATATGAATACTATAGTTTATGTTGGAATGGATGTCCATAAGGAAAGTTACACTTTATGTTGCTACAGTTATGATACCGACAAGGTTGAGTATAAGCAAACAGTACTTGCAGATTATAAACTCATTCTGAAATACATGGAACAGGTTTGCAACATATCTGGTGACAGGCACTGTTAATGGCTCCGATCAAGTGAGGAGGCGTGAAAGATGGATAAAGATGTTTTTGCATATGTTGTTTATATAATTCATGCCTGTGCGGATCGATGGAATACGATTCCATCAAAGGTATACAAGGCAATGAAGAAAAGCGGATGTCTGGATGAGTATCTCGTTCCTAATTATGATGTGCTGCATACGCAGAGCACGGATTATGTTGTGCATGATATTTCGGAGTATCTGAAGAACAGAGGGGTGGCGGTATGATTGTTTATCATGGCTCCAATATGATCGTCGATCACCCTGATGTAAGTCATTCTTTCCGTGACCTGGATTTTGGACGAGGTTTCTATGTGACGACAATCATGGAACAGGCCGAGCGATGGGCAAAGCGCAAGGCGCTATTTGCAAGGAATTCAATTCCAATTTTGAATGAATATGAAATGTCATCTGTATTAGACGGACTGCACGTCAGAAACTTTGGAGATGATCTCGATTCATGGATTGACTTTGTATGCCAGTGTCGTGATGGAAATCAGGATTATCGGCAGTATGACATCATCATTGGTAAAGTGGCAAATGATAAGGTATTCCGTGTCGTTGACCTATACCATTCAGGCATTTGGGATAAGGAACGCGCATTAAAAGAAATCCGGGTATATCCGGGCTATGATCAGATTGCCTTCATTACGCAGAAGGCGATTGATCAGGCGCTGATGTTTTCGAAAGCATCGGAGGTAGTGTTATGAATGGTGGTACGCTCGAAAAAATCTATCAGGAAAGATTAGAAGAACGCCTGATCTCATATCTTGCTGAAACAAATGATACTTCGCTTGAAAACGCAATGGATATCTACTATCGCAGCAATATAGCCGGACTGATTCATGAAGGCAAATATGGAGTGCAGTATCTGGATTATAAAGTGCTGGCGCAGATGCTGAGGGATACAGAACCGGAACTTTTTGAGAATGGTTGTGCTGCTGCAGAAGCCGTAAAT
>ONDV01000020.1 GCA_900316665.1 uncultured Lachnospiraceae bacterium
TCGTCGCAAGGATTCATTGAAGCCATGAGATGCACAGATGGTGGCGAACATTGTGTTTTTCGTCGTGAGCGAGCACGCTAGCTGCGGCTCGGTTGACAAACGTTCAAGCAGAAATGCTTCCTTGAAATAAATTGCAACTGCAAAATTTATATTCAAGCATTTCTGCGCGCTTTTGTCAGAGAGCCGCTAAAAAGCGCGTGCGAGCAAACAGAAAAACACAACTTGTGAGCCGCCACTGTGACATCTCTTGGCAAAAAGCGAATGAATCCTTGCGACGAAGATTTCCGTTATTAATGTGGGAAGTTTTAGTTAAAAATTATTATTTTCATCTGACGGAAAAATATTTTCTTGTTAAAAATTTTTTTGTGTGTTATAGTTACGCTCGTGTGTTCGAAACCATCCACACTTAAAACAAAACTAAGGAGAACAGAATATGAGAAACAAAAAGGTACTATTCATCACACAGGCTGCGATGATCGCGGCGCTTTATGTCGTATTGACAAAGCTTATCAGCGCTTTCAATCTCGCCAGCGGAGCCATTCAAATACGTATATCCGAAATGCTCTGCATCCTCCCGGTATTCACGCCGGCAGCCATTCCGGGGCTCTTCGCAGGATGCCTTATCGCAAACACGCTTACCGGCTCCATCATCTGGGACATAATATTCGGAAGCATAGCGACTCTGCTCGGTGCCATCGGCACATATCTTCTCAGAAAAAAGCCCTTCATTTACACTCTGCCGCCCGTCATTACCAATATGATCACGGTTCCGCTCGTACTCCGCTTTGCTTATCACGTAAACAGCGCGATCTGGTTTATGGCGGTCACAGTCGGTATCGGAGAGGCGGTATCAGTCTGCGTACTTGGATTCATCCTGAAGAAAGCGCTCTGGAAACACAGAGCCGTTATATTTAAAAACTAAAACTTCCCACAGCAATAATGAAAATTTTCGTCGCAAGGATTCATTCGCTTTTTGCCAAGAGATGTCACAGTGGTGGCTCACAAGTTGTGTTTTTCTGTTTACTCGCACGCGCTTTTTAGCGGCTCTCTGACAAAAGCGCGCAGAAATGCTTGAATTGAATTCTTGCAGTTGCAATATAGTACAAGGAAGCATTTCTGCTTGAACGATTGTCAACCGAGCCGCAGCTAGCGTGCTCGCTCACAACGAAAAACACAATGTTCGCCACCATCTGTGCATCTAAAAGCGTTCCGGCAGTAATAAGAATCATTCCTATTACGGATTTTGCATTTATACTTTCATGCAGAAATAAAAATGCAAGAATGATAGTTATTACGGTACTCATCTTATCAACCGGAACCACCTCGGAGGCCTTTCCAAGCTGCAGGGCTCTGTAATAGCAGAGCCAGGAAGCCCCTGTGGCAAGACCTGACAATATCAGAAAGATCCAGCTTTTTTTGTCTATATCCTTTATTCCCGATCCTGTATTTGTAATAAATACCATAAGCCATGCCATGCCAAGAACCACCAGGGTTCTGATGGCAGTCGCGAGATTGGAATTCACATTATCAATACCTACTTTCGCAAGTATTGAAGTAAGGGCAGCAAAAACAGCAGACCCAATCGCAAATAAAAGCCACATGATATCCCTCTTTCATCTATCGTCTCTGGTAATGAGAATAATTCTTAATAGCTGCAATATAGCTGACAGAGCTCCTGCCACATAGGTAAGGGCAGCTGCTGTGAGTACGCGTCTTGCCATGCCGTTTTCATGTCCGGTCAGGAGACTGTCTTTTTCAAGCTCCTTAAGCGCACGTCTTGAAGCATTGAATTCTACCGGAAGTGTGACTATCTGAAAGAGCACTGCAGCCGCGAAGCACCAGATTCCCGCTATAATAAGAGCCCCCGCTACTGTTCCGTGCATTGTCTGATATCCTGCTCCGAGTATCAGTCCTATCACAATTAGCGGCCATGAAATGGCGGAACCGAAATTTGCGACAGGAACTAAAGCTGTCCTGATGTTTAACGGAACATAGCCTCTCGCGTACTGTATGGCATGACCGCATTCATGGGCAGCCACACCGGCTGCCGCTATGCTTTGTGCACCATATACACTGTCAGATAGTCTGACAGTATTTGTCGAAAGATCAAAATGATCCGTGAGATTGCCGTCTATATGCTCGATCCTTACATTATTCAGTCCCTGCATAGACAGAATACGAGCCGCCACTTCCGCTCCGGTCATACCGGACGCGCTTCTTACCCTCGAGTATCGCGAGAAAGTGCTATTCACATTTGCAGATGCGATAAGGCATATGATCACACCAATAATAACAAGTACATATGTAGGGTCGTACCATCCAAAATATCCCATATATACCTCCTTTTCAGTCTTTTATAGACTCAGCCAGACAGTTGCAGATTTTATCTATTATACTCTCTTTCAGAGCAGAATAATTGATAAGAAAAAAATGGCCCGGAGCTTTCGCCTTGTCATGATAATAATCAGACAGAGATCTTATTTTTATTCCCCACTCCTTAAGTCTTTCCTTTATATCTTCATCGGATTTTTTTGTCTTCAATTCCAGAAGAAAATGCAATCCTGTATCATTTTCCTTTATTCTGTATTTCCCCGCCAGATCGGACTTTGCCAGTGCCGAAAGCGCCGCCTTTCTGCTTCTCAGATAATGCAGACGCATCCTGTTGATATGCTTCTCAAAATATCCACGGCTGATAAATTCCGCAAGGGTATACTGCTCAAAAGTAGACACCGTAGATGAATAGAAAGAAAGTTCCTTTCTGAACCTCTCCATCAGCTTTTCCGGGAGCACCATGTAGCTTATGCGGATGGTAGACGAGAGGGAACGGGAAAAAGTGTTCATATAGATTACATTTTGCCCCGCATCCATTGAATACATGGTCGGAACCGGTTTTCCGTTCGCCCGGAATTCACTGTCGTAATCGTCCTCAATGACATACCTGTTCCCGCCCGTCACCCAATCCAGCACTTCAAGCCGCCTTGTTACCGGCATGGTGATACCCGTAGGGAAATGGTGGTTGGGGCTGATGTGGGCTATATCCGCTCCGGCTTTGTCAAGGCCGTCCGGCGAAATTCCCATTTCATCCATATCTATATAGCGGTATGACACGCCCATGCTTTTATAGATTCTGGGCAGTTTCATATATCCGGGATTCTCGATTCCATAAACCATCCCCCGCCCCAGAAGCTGTGTGATGAGTCCGTAGAGATATTCCGTTCCGGCGCCCACGACTATGCTGTCCTTATCGACATCCATTCCGCGGAAAGAACCGAGGTGGGAAGCAATCGCCTCTCTGAGTTCCTCCACACCGCCCGTCGGAGGCGTCTTCATGAGATCCGGCTGCCTCATGGAAAGATTGCTCCTCAAAAGCTTTGCCCATACTGTAAAAGGAAAAAAAGTTTCGTCAGGCGAGCTGTCCGACAGATTAATAAAATTCTCCTCTGCATCAGCTTCATTTTTTTCTTTTCTTGCTTTCTCTGTCACGTGCCTCATTCCGTGCGGAACAACTATATCAGCTACGAAATATCCTTTGCGCGGAACAGACTGAACATATCCTTCGCTGATCAGCTGGTCATACGCGCTTTGAACCGTAATGGTGCTGATACCGTTATGCTCGGCAAATGTCCTCTTGGACGGCAGCTTCTCACCCGGCTTTAATGTGCCGTTCATAATATCCGTTTTTATGAAATTGTAGATTTGCTCATAAAGAGGATCCCTGTCATCTGAAAATACATATGTAAGCATTGTATTTACCACCGTAGTCCGGACTTTCAATATTGTTATCATCTGTTAAAATAATGATACATTAAAAGAAAATTTTATTCCATAAGGAGGGCGTGTTTAATGAAAAATTATGATGAATCTCTTATCAGGAATCATTATCATAAGCTTACCATGGAGCTTATCCGCCGTCATATCACCATCACTACAATGGAAAGCATCACATCCGGTCAGATCGCATCTCTTATCACCGATACGGAAGGGGCATCTTCTATTTTTGCCGGCTCTGTCGTCACATATTCAAATCAGGAAAAGATTCATTTCGGCGTTCCGTCAGACATTATAGAAAAATACAGCGTCTATTCAAAAGAGACCGCTGAGGCCATGGCAAAGGCTGCCGGAAATCTTTTTACTGCTGATGTCTCTATTGGAATTACCGGCACAGCCGGAAATGCGGATCCAAATAATATTTCTTCTATTCCGGGAGAAGTCTATTTTGCAATAAAATACAAGGCTGATGTAAGTTCTTATTTTGTCCGGATTCCACCACAATGTAGCAGGCTCCTGACCAAGCTTGCCTGCGCCGAGGAGGCGTATGAGAAGTTAGTGGAGATACTGAAGTAGTACGTTATGTCAGCTTGCCCTGTCCCATCTGTTGACATAAAGTACACATAATGTGAACTCTTACAAAGAAAACCGCCAGCATCAGGATTAATCTAATCCTGAGCTGTCGCGAAGTTATAATATTCATTTAGATTTCCATGCTATCTGGATTTAGAAGAAAATCATAAACACTCATTACCAATATGCCTTCATCATTATAAAGCGGTGCCACAGCATCCTTTGTAATAATAATTTTTTTAAATCCATCGCCTATATTCACTAATGAACGCTGTTCCTGTTCCATCTTTTCCTTATCAGGCAGCGCATAGGCTGATTGAATATAAAATCTCTTTGAACCTTTGTTGCAGACAAAATCCACTTCCAACTGTTTTCGAATCTTCTTACCATTCTTGTCAACTTCATTCATCACAACAACACCAACATCCACATTATATCCACGCACCTTTAATTCATTAAATATAATGTTTTCCATTGCATGAGTCTCCTCAACCTGTCTAAAATTAAGTCTCGCATTTCTAAGTCCCAGATCTGTAAAATAATACTTCGATGGAGTATTAATGTATTTTTTACCCTTGATATCATATCGAATTGCACTATCAATAAGAAATGAATCTTTAAGGTAATCTATATATTTGATTATGGTTTCTTTGCTTATAGTCTTGTTTTTAACACTTTTAAATGTCGCAGATAACTTGCTTGGATTCGTAAACGATCCAATTGCTGAGGATAAAATGTTCAGAAGTTCTTCTAACTCTGCCTTATTTCGTATATTATTTCTTCCAATAATATCAGAAATGTAGGTTTCCTCAAATAGGGATTTTAAAAAATCAGATTTTTGATCAGCCGTTTCAAAGCCTAACACAAGCGGTATTCCACCGAACAGCACATAATCCCTCCAGCCTTCCTGTTTGTCACCGTCATATACACTCATAAATTCACTATATGTTAACGGATACATATGAACTTCATCCCCACGTCCACGAAATTCAGTTATAATATCTTTTGACAGAAACCTGGCATTACTTCCCGTTACATATACATCCACATTTTTCTTTCTTCCGAGGCTATTAAGAACTGATTCAAAATCATCGAGCATCTGAACTTCATCTAATAAAACATAATACATTTCATTATCAGCGATTTTTTCCATTAGATATGGAAATAAAACTTCAGGATCTCGATACTTTTTATTCTCAAAAGAGTCAAATGCAATCTCAATAATATGGTTTTCATTAACTCCTTCTTTTACCAGATACTCTTTAAAAAGATTAAATAAAAGATATGATTTTCCACATCTTCGCATACCTGTTACAACCTTAATTAGTCCGTTATGCCTTTTTGAAATAAGCTTATTCAAATATATATCTCTGCGTATTTCCATATTGTTTCACCTCATTACTTATTGAACAAAAATGCGGAATCCGCATTTTTGTTCAATAGAATTATATGTCATACGAATAGCTTATTCAATACTATAATCGACATTTTTGCGGATTCCGCATTTTTGTTCGATACAGATTGAATTGTGCCGACAGTGTTGGCAGATTTCATGGGTAAGAGAACAACCTGGATACTGCTGATATTAACATTGCATATCAACAGAAAAAAAAGGCCACAGCGCACAAGCGCTGTGACCGAAAACTTCAGCTTATACCGTCAGCTTATTCCAACGTCAGATTAGTTACGCGGTGCCTTGATAGCAGCCTGTGCTGCAGCAAGACGAGCGATAGGAACTCTGAACGGAGAGCATGAAACATAATCAAGTCCGATATCGTAGCAGAACTCAACAGATGAAGGATCACCGCCGTGCTCACCGCAGATACCGATGGAAAGATCCGGACGGGTCTTTCTGCCAAGCTCAACAGCCATCTTCATAAGCTTGCCTACGCCATCCTGGTCAAGCTTTGCAAACGGATCATTCTCAAGGATCTTGTTGTCATAATAAGAATCAAGGAACTTACCTGCATCATCACGTGAGAAACCGAATGTCATCTGAGTAAGGTCGTTGGTACCAAAGCAGAAGAATTCAGCTTCCTTAGCAATCTCATCAGCTGTGATAGCAGCTCTCGGAATCTCGATCATGGTACCGACCTTGTATTTAAGGTCAGAGCCTGCAGCCTTGATCTCAGCATCTGCTGTCTCTGTGATGATATTCTTTACAAAGATAAGCTCTTTCTCGATACCTACAAGAGGAACCTCGATCTCAGGAACGATGTTCCAGTCAGGATGCTTTGCAGATACATTCATAGCTGCTCTGATTACAGCCTTTGTCTGCATTACAGCAATCTCAGGGAATGTAATCGGAAGACGGCATCCTCTGTGGCCCATCATCGGGTTAGCTTCTACCAGTCCTGCGATAACAGCCTTTACCTGCTCAGGAGTCTTGCCTGTATCCTCGCATACCTTCTTGATGTCTTCTTCAGTCTTGGGAACGAATTCATGAAGAGGCGGATCCAGGAAACGGATAGTAACAGGATCACCTTCCATTGCCTCGAACAGCTGCTCAAAGTCACCCTGCTGCAGAGGAAGGATCTTATCAAGAGCCTTCTCGCGGTCTTCCTTGGTATCAGCCACGATCATCTCACGGATAGCGTTGATTCTTGTGCCTGCGAAGAACATGTGCTCTGTACGGCAGAGACCGATTCCCTCAGCACCGAGCTCTCTTGCCTTCTTTGCATCAGCCGGTGTATCAGCGTTTGTTCTGACCTTCATGGTGCGGAACTCATCAGCCCACTTCATGATGGTAGCGAAGTCCTCATCCTCGATTGCGCCTTCCTGAACTGTAAGAGCGCCATCGTAGATATTACCTGTAGAACCATCGAAGGAGATCACATCGCCTTCATGGTAGGTCTTGCCGCCAAGTGTGAAGCTCTTCTCATCCTCGGCAAATACAATGTCAGAGCATCCTGCTACGCAGCAAGCTCCCATTCCTCTTGCTACAACGGCAGCATGGCTTGTCATACCTCCGCGTGCAGTAAGGATACCCTGTGCGGACTTCATACCTTCGATATCCTCAGGGGATGTCTCACGACGTACAAGTACGACCTTCTCACCCTTTGCAGCTTGTTCCTTTGCTTCCTCAGCTGTAAATACGATCTTTCCGCATGCAGCTCCGGGAGCAGCCGGAAGACCCTTGCCGACCTGTACTGCGTTCTTTACGGTCTCTTTCGAGAATGATCCGTGAAGAAGTGTATCAAGGTTACGAGGCTCTACTGAAAGGACAGCCTGCTTCTTGTCGATCATGCCCTCGTTCACCATGTCGTGAGCGATCTTAAGAGCTGCCTTTGCAGTTCTCTTACCGTTACGGCACTGAAGCATGAAGAGCTTGCCGTGCTCGATCGTGAACTCCATATCCTGCATGTCTCTGTAGTGATCCTCAAGCTTGTGAGCTATATCGATCAGCTGATCGTAGATTGCGGGAAGAGTCTTCTTGATCTCCTCTATCTTCATAGGAGTGCGGGCACCGGATACAACGTCCTCGCCCTGTGCGTTCATAAGAATCTCAGCATAGAACTTGTTCTCGCCTGTAGCAGGGTCACGTGAGAATGCAACACCTGAACCGGAATCATCACCCATGTTACCGAATACCATCTCAACGATGTTGACTGCGGTACCCCATGAATAAGGGATATCATTGTCACGGCGATATACGTTTGCACGAGGGTTATCCCAGCTTCTAAACACAGCCTTTACAGCCTCGAAGAGCTGCTCCTTGGGATCGGAAGGGAAGTCCTTGCCGATCGTGTTCTTGTACATAGACTTGAACTGCTCAGCAAGATCCTTCAGATCCTCTGTGTCAAGCTCTACGTCCTGAGTAACTCCCTTTTCAGCCTTCTTCTTGTCGATGATCTTCTCAAATTCGCTCTTTGAGACTTCCATAACGACATCGGAGAACATCTGAATGAATCTTCTGTAGCAGTCCCATGCCCAACGAGGATTGCCTGACTTTACTGCCATAGCCTCAACAACGTCTTCGTTGAGTCCGAGGTTCAGGATTGTATCCATCATTCCGGGCATCGAAGCGCGCGCGCCTGAACGAACTGATACAAGAAGAGGATTTTCTTTGTCGCCGAACTTCTTGCCGGTCTCATCCTCGATCTTCTTCATATATTCAGTGATCTGAGATGTGATCTCGTCATTGATCTTGCGACCGTCCTCATAATACTGCGTGCAGGCTTCAGTTGTAATAACGAAACCGGCGGGAACAGGAAGGCCGATGTTCTTCATCTCGCAGAGGTTAGCACCTTTGCCGCCAAGGAGCTCACGCATATCCTTGTTGCCTTCACTGAACAGATAGACCCACTTTTTTGCCATTTGTTCTTTCCTCCTAAAAATAGCTGTTAATAACTATTGGCGAGACAAAAGACATGATGTCCCGCACATACTAATATATTCTAGCATATTTTACGCCATATTCAACGGAATTTTCATATCATATTATGTTTTTTATCATTCTCCTTTTATCATGCTTCTGACCCATTTTCCTGTTTCAGACAAATCGCCCGCATCCCATCCGGACAGCTTCTGACATCCCGGCGAAATCAGAGCTGATGTCTCATTCTTATTGCAAAGAGACCATGCGCAGTAGCTAATATTGTTTTCATTTATCAGTTGTTTCCATGCGTTTGCCGAATCATAGTCTATTCCTCCGTTTCCTGAGGCGTCGCAAATGGAGAATTCGGAAATAAAAACCGGAGTCCCGGCAGCCCGCGCAGTCTTCAGCTTCTGTCTGATATTATCCTTGTGGGTACCGGCATAGAAATGAAGCGCATACATTACATTTTCCGGATCGGCAACCGGGGCGGCCGCCACCTGATCCACATCCTGAGACCAGGTCGGCGTGCCGACAATTATGATGGCATCACTGTCATTGGCTCTTATCGCAGGAATCACCCGGTCTGCATATGCCTTTACTTTCTGCCAGGTCTCACCGCCGTTTCCGTTCTTGGGTTCGTTACAGATCTCGTAGAGAACATTTCCGTTTGAAGCATATTTTTTTGACATCCTGGAGAAAAAATCCGCCGCTTCATCAGCATGGAGCGAGCTGTCATTTAAGACATGCCAGTCGATTATCACATACATGCCGAGAGATGTGGCAGAAGAAACTCCCTTATCGACCACAGCTTCGAGAGAAGCCTTGTCGCCGCCTTCCACATATCCGCCCTCTCCGGTATACATAGCCAGTCTTACTACATTTGCACCCCAATCATCCCTCAAAGTCCTGAATGCGTCTTCGTTTACATACTGAGGGAACCATTGAAGTCCGTGCGTCGATACTCCTTTCAGCTGATAAGGCTGCCCTGATTTATCAAGAAGATCCACGCCCTTCACCGATAACGTGCCGTGATCCCCGTATGGAGTGCCTGACTTGCCATTTGAAGTATTTACATTCTCTTTCTTCTTGTTTATTTTTTCTTCTGTCTTTTTATTCTTCTCCCCGGAAGTCTTGTCGTCAGAATTTCCTGTTTCAACTGCTCCGGTAACGACTGCCTTTTCATCATCCGTAAGTTTTTTTGCATTGCCGCTTTTATCCAGGCGGTACATTCCCGCCATGTTATCAAGAGAGCCGGACGACTGCACGATCATCCCGATATCAGTAATATGAGCGCCGTCTGAAACAGAAGCATTGTAGTCGGCGTTTTTTAGTTCGAGCTTGTTATTGTCAGCTGCTGCCGTACAGTTCCAGGCGTTCTTCAGTGATACATCCTGCCCGCAGTCAATTATGGCATGCCACGATGAAAGCCCGCTGCCCGTCTTGTTCCAGAGGTCTCCCGACAGCTGATAAGCACTCTCTCCTCCGTCATTCCAGGTATTTGCGATAGTTACGGTAAGAAAAAGTCCATTTGTTTCAGTCGATGAAGACGATTTTTCCTTTTTAGAAACCTGTGACTCTTTTATCCGGCTTGCGCCGGTCTCTGTCCTGTCTTTTTTCCCTGCACTCTTTCTGCTTATAAGAAAGCCCGTAAGACATACCGCAACAGCGAAAACGATTAAGATTATGATTAGAATTTTCCTGTGCTTCTGAATGAAATCTTTCATGCATTCTCCTCCCAAATTATGCTCTAAGCACCCTGAAAATATAGAATTTAAGATAGTCCGAATTTTCATCCGCGCACACTTTTACAGGGTGGTCAGGCGCCTGCTGCCTGAACTCCAGCCGCTGGAGCGTCACATGAGATGCTCTCGCCGATTCATATATCACCTTTTCAAAAAGATCCCTGGTCATAAAGTGAGAGCAGCTGGCAGTCACCAGATATCCTCCTGTCTTCACAAGTTTCATGCCCCTGGTATTTATCTCCCGGTAACCGTTTATGGCATGCCTTGTGGCTGTCCTGGATTTAGTGAAAGCCGGCGGATCAAGTATGACCATGTCGTAGCTTCTGCCCATGTCAATCAGTGAAGGCAGGTAATCCAGCACATCAGCTGTCACAAATTCCGTCCTGTCTGACAGATTATTAAGCTCGGCATTTTTTCTGGCCTGGCGAATGGCCAGTTCCGATATATCCACTCCCGTCACAAAATCAGCGCCGCCCAAAGCCGCATTTAGCGCAAATGTGCCCATATGAGTGAAGCAGTCGAGCACGCTCATCCCGCGAAGGCCATTATCCGTAAGCCGCCGCACCAGATTCTGAACGGACAGTCTGTTGTATTTCTGGTCAAGGAAAAAGCCTGTCTTCTGACCATCTCTCACATCCACATCATATCTTACGCCGTTTTCCTTTATTATTACATGAGACAGAGGATCGAAATCCTCAGAATCCCCATTTGTCCGGACATAGTCCTCGTGTTCCGCGGCCATCTGCTTCCCGGCATCCCAGGACGGATTTGTATCAGGTCTCAGCCAGTACCATCCGGTTGACGGAGCCATTCCTTCCTTTTTGCGGACAGGAGCATTGCTTCGTTCAAAGATCCTGTTGATCTTTATTCCATCCATCGACAGTATATCTGCAAGCTCTTCAAGAATAATGTCTTTCAGTCTGTCAGTTCCCAGAGCCAGAGACTCAAATACGATCACGTCTTCATACTTGTCCGCCACAAATCCAGGAATACCGTCAGCTTCACCAAAAACGATCCTGCAGCAGGATATGTCAGTTACAGCCTTCCTGAGTTGCCAGGCTGATGTCAGGAGATTTTTTATGTATTCACTGTCTACAGGTGTCTCGTCATAGCGTTTCATCATACGGACTCTTATCTTTGAATTTAAATTTATAAATCCATAGCCCATAAAGTAGCCATCAAAGTCATTCACCCGCACCATTCCGCCGTTTTCGAAATGCAAAGACTTTTCGACAAAATCGATCTCGTTATCATATATCCAGTCTCCGCCGGACTTTATGGTGCGGCCTTCGCCCTTCTTCAAAGTTACTGATGCCAAAATCTCAAAAATATTTTCACTCATACAAAAATCCCAAAATCATCTGCGCTACTATATATACTTCATAAACGATCCTGTCGCTGATTAAGAAGAAAATCAAATCTCTTGCTACGCATCTATGATTATAACATAAAAAAGCGCATAGACCTGTAAAAAGTCCATGCGCTCCGAAAATCCTCCCAGATTTCTGTCAGGCTATGTTCTCGTTCTTTTCGTCCTCAGCCTCCGCCATATTCTCAGTCAGAACTCTGCCATCCTGTCCCGAAAGCCCTGCTGTCTCTCTCCATCCGCAGCCCATAGCTTCCGTCATGACGGCATCAATAACATCCCAGAGTCTGTTCTTCAAAAACGGCTTGTGAAGATATCCGTCAAATCCCGCTTCAAGATATCTTCTCTCAATCATGCCGTTTGGGTTCATCGACATGGCGACAAATTCAGGCTCATGGAGCGAGCGCGAGAGAAGAGTCTCTCTCATGCGTCTCATCAGCTCGCATCCACTAATTTCATTCAGCTTGTCCGAAATAAAAGCAATGCTGTAATCGTTTTTCAGCACAAGCCTCATAGCTTCAGCTCCGTCAGATGCCGAATCGAATCTTACGCCGGACCCTTCGAACATCTTCTCCATTATCCTTATATTCAGCCTGCTGGTATCTGCTATTAACACCCTCATAGCACTCTCCCTCTTTCTATTGATTACATCTTGATTATATTCCTTTCTCGAAATAAGTCAATAGTTTTCGAAACGCGAGTTTCTGTTTCGATAACGGGTGAAAATAGTATATACTCTATTATTTAGTCGTTATTGTAAACTTTTTGATCTTTTCAAGTTTTCTGTATTATTATTCATGTTTAGCAGCATATTATTTATTTTCGGTCAACTTTGCACCCGGCGGCTCTTATTGGCTGCTGCAGGCATATACTGTAATGCTGAGAGAAAAGGCAACAGGAAAACTCTGTGGAAAAATCTGACCGCTCACACGTTAAGCACCGATCCTCCAATGAATTCCCTTAAAAGCGACGTATTCGAAATACTCTCCGGCGGCACCGGCAGAAAATAATTCAATAATTTAATCAACCGCTTCGCCTCCGGAAATTCCGGACAGGTTTCATCGATCGCGTAGAGTTCGGGCAGAGCATACAGTTTCAATACCGCCATCTCATAGATCAGCGCGGAATTAAACATTGTATCGGCACTCTCCTGAAAAGGAAAGATATTCTTCTCCTCGCCTTCTCTCACGCTCTTCCACCGGCTGAGTGTCTCTGCAGCTGACGTGCCCCTGGTTCTTGAATCTCTGACTATTCTTCTTATCAATCTGCCGTCAGTTGTCGGCAGCGGATTATGTTCATCGATTGACAGCTGCGTCAGGGCGGATATATATATCCTGTATTTGGATTCCGGCGGGATCATGAATGTCATTTTGTCATTAAGCCCGTGAATACCCTCGATAACTATGATGTCATTCGAAGTCAGCTTCATCTTCCTGCCGTGGTATTCTCTTCTCTGCGTCTTGAAATTGAATGTGGGCAGAGACACCTCCTCTCCCAAAAGGAGGCTGTTCATATCATGATTAAAAAGCTCCGTGTCCAGGCAGTCAATAGATTCCAGATCCACCTCACCCGTCACCGGATCGACCGGGCACTTGTCGCGGTCCCTGTAATAATCATCGAGAGACAGTGGATGTGGATTCAGTCCCTGGGCTCTCAGCTGTATGGAAAGCCTGTATGAAAATGTAGTCTTTCCTGAAGACGAAGGACCTGCAATAAGGACAAATTTTCTGTCATGACTTCGCGCTATTTTTTCAGCCAGAGCCCCGATTTTCTGCTCCATCAGTGCCTCCTGCATCAGGATGATCCGCTTCGAGCCACCTCGGGAAATGGCATCATTCAGCTCGCCGACAGTGCCTATACCCATCATGTCGCCCCATTCTGACGAATTTTTTTCTATCTGGAAGAGTTTGTGAGACGGATGGAAAGGAGCCACCTTTCTGCTGTCCTGATCCGGAAAAAGCAGCATAAAACCGTTATCATAAGTCCTGAGCGAGAAATATTTAAGATATGAAGCTGACGGAACCATGTATCCATAGTAATAATCGCTGAATCCGTTCAGCTCATACAAATTGATATTAGAGCTTGCCCTGTACTTTAAAAGCCGTTCTTTTCCCTGAAGTCCGGTCTTTTTAAACATCTCTCTGGCGTCGCCTGTAGACACAGTGTATTTCCTGATTCCGCAGCCTTTTTCAGCAATCTTTCTCATCTCAGAGTCGAGTCTTTCGATAAACTCACCATCAGCATCCACAAGCTGTCCATTCAGATAAAGAAGACAGAAATAACCCTGTCCCAGAGAATACATGACATGGATATCCGGCTTATCGTCCGGATAAAGTCCTGCTGCCGCTGCCTGCATTAAAAACACCACACTTCTCCTGTAGGCTCGCCGGCCATCAGGATCACTCGTTGTGATGAGCTCCACATTGCCGTCACCCGGTATCTTTCTCGAAAGCTCGGCCAGATGGTTGTCCTTCAAAGCAAGTACGATATCATCCGGGAAATCGTCCTGCGCTGCCTTTGCAAGGTCATAATAGACCGAGCCGGCAGGCAGAATATATTCTTTATTTTTAACAGTAAGATGCAGATCATTATTCATAATTTTCCCCTGTCAGATCAAAAGTCCGGGCTCCTCATAGGGGTCCTTTATTATATCGAGCTCGCCTGTTACTGCCGACAGATGATCAGCAATATAATCAATAAAGACATGTTCCAGACCGTAATGGCCTGCGTCTATCACGGCAAGTCCCTTTTCCACGCAATCGAGCGCCGTATGGTGATCTATATCTCCGGTCACATATACATCAGCGCCGGATTTGATGGCGTTTTCGACCTCGCTCTTTCCCGAACCTCCGCATACAGCCACGCGGGTGACCTTATGATCCCTGTTTCCATAAACAAGTACATGGGTGAGTCCGAACGATCTCTTGACAAAAGACGCGTATTCCAGCAGCGTCGTGTTATTCGGCATGGCATACTGGTTTGGTCCGAGACTTGAATAACTTCCAATGCCGTCTGCAGGATCCAGAATATCCGTAGCCGCAAGTCCCATTTTCGCGTCTATTGCTGATCTCATTCCGCTTTTATCAAAATTTGTATGAAGCGATATAAGAGCTATCCTGTTTTCAATCAGCCGGAGAACCCTCTTTCCTACATAATCGGAATCATTCACCTTGTAAAGCGGATCAAAGATCAGAGGATGATGCGTAATTATCACATTCGACTCTGAATCTATGGCACGGCTTATGACCTCATCCGTACAGTCAAGCGCTATATAGGCGCGTGTGGCGTCCCACCCGGAATCACCTACCAGAAAACCGGAATTATCCCAGTCCAGCTGAGTCGATTCAGGCACCAGATCATTCAGCAGATTTCTAAGCTTCCCAACATTCATTTTGATCTCCCTCCTTGTTATATATATCCATCAGTTTTCTTATTTCCAAAAGTTCAGATAAAAATTTTTCCTTTCTCGCCATAGCGCCGGTATTTTCATCCGAAGCCATTCCTATGTCAGAAAGTATCTTTTTCACGGTTCTCTCGCGTCTTATAAGATATTCCCTGAACAGAGGATGTCCTTCTTCTGCCATAAGATATCCATACATCCTGCCTGACTTTGCTTCATCCGGATCGAATACAGAATAAGCGAAGAAATAATATTTGCCATCCTCAAAAATTATCGACTCTTTTCTTATGACAAATCCATTTGACACAATATATCTGAAGAATCCCCGCATATCTGACTGGGGCTGGAATACAGCATCTCTTATTTTATCAATTCCAAAAAGGCCCCGGGAAAGTCCTTTCGAAACAATATTTCTCATCACATTCCCGCCCATGCCTGATATTATCAGACCGTCAGCTTCGCCGCTTTTCAGCTCATCCATTCCGTCAGACAGCCTTAATATTATCTTTGATGAAAGACCTGCCTCATCCACATGCGACTTTGCCCGCTCAAGAGGGCCGGGTCTTAAGTCCATGGCCAGAGCCCGGCTGCACTTCCCTGTCTGTAATAAATACACAGGGAGCCAGCCATGGTCTGTCCCGATATCTGCGGGAACAGAGCCCGGTCTCACCATATCTGCTATAACTCTCATTCGCTTTGACAGATGTGACCCGGCATCAAAAGAGCTTTCCCGTCTCATGCCATATCACTCCAGATAATCTCTGAGTTTTCTGGAGCGGCTGGGATGACGAAGTTTTCTCAAAGCCTTTGCCTCGATCTGACGTATACGTTCCCTTGTCACATTGAATTCCTTGCCGACTTCCTCAAGCGTCCTGTTTCTTCCGTCCTCCAGGCCAAAGCGAAGGACAAGCACCTTCTTTTCACGGGGAGTCAAAGTATTAAGCACCTCAGACAGCTGCTCGTGAAGAAGTGTAAATGTAGCAGCATCAGCAGGCACGGGTGCATTCTCATCCTGAATGAAATCGCCAAGATGTGAATCCTCTTCTTCTCCTATGGGTGTCTCAAGAGAAACCGGTTCCTGTGAAATTTTTAATATTTCTCTCACACGCTCTACATCCGTTCCCATGCGCTCTGCGATTTCCTCAGGTTTAGGCTCACGTCCGAGCTCCTGGAGGAGCTGACGGGATACTCTGACCTGTTTATTGATTGTCTCAACCATATGGACCGGGATTCTTATGGTACGAGCCTGGTCGGCGATGGCTCTCGTTATTGCCTGTCTTATCCACCAGGTGGCATACGTTGAAAATTTATATCCTTTGCGGTAATCGAATTTTTCGACAGCCTTTATCAATCCGAGATTACCCTCCTGGATAAGATCCAGAAACAGCATGCCCCTGCCCACATAGCGTTTTGCAATAGAGACGACCAGCCTTAAGTTTGCCTCCTCAAGCCTGTGCTTTGCGTCCTCGTCGCCTTTTTCCATCCTCTTGGCAAGCTCGATCTCCTCATCAGCAGAGAGAAGAGGCACTTTACCGATCTCTTTCAGATACATTCTGACGGGATCCTCCACCGATATTCCATCAGGGATGGAAATATCGATATTGGCTGCGTCCGCCTCATCTTCTTCCGTTATTACTACATCGTCATCATCAATATCATCAACGGATATATCGTCTTTTGTCATGTTGATATTGTGCTTGTCAAGGAAAGCCAGCATATAATCATACTGCTCATTTCCCAGCCGCACACCCTCAAAAGCACTCGAGATCTGCTGGTATGACAGTGAATTACCATGCTTCTTCGCAATCTTGAAAAGACCGTCAAGACGCTTGTCCATCTCCGCCTTATCAGGCTTCTTTTCTCCAGCTTCTTTTTCATCCAAAACCGCCTTGTCAGAGCTATCGGTTTTTTTAGATTCAGACATTGCCTTGGGCTTGCTCACAGATTTTTTAGAGCCGGCTGTCTTTGCCTTGCTCCCTGTGGTCTTAGTCTCTTCTGACTTTGCCTTGTTCTCGGTTTTTTTAGTTTTTTCTGCCTTTGCCTTGCTCTCGGTTTTTTTAGTTTCTTCCGTCTTTGCCTTGCTCTCGGTTTTCTTTTTTGTCTTTGCCTTTGTCTCTTCTGTTGCCTTGATGTTCTTCTCAGCCATATCTTTCTCCTTACATTTTTTATGAATACCGCGTCAAAATGTATTTTTGACGCTTTGATCATCTATTATCAGTAATCCGGATCATATTACATTTTCAGAAATACATGTTTTGATATTTCCTCATACTTTTTCTTGCGCTCGATCGTATCTTTAAACGATGGCTCCGGTTTATCCCGGCTTTCGGAATTTTTAAGTATCGAGATAAGCGTCTCGCTTATTGCCTTGTTCCAGTCTCTTATGTCATCAGGAATACTGCTCTTTTCAAGTTCCAGAAAGTCTGATGCCTCCTGTCTTTCCTCAGGTTCTTCAAACATATCCAGAAGCCTTACCGGTTCGGTGCCTCTGCCTTCTTTTCTGTCCGAAAATATCCTTTCGGCAATCTTCCGCCTGACTCCTTCGGGGAAATTCTGAGGCGTTATGTAATCAGCTACCGCATCAAATATATCCTGCCTGTCAGCCATCCACATGAGAAGGAGTCTTTCCGATTCTCTGGTGCCTGTAGAGACGGCTGACTTTTTTTCCTTCCTTACTACGGGAACCGGTTTCATCTTAGGCGAGAACGGATCATTACTTCTCTTTTTTATTCCGCGTGCAGCCTCTTTTCTTATTAAAGCAAGAAAATCATCTTCCGGCATATCATACTCTTTGCAAAGCACCTTCACATAATTCATGCGTTCCAGATTATCATCGAACCATAGCACCATATCGTCCGCCATCATTCTCTGAAAAAGCGTCAGACCTCCGGGATCTTTCAAATTGTATTTTCTCTTTCTCATCCTTATGGAATAAAGATAACAGTTCTCTGCATTATCCACTCTCTTCTGATATTCTTCGGCGCCTTCAGCTTTTATGAATTCATCCGGATCCTTATAAGGCTTTAAGTTTATGACTTTGGGATAGATGCCTCTGGTACGGAAAATATCTATATTCCTGAGAGCCGCCCTCACCCCGGCTCCGTCAGAATCATAGGATAAATAGACATTCTTTTCCCTTCCTTTCTTAGACACATAATCCTTCAGCACATCAGCATGCTCGACGGTCATGGAAGTACCGAGAGATGCAATGGTATTGTCAAATCCCGCCTGATGCATCTGGATCACATCCATATATCCTTCGCATAATATGAATCCGTCTTTATGGGTCGATCTGGCAATATTCAGGCCGAACCAGGTATTACTTTTATTAAAAATAAGAGTCTCCGGAGAATTTACATATTTAGGAGTTCCGTCTCCCATCACCCTTCCGCCGAAGGCTATCACCCTTTTTCCCGTATTTATGATTGGAAACATGGCTCTGTTCCAGAACATATCATGCCAGCCGTTTTTCTCATCGTATTTGCAGAGCTTACTCATTTCTATAAGCTTATTAGAGTACTTTTTTGAGAGAAAAGTATAGAGACCGTCAGATTTCCTCTCAGCTGCACCAAGTCCCCACTTGACAATAGTCTCGTCGGTAAGACCTCTTCCCCTGAAATATTCATAGGCTCTCATGCCTTCTTCAGTCTGCAGATTCCTGAAATAATATACTGCTGCATCACGGTAAACCGCCAGAAGCTGGGACTTTATCCCATCCTGTTCTTTGTTCTTGTAGGACTGTCTCACTGTCGGAAGCTCCACTCCGCATTCACCCGCGAGTGATCGCACAGCTTCCGGGAAGGTCAGATTTTCCTCTTCCATAAGAAAACTGAATATATCGCCGCCTTTTCCGCAGCCGAAGCACTTGTATATGCCCTTTTCGGGATTAACTGAAAATGACGGAGTCTTTTCATTATGGAAAGGGCAAAGACCGAAATAATTACTTCCGCGCTTTTTCAGAGAAACGTATCTTGACACCAGATCATATATATTTATCCTTGAGCGTATCTCATCAAGTATATTGTTTGAATAATAAGGCATTTCATTCCTCTGTCAATATCCGTCCACGCTCCATGCCTCAGGCATGAAGCATTCATTAAATTTGGTAACTGCATACTGATCCGTCATGCCGGAAATATAATCAGCCACCACCCGGTCTTCGGGTTCATTTGATACCGTGATCATCCGCCTGTACTTCGGCGGTATGTCATCTATGTTATCCATATAAAATCTGAATAATTCCCTCAGCATCCGGTCAGCCTTTACTTCTTCTCCCTTTGCCGTCGGATTTGTATATACTGACTTGAAGAGGAACTGTCGGAGCATGAGTAGGGCATCGTATATCTCTTTTGACATATGAAGCTCTCTCGAATCTATTGAATGAATTACTACATCATGAATAAGCGTCTTCAGTCTCTCGTTTGTAGAATGTCCGAGAATATCCGTGATGTCTTTCGGTATGTCTGATTCCTTCAGGATCTCGGCTCTGATAGAATCATCAATATCCGAATTTACATATGCTATCTTGTCAGCTATCCTCACGCACTGCCCCTCAGGTGTGGCGGGATGCAGATGGAGCTCGTGATTTCTTATCCCGTCACGAACTTCCCAGGTGAGATTCAAGCCTTTGCCGTCTTTTTCCAGCTTCTCGACTATTCGCACAGACTGTTCATTGTGGCGAAAACCGCCTTTCACTATGTCGTTCAGGGTTCGCTCGCCGGCGTGGCCAAAAGGAGTATGCCCCAGATCATGTCCAAGTGCAATGGCTTCGGTCAGATCCTCATTCAGCCTCAGAGCCTTCGCTATGGTCCGGGCAATCTGAGACACTTCAAGAGTATGTGAAAGCCTGGTTCTGTAATGATCGCCCTTCGGCGTCAGAAAAACCTGAGTCTTGTTTTTTAACCGCCTGAAAGCCTTGCAGTGCAATATCCTGTCCCTGTCTCTCTGGAAGAGCGGTCTTATGTCGTCTTCCGGTTCATAGACGTCCCTGCCCCTTGAGTTCTGCGACAAAGTCGCATAGGGAGAATATGCTCTTGCTTCCATCTCCTCTATCTGTTCACGGATCAGCATACTTTTCCTTTCTAATAAATATGTCTCTATATTATTATTCCGTAAAAAATCTTCTTTCTCTTTATTTTTTATGTTCTTTTCGAAATACAATTACCCCGTCTTTTGTTTTTTAGTGCAATTTTCGATAAATCCATGATACCATCATCCGGTAAACGGCTTTTCGGATTTACGATTTTCATCAAAGAAATGGTAACTGCGGTGTAGATCCATTGAAAATTTGAAGGTTTTAATTAAAGAGAAGGTTTTTAAATGATTTATTCAGGAATTTCACATCTTGCCGACCAGCACGACGCTTTCTTTCTGGAGGACGGACGTCTCTATATAAGGATCCGCACTGCGCGGCATGACGTCACATCGGTAATTCTTCATACCAGGGATAAATATATCCCAATAGAGTTAAGAGACACCTCGTCCTCTTATAAAATGACCCACATCGGCGGCGACTTCGCACATGACTATTTTGCCGTGAAGCTGCCGGTAGATATGACAGACGCAGGAAATCCCAGAATGCTTTGTCTTCGGTATTTCTTTGAGATCACTGACTGCGCCGGAGCAAAAATCTATTATGGAGACAGCCGCTTCTTTACAAACAGACCTGGCGAGGTCGAGGATATGTTCGACTGTCCGCTTATCTCAAGGCGCGCGCAGACCTTTTGCATACCTGACTGGGCAAAAAATGCTGTAGTCTACCAGATTTTTCCTTCAAGATTTGCTACCACAAAGAATGTCCCGGATGAGAAATGGTATCAGACTCCCGTAACAAACGAAACAGATCTTATGGGAAACCTCTCCGGCATTATTTCAAAGCTCGGTTATCTGAAAGAACTCGGATGCGACTGCATATATATGACGCCCATCTTCAGGTCCGATACGGCTCATAAATATGACACTATTGATTACTATTGCATAGATCCTTCATTCGGAAATGACAATGACCTTAAAAACCTGGTTGAAGCATCCCATTCCATGGGTATGAAAGTCATCCTTGACGGTGTATTTAACCATACATCTACGAAATTCTTCGCCTTCAGGGATATAATCGAGAAAGGCCGCGGGTCAAAATACTTTGACTGGTATTATATAGACGGAGATCCTTCCGATTACGGATCAGAATCATCCCTGCCCGGATATCAGTCATTTGCCTATTTCGGAGGTATGCCGAAGCTTCGCGTGGAAAATCCTGAAGTGGCTGATTATATTACAGACGTCTGCCTCCATTACATCAGAAATTTTCATATAGACGGCTGGCGTCTCGATGTGGGAGACGAAATCTCACACAGCTTCTGGAAAAAACTCCGGACCCGGATCAAAGCTGAAAATAAAGATGCGCTGCTGGTCGGTGAAGTCTGGCACTTTGCGCCGGATTTTCTGATGGGTGACGAATGGGATTCTGTTATGAATTACACATTTTATAAAGCCACTACATCGATGCTTTGCGGAGGCTGTCTCCGGCCTTCGGAATTTATGTCCGAGCTTGCCTTTTTAAAGGGCAATTATCAAAGCGCAGTCATCCCGGTTCTATGGAACCTTATAGACAGCCATGACACACCTCGCTTTCTCACCATGGCAGAAAATGACAAGAGGAGACTTATGCTGGCTGCTTCTCTGCAGATGCTCCTGCCCGGCACTCCATTTATCTACTATGGTGATGAAGTCGGAATGGAAGGAGGCATGGATCCTGATAACAGACGCGGAATGTACTGGGACAATAGAGCCGATATGGATATTTACCGCTGGTACCAGCGTCTTACCTATTTCAGACATACTATTCATGATATTACTGCAGGAAATTATTCATCAGTCTCAGCTGATGATGAGAAAAATTTCATGAAGTTTTTCCTGAAAAGCGGAGAGATACTTATTTTCCATACGACAGGAGACGAGACAAGCGAGAAGGAATACGAGGGTTATAAGGAACTTTTAAGCGACAGGATCTTTAACGGTCTCGTCGAGCCATATCAGACTATTCTCCTCAGAAAAAATTAAAGAGACCGATTTTTTGCAGAAAAAAAGGAGCAGCCCTTTTCGAGCCGCTCCTTTTTATTATCCTCACCATCAGCGCGATCAGACGCGGGAAAGGTACTCTCCTGTCCTGGTGTCGATCTTTATCTTGTCTCCGGTATTTACAAAGAGAGGTACGAATACCTGAGCTCCTGTCTCTACTGTAGCAGGCTTTGTAGCGTTGGTAGCTGTATTGCCCTTTACGCCCGGCTCTGTCTCTGTGATCTCAAGCTCCACAAAAAGAGGAGGCTCAACCGCGAAGACCTGTCCGTTATAAGAATCAAGCTTTACGATCTCATTTTCCTTTACGAACTGAAGTGTATCTCCCACCTCGTCTGCTGTAAGCGACAGCTGATCATACGTCTCGGTATCCATGAAGAAATATGTGTCTCCATCCTTGTAAAGATACTGATAATCCTTCCTGTCGATATGAGCAGTCTGGAATTTCTCGGTAGGTCTGAAAGTTGTCTCTCTGACGCCGCCGTCAACGATATTCTTAAGCTTTGTACGAACAAATGCCGCGCCCTTACCGGGTTTGACATGCTGGAACTCTACGATCTGCCAGATCTTGCCATCCCATTCAATGGTCAGACCATTCTTAAAATCGCCAGCTGATACCATATGAATATTTCCTCCTTATTTCTGCAATTACTATTGCCCCGCTAAAAAGCGAAGTCATTCTAAACGAATACTCACTCGGTCTATTTTACATTAATCCTGACGTAATATCAACAGTATGTTTTGAATAAATTAAGATATGATCACCAAAAAATATCACTTGCCGCTCTTTTTCGATTACACGCGATTTGAACTTTGATACTGTATTTGTTTTATGACTTAATGTCCTTCCCTGCTGACGGAGCTGCAATTTTTTTGTGGCACTTATTCATTAAAGGTGTATAATGAATAAAATTCATATTTTGAATGAGGTTTTTTCAACAGGAGGAACTAAAATGTCACCAAAAGATATTGATTGGAAGAGTCTTGACTTCAACTACAGAGAGACTGACTACAGTTATGTCTCAATGTACAAGGATGGTAAGTGGGATGATGGAGAACTTACCAAAGACCACACCGTAACCATCAGCGAATGCTCCGGCGTTCTGCAGTATTCTCAGTCCTGTTTTGAAGGTCTGAAAGCTTATACTACAGAGGATGGACGTATAGTCTGCTTCAGACCGGATATGAATGCCAAGAGAATGCATGATTCATGCCTGCGTCTCGAGATGCCGCCGTTCCCTGAGGATCGTTTCGTAGACGCTGTCGAGAAGGTCGTAAAAGCCAATAAGGACTGGGTACCTCCTTACGGATCCGGTGCTACCCTCTATATTCGTCCTTATATGTTCGGATTTAATCCGGTAATAGGCGTTAAACCTGCTGATGAATACATGTTCCGTATTCTTGTCACACCTGTAGGTCCTTATTTCAAGGGCGGAATGAAGCCGGTTGAAGTAACGATCCCGGATTTCGACCGCGCAGCTCCTCATGGAACAGGCGGAATCAAGGCAGGTCTGAACTATGCCATGTCGCTTCATCCCATTATGGAAGCTCACCGCAACGGCTTCAACGAGAATATGTATCTTGATCCTGCTACAAGGACCAAGGTCGAGGAGACAGGCGGCGCCAACATTATCTTTATAAAGGACAACGGAAAGACGCTCGTTACCCCTAAATCAGATTCAATCCTTCCCTCCATCACCAGGAGATCCATCTGCTATATAGCAGAGAATATTCTTGGTATGAAGGTCGAGCACCGCGAGGTATTCTTCCGCGAAGTTGCCGAGGGCGAATTCGATGAGATGGGTCTGTGCGGCACAGCAGCCGTTATCTCTCCTGTCGGACAGATAAATGATCATGGAAATATTATCCATATCAAAGCCGGTATGGAAGAGATGGGTCCTGCCACCCGTAAGCTTTATGATACTCTTACAGGCATCCAGATGGGACGCCTCCCGGCACCTGAGGGCTGGATCTACGAGATCAAATAATCAAAATATTTCCGGAAGAGCTGTCGCGAAAGCGGCAGTTCTTTTTATTTGACAGAAAAGCCCGCTTAGCCTTAAAATTAACGGGATGCATATCTTGAAAATTATTTTTTGCATTAACTCTGCAATCATCGGAATATTATTAAAATATACGCAGGGAAGCCGGATCAAACGGAAAATAAACCCTGCAGCCATCCGATTTTACTTAAACCATGAAAAGGAAAAATATTTATGACAGGCGAAATGGAAAATACAGCATCTCAGATTATTGAAGCCGGGAAAAAGCTGAAAGAAGAAGGGCTCATTGTAAGAACCTGGGGCAACATCAGCGCAAGACTCGATGAGAAAAGATTTATGATAACGCCAAGCGGTCGAGACTATGACAGTCTGACCTTATCAGACATTGTGACTGTAAATATTGATGATATGTCATACGATGGGAATGTAAAGCCGTCAAGCGAGATCGCTGCCCATGACTATATCTACAAGGCTCGTAAAGACGCCGGATTTGTAATTCATACACATCAGAATTTTGCCACTGCATTCGGAACCATGGGGCAGGAGATCAATTTCTTCGAAGACAAGGATGAAGGGGGATATATACCTCTGCTCGGCACAATAGTCCCCGTTACAAGATACGCCCGCTCCTGTACAAGAAGACTTGCTGAAAATCTTTTGTATGAGATTGAGAGATACCCGAAGGCAGAGACATTCCTGCTCAGGAATCATGGTGTCATCTCAATCGGAAAGGATTACGCAGACGCATTCAAAAAAGTCCAAAAACTTGAGGATATATCCCGTGAACTTTACTTCATAATCGCCGAAGATATGGCACCGGACAAAAGCTACGACGTGCATGATCTGAATAAGTATATTAAAGAAACGGATAAATACAAAAGAACCGATAATGATGTAGTCCTGGAATCCGCCATGCCTGCAACAGTAAAGTATGCAAACACTAAATCTGACCTCTTTGCATATATAGATGATTTCGCGCAGATGGCAGGACAGTCAATAAAGACTCTCGGTCATGGTGCTTCACAAAACAGTATTCAAAAATGTATCGACAAAAACGGTGCCGTGCTTATTCAGGGAAAAGGCGCATTGATTTCTGCAAAAAACTATGATGACGCATCTGCTTTTGCTTATGTTATTGAAAAGAATGCCCTCTCAGGTCTGCTTTTAAAGGCAGGTGCAAGACCTGAGCCCGTCAGCAGAATAGACGTTCTGAAGGAACACCGTTTCTACCAGGATAAGTATTCTAAATTAAATGCATGAAAAAAGATAAAAAAATTTTAATACAAAAACGCACTCTTTCTGATAAAGTTCGATAATAAAGAACCTGCCGGAAGAGTGCGATATTTTTTTATTCTACAATATTATTCTGCCGTCAGATGTTTCTTCTCATCAAAGAACTTCTTTGTCTCATGAGCGGTAATTGAAGACAAAGCAAAAAGCGCAATCATATTTGGAATAGCCATGCATCCGTTAAATATATCAGCTATCGTCCATACTGCTTTTACAGTCATATAAGGTCCTATGAATACTGCAATAATATAAAGCCAGCGGAAAATATTAAGCGCAGTTTTCTTCCCTCCTGTAAGATAGGAAAGACAGCGTTCGGAATAAAAGCTCCAGCCAAGAATAGTAGTAAATGCAAAGAAAATAAGGCACAACATTAAAAGAAATGCAGATAACTGATGTGAAAAAGGAAGAGCATGCTTAAATGCATAGGTAGTCACAGCTACACCTTCAAGACCGGGAATCTTCCAGGCTCCTGTAAGTACAATAGAAAGACCTGTCATATTGCAGATAACAATAGTATCAATAAATGTTCCTGTCATAGATACGAGGCCCTGTCTTACAGGTTCCTTGGTCTGAGCTGTGGCAGCAGCAATCGGAGCTGATCCGAGACCTGCCTCGTTTGAAAAGATACCTCTTGCAATTCCCTTCTGCATTGCGACGAATACTGAACCAACAGCGCCTCCCGTGACGGCACGTGGATTAAAGGCGCCGGATATTATCTGGCCGACAGCTGACGGAAGAGCTTTTATATTTAAAATAAGAATAATGACTGTGAGAACAATATAAAGGACTGCCATAAAAGGAACCACAAAAGAAGCAACTTTAGATATACGCTGCAAACCGCCGATGACGACAAGTGCTACAAGAGATGCAAGTATAATTGAAGAAATAACAGTAACAGTACTGTAAGACCCTATTCCCTTAAGATGAACATTTGAAATGTTATTTGGATTAAAGAAATTATTTACAGCTGAAACAATACTGTTGACCTGAGAAAATGTACCTATTCCAAAAAGACCGACACAGACGCCAAAGAATGCAAAGAGCTTTGCAAGCCATTTGAAACGCGAGCCCATACCCTTTTCGATATAATAAAAAGGTCCGCCAAGTGTCTGTCCGGTTTTAGGGTCAAAATCTCTGAAACGTACAGCAAGAAATGCTTCAGAATATTTTGTAGCAATACCAAAAAAAGCAGCAAATATCATCCAGAATAAAGCTCCGGGACCACCGGCCACAACGGCGGTAGCAACACCTACAATATTTCCGGTTCCTATGGTAGCTGAAAGAGCGGTCATAAGAGCGGCAAAACTTGAAATTTCACCGTTATCATTCTTCTCATTATGAAATACCCATTTAAGCGCAAGCGGAAGTCTTTTAATCTGCAAAAAACGAAGCCGGATACTAAGAAAAATACCACCGGTAAGAATAAGTGCCATAAGTGGCAAGCCCCAGATCAGATTATCAATATTGGATAAAACAGTATTAAAAATTTTCCACATAAGCACTCCTCGATTTAGATAAAATAAAAAATCCCCGGAAAATCCGGGGATGAACGTGCCTGAGAGGATTCGAACCCCCGACACCCTGGTCCGTAGCCAGGTGCTCTATCCAGCTGAGCTACAAGCACATACCAATATATTAGTACAGACTAAGAAAATGTCAAGAGAAACGACCCGGGCGGGACTCGAACCCGCGACCTCCGCCGTGACAGGGCGGCGTTCTAACCAGCTGAACCACCAGGCCTCATAGAAAAAAATATAAAAATTAAATGGACCTTCGGGGACTCGAACCCAGGACCGACCGGTTATGAGCCGGTTGCTCTAACCAACTGAGCTAAAGGTCCGTAAAAAAGATGACCCCTACGGGATTTGAACCCATGTTACCGCCGTGAAAGGGCGATGTCTTAACCGCTTGACCAAGGGGCCGGGACATCAGATTTACCTTAGAAAAGAAAACTCCCCGAGTAGGGCTCGAACCTACAACAACTCGGTTAACAGCCGAGTGCTCTACCATTGAGCTATCGAGGAAGATTCAAAAAGATATGAATTACATACCTTCAAAACTTCATACAGAGTCTTTTGATCGTTCTTTTAGACAAGCCTTCGATCGATTAGTAACAGTCAGCTCCATGCCTTACGGCACTTCCAC
>ONDV01000070.1 GCA_900316665.1 uncultured Lachnospiraceae bacterium
TGACAGGTAGTAAATAATTTAATTATACTAGAAAATTACGTGTTTGCCGAATATGAACATTTTTTGTGAACTGGATCGCTACATGATTTCACTCTAAAAGTAAGATGTTGGCGGTTGACGATTAAGTAGGTTATGGGATAATGACAGTGATAGAGCCTTTCTGCGCTTCAATCACTTCGTGAACAGCGGACCAGTGAAAGGCCTTTTTAGAGGTGACTGTCAGATTCAAAGGTGGAGCATGATGTTGAAGTCTATAGGTATCGGAGCTGAATTATTTCATAAGCTTATTGAAAATGACTGCTATTACGTTGATAAGACTCCTTTTATCAGAACCGTGTTTAAGGAGAACAAAGCGGACGTAATGCTTATCACCAGACCGAGACGTTTCGGTAAAACTCTCACCATGTCCACCTTCTACGACTTTTTATCTCTGAATATCGAAAATCCCGGTGATGTGTCATTTCAGGAGAAGTGGTTCAAGGACACCAAAATTTTTGAGGATAAGGAATTCTGCAGTGAATACATGGGAAAGTATCCGGTAATTTTCATTTCCCTGAAGGCAGTTTCCGGTAATGATTTTCTGAGGGCGTACGAGCAGCTTGGAAGCACCATCTATAAGATGCTTTGTCAGTTTGATTATCTTGCTGAAAGTAAAAAACTTAAAGAAGACGCAGTAAATGATTTTAAACAATTAAAGAACGAAAAATATCTTTGCAATCCAGAGAATCAAAATGCTGTTAAAAATTCTCTGGAAAGACTGTGCTATTGGTTATATTTGCACCACGGAATCAAGCCTATTCTGCTCATTGACGAATATGATGTACCTATCGCCAAGGCGGCCCATAACGGCTACTACCGGGAAATGATTGACATCATCAGTCCGTTCCTGAGCAATGCCTTAAAGACCAATTTGTATCTTGGCAGGGCCGTGCTTACCGGATGCTTAAGGGCGGCAAAGGAAAGCATTTTTACCGGACTTAACAATCTGCTGGTCTGCTCGATTCTTGATACCGGAGATGACGATATATCCAGTGGAATAGGTTTTACCAAGGAAGAATCTGAAGAAGTTCTTTCATATTACGGTCTTACTGGCTATTACGAAGATGTAAGAAACAATTACGACGGGTACCATTTTGGAACTACTCATATGTACTGTCCGTGGGATGTAATGAACTTCTGTAATGACAACTACAGAAAATTGAGTAAAGACAAAAATCTCATTCAAGCCGGCAACTACTGGATAAACACCAGCGGTAATGATGTAATCGAAGAATTCATGGGCTTTATCGATCTTGAAGACGTTGAGCTGATGCAGGATCTTCTGGATGGTAAATCAATAACTGCGGAAGTAAGAGCCACCTTGTGCTACGGTGATTTGCAGAACCATGACATAAATGATTTCTGGACTCTGCTGCTTTATACAGGGTATTTAACTTTTGAACCGCAGTCCCATAATCCTGAAAGTGATGAGTACAGTGTTTATATTCCTAATGAAGAAATCAGAAAATGCTTTAAATCCAGAATTCTGAATTACTTTAAGAACAATTCAGTTATGAAATCCAGTACCGCTGAACTGGTAAAAGGTTTGTTTGAAGGTGATGCCGAAAAAGTTCAGGATAACCTTAACACGCTCCTTGGTAAGTACGTTTCAATCAGAGATTTTTCAGTCAATGCTCCTAAAGAAAACTACTATCACGGCTTCATGAACGGATTACTGGTGAACGGCACATCTCTCATTGAAGAGCAGAAATCAAATTTTGAATCAGGTGACGGATATATAGATTTGATAATCAAATCTATCAGAAGCAGAGGCGTTATCGTCATTCTGGAATTAAAACAGACTTCAGACGAAAACGAAGACAAAGTGCTTATTGCTCAGGATGCCGTTGAACAGATAATTCAAAAGAAATATGCCGATCCGTACATTAAACGCAACGACATCAAAGCTGTTCTTACCTATGGCATATGCTTCTGTAAAAAAGAATGTGCTGTTGTAGGGAAAAAGCTGAAATAAAATGTTCAATCATGGCAATCGAGTCAAAGACAACTTGATCGGTAGTGACCGACCAAGTTACCGACTAAGATCTCGATTAAGTGATTGTTAATCTTTTTTGTAAAAAGGCGTGATATAGCCTGCCGCTTCCAGTATTAGCCCATCAGCCCATGGTGGTGTTCGTCCCATCAGTTCACATACAGCATCAAGGCTCATATGAGGATCAGCTTCGATGACTACTTCATCATGAATATGCATCACGATGCTGCAATGACGTAAGGTCTTCATGGCGTAGCACAGGATGTCCCTGGCGATTGCCTGCACGATGTTTTCTACGAATTTTGGTCCGTAGCTTTCAATACGCTCCCATTTCTTGGTGGCACCAATGCCTTCATAGGTAACACTCTCGCCCCCGAACTGGTTCATGCCGATACGTGGTTTAACGTAGGCGAGCTTTCTGCCGGAAGGCAATGTAATGAAAAGCATGCCGCTTCTGCAGGTAAAGGTGAGCCCGTGAGTTTCAGTAGTGGTCCGTTCAGTGATGGCTTTCATAACAGCTTTGTCTACCGCCCACCAGAACTTCACGATGTTAGGATTGGAATTACGCCATGCGGTAACGAGCGGTTGAAGTTCTTCCTCCTTAAGTCCCATCTCCAGAGCTCCCATGGCTTTTAGTGCGCCAACACCTCCAGAGTAGCCACAGGCGAGTTCCGCTACTTTACCTTTCTGTCTTAAGTGGCCATTCATACCATGCTTTTCTACCCGAACCTTGAACATCTGACTGGCGCTCATGCAGTAGATATCACCGCCGTTTTTGAAGAGCTCCATACGCCATTTTTCCCCGGCAAGCCAGGCAATCACACGAGCCTCAATGGCAGAAAAGTCCGCCACATAAAAGAGCTTTCCCTCTGGTGGAATAAAGGCTGTACGAACAAGCTGAGACAGAGTATCAGGCACATCTTCATAGAGCATGGAGACCGCATCATAGTCGCCGGAGCGAACAAGAGCACGTGCCTCATCGAGATCTGACATGCTGTTACGACAGAGATTCTGCAATTGAATATTTTTGCTTGAGAACCTCCCGGTGCGATTCGCTCCGTAGAATCGGAAGAGTCCTCTGGCTCGGTTATCAGCACATACAGCATTCTGCATGGCCTGGTATTTCTTAACGGCAGATTTGGCTAGCTGCTGCCTTAGCGAAAGCACTCGGCATAATTCCGGAGGTGCATTCTTCATAAGTTCGGCTACGGCTTTCTTATCAAGGGACTCTGTCATGAGTCCGTTTTCGGCAAGCCATTCCTTCATCTGCTGAACCGAGTTAGGATTCTCCAGAGCGGTGAATTCCTTCATGGCTTTGGTGAGTTCTTCCCGGGAACGGTGATCCATGGCAATGGCCTGATTCACGAGTTCCATATCAACCAGAACCCCGCGGTCGTTAATCTGCTGGTCGATGATGTATTCTTCCCACACGAAATCAGGTACCGGGAATTTTGACAGTCGTTTCTGTATTTCTATTTCGGTCTCTACGTCCCGGAGATTGTAGCGTTTAAATAAATTCTTTCAAAATTGCGTAAACAAGGATCTTTAGCAATTATCGATCAGGTAACCGTCAGTTTGAATTTAAGCCATGACATATATGAAGCCAATTTTTCAAATCTAGGTTTAGGAAAAATCCCAATTGCCGATGAATATCCTGAAAAGTAGGGAGAGATCATATATGACATAAACTGCCTTATTACGTAATTTGACCTATATCAAAAATTATAAAAATAGTGTTATTTGACTAAATTTTCAACAT
>ONDV01000083.1 GCA_900316665.1 uncultured Lachnospiraceae bacterium
TGGTGTTACATGTGCAAGCGCTCGCAAACGAAGTTTGCGCTTCAATGCGCTTGCATCACTGTTGGTTGACAATCGTTCAAGCAGAAATGCTTCCTTGTAATATATTGCAACTGCAAGAATTTAATTCATGCATTTCTGCGCGCTTTTGTCAGAGAGCCGCTAAAAAGCGCGTGCGAGCAAACAGAAAAACACTACTTGTGAGCCACCACTGTGACATCTGTAAGCAAAAAGCGAATGAATCCTTGCAACGAAGATGATTTATTTAGTATGGTATAATCAAAGAGTAAACCAGATTTCCGGGAGAAAAAACAGGTATATAAAAGCGATGAAAATAAAAAAACATAAACCAACCACATTCCTGATTATAATATTGGGTTTCCTCGCAGTAATCTTTGCCGGAGCCCTGCTTCTGATGCTGCCGTGGGCCACAAAAACCCGGTCAGTTCCCTCTTTTGAAACCGCTCTTTTTACATCAGTATCCGCCGTATGTGTTACCGGACTTGTGGTAAAGGACACAGCTACCTACTGGTCTTTATTCGGGCAGATAATAATTCTTATTCTGATTCAGATCGGCGGGCTCGGTATAATCTCCATAGTTGCCGGCCTTACCATTCAATCCGGCCACAGGTTCTCTCTCATGCAGAGGAAGACCATGCAAGACGCCCTCAGCGCTCCGCAGGTCGGAGGCGTCGTAAAGCTTATGCGGTTTATTATCCGTACCACATCCATCATCGAAGCAGCCGGGGCTTTGATCCTTATGACAGTATATATCCCTCTCTTCGGAGTAAAGGGTATATGGACTTCCGTATTCTGCTCCGTTTCTGCTTTCTGCAACGCCGGATTTGACCTTTCCGGCGCCTATTCAGGTCACTATTCATCCCTTACTTCATTTTATAATGATCCCATTCTGATAATAACGGTATCAGCTCTTATTATCACAGGCGGCATAGGCTTCATGACCTGGACTGACATAGCAAAAAACGGTATCCATCTTAAGCGTTACAGAATGCAGAGCAAAGTAATACTTGTCACCACTCTTGCCCTCATTATTATTCCGACTGTCATATTCTATTTCGAGGACTTCAGAAGCGGATCAGCTGCCGACAGATTTCTCCTTTCATTTTTCCAGGCCGTCACTCCGAGGACTGCCGGATTCAATTCCGCAGATCTTACGTCAATGACTCAGTCCGGGCGTCTTATTATTATTGTTCTTATGCTTATAGGCGGTTCTCCGGGATCTACTGCCGGAGGTATGAAGACTACAACTGTGGCTATGCTTTTCTCCAATTCACGTTCTATATTCCAGCAGAGAAAAAGCGCTTCCGCCTTCGGAAGACGCATAGAGGATTATGTGATCCGGAGCGCATCAGCAATAGCTACTCTCTACATTTCCCTTTGTCTTGTCAATGCCGTAATAATACATCTTATCGACAGGGTCTCTCTGCAAAAGGCAATATTCGAGACCGCGTCAGCTGTCGGTACGGTGGGACTTACTCTCGGGATCACTCCGGAGCTTTCAACCATATCTCATATTATACTTATGATACTTATGTTTATAGGAAGGGTAGGCGGTCTGACAATAATATATGCCGCCACATCCAGCCATCTCTATGACCAGAATCAGTTACCTGTAGAAAAAATAACTGTAGGATAGGAGAAAGATATGAAATCAATATTACTAATAGGTCTTGGAAACTTCGGAATCCTTCTTGCAAAAGAGCTCAGCAGTCTGGGGCATCAGATCATGGCCATTGACAAGGACGAGAAAAATGTAAATCAGGCTCTTCAATATGTGACTAACGCTGAGATCGGAGACAGCACCGATGAAATGTTTTTATCATCACTTGGCGTCAATAATTATGACGTCTGCATTGTTGCTATAGGCAATGATTTTCAAAGTTCTCTCATTACTGCGAATTTCCTGAAGGAGCATGGTGCCAGACTTGTGATCGCGAGGGCAGACCGGGAGATTCAGGCCAAATTCCTCTTGAGAAACGGAGCCGATCATGTTGTCAATCCGGAAAAGCAGCTGGCCAGATGGACTGCTATCAGATATACATCCAATCACATACTTGATTTTATTGAGCTTGATCCAAGTCACGCTATTTTCGAGGTATCAGTTCCTGCCGAATGGATAGGAAAAACAGTGAGTGACATAGGTATCAGAAAAAAATATGGCATCAATATCATGGGAATGAAATCCGACAACACAATGGATACGAATATTACCCCAGATACAATTTTCACCGAGAGCAAGACTCTTCTCGTTCTCGGTGAATACAAATCAGTCCAGAAATGTTTCAGGCTGTGATATAAATAAAACTTCCCACATTAATAATGAGAATCTTCGTTGCAAGGATTCATTGAAGCCATGAGATGCACAGATGGTGGCGAGCATTGTGTTTTTCGTTGTGAGCGAGCACGCTAGCTGAGAGCTATTGTAACAGCACGAAGTGGTGTTACATGTGCAAGCGCTCGCAAACGAAGTTTGCGC
>ONDV01000046.1 GCA_900316665.1 uncultured Lachnospiraceae bacterium
CGGTAAATCGCCAGTACCTTGTTAAAAAATACAGCTGCCATCTCTGGCAGCTGTGGGTTGTCAGTCAAGTTGTTTCCGGCATTCCGCCGGCAGATCCTGAAATATCTGGTGACAGGCACCAACGTGGTATAAGCTTCATCTGCGGTAGCAGTGGCTTTAGATGCAAGGAACAATTCTTTATATCCGTTGATGACATTGTAATAGTTTTCGCGTTCAAGTATGCGCATTACACGTGAACCCTAGGATCCCTTTCCGATCACCATGCCTCTTGAACGTAGGATATTTAGTTGCTGCCGATACGATTTGTATGATTTATCTGCCATGGCGCCTCCTGTATATAAAAAGCCCCCGGGCCCGAAGGACACCGGAGGACAAACTGGCAATCTCTTGTATAAGTATTATACCGCGCATTGGAAAAATGTCAATGACACAATCTGATATCAGGAATTTACTCTTGCAAGAGTTATCCGAAACAGGCATTTACTTTTGCAAACTGGAACCTCGGATTCCAATTCAGCCTGGAACTATAAAAACTCCCAAAAATAATTTATTGAGATATCTTTATTTTAGTCAATCTGTATGGAAAATTCAAGAAAGTCATGGAGAAAAGTGGAATTGTAAGTACTTTAGACAACAAAGAAGAAAACTGTGCCAATAAATTTCCTAAAGAATAAATTAAATTAAATCTACATTGCATGAGTGAAAGAAAGAAGTGTGATAAAATACCGCTATATGTGTATAGCGTGCTTTTGTATTTACTAGTTTGTGACAGAGCAATGATTGGCTATTGGAGAACTTGAAAGATGATAAAAAAAATCCGGCAGATGCTGCTGGTGATTGTAAGTGGTCTAATAATCGGTGCCATGCTTACAGGTGGACTGTTTTTATTTGCTCTGCATGGACAGGCGACTACAGATAATAGAACGGATGATACAAGTGAGACAGAAGTCTCCTCTGCAGAGGAAGATCTGACGGGAAGTCAGGCATTAGATAATAGTGCAGAGAATGAGACCATGTCAGATGCTAAGACCAATGATAAGCAGTCGGATGCTCCAGAAAATAGTGAGGGAGATTCCCAGGATGATAATCAGATCAGGGAAGAGGATACCGGTGTAGTAGCCAAGTCCCGTCTGCCTTATTACATCCGGGTGAACCGCCTGAAGAATACAGTAACCATCTACACAGAGGGATCCCATGGAACCTATTCCCTTCCATATAAGGCGATGATTTGTTCAGTTGGCCTCAATAATAGGACGCCTCTTGGTACCTTTACCATTTCAGATAAGTATAAGTGGCGTCTCCTTGTAGGGAATGTGTACGGACAGTATGCGACCCGTATCTATAAGGGGATTATGTTCCACTCTGTTCCTTATAATACGAAGAACCCTGGAGACCTAAAGGAAGGGGAATACAATAAGCTTGGTCAGCCGGCCTCTCATGGCTGTATTCGTTTAGCTGTTGCTGATGCAAAGTGGATTGCAGAGAACTGCCCCAAGGGAACCATCGTAGAGATTTATGAGGATGAAGTAAATGGACCCCTTGGCTGTCCCACATCCATTAATATCTCTGATACAGACGAGAATAAGGGTTGGGATCCAACAGATCCAAACGAGATGAATCCATGGCTATCCATTGGTCCAGTAATCAGTGGCGCAGAGGATACGGAGATTCAGAGAGGAAGCACCTTTGATCCAACCCAGGGAGTACATGCCAAGTTCTTAGATGGAACAGATGCAGATCTAACTGTTGATGGAACTGTGAATACCAATCGTACAGGAACCTATTCTGTGAACTATACCGCTAGATCAAAGGGTGGCAAGTCGGTATCCATTGTCCGTAAAATTAAGGTAGTGGATAAGACGAAGCCTGTGACAGGACATAAGGGTTCGAATATCTGGTGACAGGCACTGTTAATATATCACAGGTGGTGTTCTCTTTTTATATTTTTTATTTCCGGCTAAAACTTTACGCTAGCCAAATGAATCTGATGGTGCGGGGAAGAAAATGAAATTTGTAAAAAAGTAAGCATGACTCTTGAATTAAGAATGAAAATCATTTAGAATGATTATCGGTTTGTGAAAACCAGCAACAAAATTATTAATTTTAGGAGGAATTCAGTATGGCAGTAAGAGTAGCAATCAATGGTTTTGGCCGTATCGGTCGTCTTGCTTTCCGTCAGATGTTCCAGGCAGAGGGATACGAAGTCGTTGCAATCAACGATCTTACTTCTCCTGAGATGCTTGCATATCTTCTCAAGTATGACACAACACATGGCAGATATGATGGCAAGGTAGATTTCACAGATCATTCCATCATCGTAAATGGAACAGAGATCGAGATCTACAAGGAACCGGACGCATCAAAGCTTCCTTGGGGAAAGCTTGATATCGATGTAGTTCTTGAGTGCACAGGTTTCTACTGCTCCAAGGATAAGTCAATGGCTCACATCAATGCGGGCGCAAAGAAGGTAGTTATTTCCGCACCTGCAGGCAAGGATCTTAAGACTATCGTATTCAACGTTAACCACAAGAACCTGACAAAGGATGATCAGATCATTTCCGCTGCATCATGCACAACAAACTGCCTTGCTCCTATGGCAAAGGCTCTTAATGATCTTGCTCCTGTTGAGTCCGGTTTCATGACAACCATCCACGCTTACACAGGCGATCAGATGATCCTTGACGGACCTCAGAGAAAGGGCAACTTCCGCCGTTCAAGAGCAGGCGCTGCCAACATCACTCCTACATCTTCAGGTGCAGCAAAGGCAATCGGTCTTGTTCTTCCTGAACTTGATGGCAAGCTTCAGGGCGCAGCTCAGCGTGTTCCTGTTCCTACAGGCTCCACAACGATCCTTGACGCTGTTGTTGACGCAAAGGTTACAGCTGACGATGTAAACGCTCAGATGAAGAAGGAAGAGACAGAGTCCTTCGAATACAACACAGACGAGATCGTATCATCTGATATCATCGACAGCCGCGCAGGTTCCATCTTCGATGCTACACAGACAAAGGTTATCCCTATGGGAGACAAGACTCTTGTTCAGGTAGTTTCATGGTATGATAACGAGAATTCATACACATCTCAGATGGTTCGTACTATCAAGTATTTCGCTGAGCTTTAATTCAAAAAGCTAGACTCAAAATTTTGGGTCCGGTCTGATGGACCGGACCCTTTTTTAGATTTATACAGTCAAGGAGGAATTTATGGAACTTAACAAGAAGACTGTTGATGACATCAACGTAAAAGGTCAGAGAGTCCTCTGCCGTTGTGATTTCAACGTTCCGATCATCGATGGCAAGATTACCGATGAGAACCGTCTGGTTGGCGCACTTCCTACCATTAAGAAGCTGATTGCCGATGGCGGTAAGGTCATCCTTTGCTCTCATCTCGGAAAGGTAAAGACAGAAGAAGACAAGAAGACAAAGACTCTCGCCCCCGTAGCAAAGCGTCTTTCCGAGCTTCTCGGTCAGGAAGTTAAATTTGTCGCTGACCCGGAAGTGGTCGGAGCAAATGTCAGAAAGGCTGTTGACGAGATGAAGGACGGAGACGTTATTCTTCTTGAAAATACACGTTTCAGACCGGAAGAGACCAAGAACGGAGAAGCTTTCTCCAAGGATCTTGCTTCTATCGCTGATGTATTTGTAAATGACGCATTCGGTACAGCTCACCGTGCCCACTGCTCAAACGTTGGTGTTACAAAATATATAAAGACCTGCGTTATAGGTTATCTGATGGAGAAGGAAGTTAAATTCCTCGGAAACGCAGTCGAGAATCCGGTTCGTCCTTTCGTGGCGATCCTTGGCGGCGCTAAGGTAGCTGACAAGCTCGCTGTTATCGATAACCTTCTTAATAAGTGCGATACACTTATTATCGGCGGAGGTATGGCATATACCTTCATCAAGGCAAAGGGATATGAGATTGGCACTTCACTTTGCGATGATTCAAAGATCGACTACTGTAAAGAGATGATGGACAAGGCTGAGAAGCTTGGCAAAAAGCTCCTTCTGCCGGTTGATTCCGTTACTGTAGCCCAGTTCCCTGACCCCATCAGCGAACCTTGCGAGACAGAGGTTTATGACATCACGGCACTTCCCAAGGATCGTGAGGCTTGTGATATCGGACCCAAGACTCAGGCACTCTATTCGGAAGCTGTTGCCAATGCAAAGACAGTAGTATGGAACGGACCTATGGGAGTATCAGAGAATCCTTCTCTTGCAGGTGGTACCATCGCGGTGGCAAAGGCTCTTGCTGATTCTGACGCAACAACCATAATCGGCGGCGGTGATTCCGCGGCAGCAGTCAATAACCTTGGTTTTGGCGACAAGATGACACACATTTCCACAGGTGGCGGCGCATCGCTTGAATTCCTCGAAGGCAAGGAACTTCCAGGTATCGTAGCTGCAAACGATCGCTGAAATTTTACAAGTTCAGAGGGCTGATTAGAAATATTTCAGCCTTTTTGGATATTGAAATTGATATATGAAGGAGAAAATCATGGCAAGAAAGAAAATTATTGCCGGTAACTGGAAAATGAATAAGACTCCGTCTGAGGCAAAGGCTCTGGTTGAGCTTCTGGCTCCTCTGGTTCAGAATCCGGATGTCGATGTCGTTTACTGTGTACCTGCCATTGACATTGTTCCTGTTGTAGAGGCAGTAAAGGGTAGCAATGTTTCTGTCGGCGCTGAGAATATGTATATTGAAGAGAGCGGCGCATATACCGGAGAGATCGCTCCGGCAATGCTTGTAGACGCAGGTGTTAAGTATGTAATAATCGGTCACTCCGAGAGACGCGGATACTTCAATGAGACAGATGAATTCCTTAATAAGAAGGTCAAAAAGGCTTTTGAACACGGTCTTACACCTATTCTCTGCTGCGGCGAGTCTCTTGAGCAAAGAGAAGCGGGAGTTACTCTTGACTGGATCCGTCTCCAGATCAAGTCTGATCTCCTGGGCGTAACAGCAGAACAGGCTGCATCTATGGTCATCGCTTACGAGCCTATCTGGGCGATCGGAACAGGAAAGACTGCTACGGCTGATCAGGCTGAGGAAGTCTGCAAGGCTATCCGTGAGACGATAGCTTCCGTATATGATAACGATACAGCTGAAAAGATCCGTATCCAGTATGGCGGTTCAATGAACGCAGGAAACTGTAAGGAACTTCTTGCGAAACCTGACATTGACGGAGGCCTTATCGGAGGCGCTTCTCTCAAGGCGGATTTCGGAAAGATTGTAAATTATAATAAATAATTTTAAATAACGGGAGGCTCCCTTTGGGGAGTCTCCCGGTTTTTTGTTTTTATAACTTGCTTCTTATGTTATAATTCGAAATGTTTAATTTATTTTTTGGAGAAGCAGATGAGAAAACATTATAAAATATTATTTCTTGTTCTTATTGCTGCAGGTCTTATCACATCATCATGCGGCAGCAAGGGCAGCGAGGTTAAAAAGAGCGGGATCAAAAACACCAGACAATCGTTGGAATCATTTGACAATGTGACTCTTTCCAATGAAGTCAAAAAAGGAAGCGCTGACGCAGCTATGATGCTGGGTTATCGTTATGATGTCGGCACTGAGGGAGTAAAGCAGAATTTTCTCAAAGCTCTGAGATGGTACAAAAAGGCTGAAGAGCTTGGAAGCACCGAAGCAAAAGTAAGGCTCGGCTATCTATATATGCGCGGTCTCGGTGTGAAGAAAAATCAGGACACGGCATATGCTTACTTTAAGGGCGCATCCGATAAAGGAGATATGACCGGAAAGGCATCGCTTGGGCTTTATTATCTAAAAAACACTGATCTGCCGGACAGCAAGATGAATGCCTACTATAACATAAGAGAAGCGGCTGACGGAGGGGATCCTCTTGGCTGTTATCTTATGGGCACATTATATGAAAAGGGCATAGGCGTGACAGCTGACAGAACTGCAGCCATGTCATGGTATCAGAAGCTGACGACTGCAAAAAACGGCATGGATACCGTGCCTTTCTATCAGCAATATCCTTATCAGGCTTCATATACGGCTCTTGCGCTTTTGGAGAGTCAGGAGTCGAATCCTGATTATGAGAAGGCTTTCAAGACCATGAAAAAAGCTGCCGGGAGCGGATATGCACCGGCTCAGTATTATCTTGGAATTTTCTATGAAAAAGGTCAGGGTGTATCAAAGAGTTATTCAAATGCAAAGGAATATTATGAGCTTGCTGCCAAACAGAAATACGCAGCTGCTCAGAACCAGCTTGGCTGCCTGTATTATAACGGTCTCGGCGTTGATATTGATTATTCGGAAGCTGTATATTATCAGAAACTGGCGGCATCTCAGGGCTATGCGCCTGCCGAGGTAAATCTTGGCTATATGTATGAGAACGGATACGGAGTTGAGAAAAATCTCGAGACTGCCAGAGCTTATTACCAGAAGGCAAAGGATAATAATTATGATGGGGCTGAAGAGGCGCTTACCAGAATACAGCAGCTTATTGAGTCGCAGAATTCATAGATGATAATAAAAGCTCCGCCAATACTTGTGTTTTACCGGTAGCGGCAGAACTTTATGACACTAATAAATTTTTAAAACTGGAGGGAAAAGATGGCAGAACAGATGAAGCCGGTTAAAGAAGGCAAAGTAAGAGAGGTATATGACAACGGCGACAGCATGATCATGGTCGCTACGGATCGTATATCCGCATTTGATGTGATTTTAAAGAACAAGATTGAAGGCAAGGGCGCGATTCTCACCGGCATGTCAGAATTCTGGTTCAATTTTACAAAAGACATTGTAAAGAATCATATGATTACTACAGATACTGAAAAGATGCCGGAGTTTTTCCATGATCCCTATTTCAGCAAGAGAACCATGATGGTAAAGAAGTTAAACATGCTCCCTCTCGAATGTATTGTGAGAGGATATATCACAGGATCCGGCTGGGCATCCTATCAGGAGAATGGAACTGTCTGCGGCATCAGACTTCCGGAGGGCTTAAAGGAATCCGACAAGCTCCCTGAACCCGTATATACACCGTCCACCAAGGCTGAATATGGGCTTCATGACGAAAACATTTCCTACGAGCAGTCAATCGAAGTCCTTAAGAAAATCTATCCTGAGGACGGAGAAAGATACGCAAAGAAATTAAAAGAACTGACCATCAGCCTTTACAGGAAATGTGCAGACTACGCTCTTACAAAGGGAATAATAATTGCAGATACAAAATTTGAATTCGGTCTTGATGAGAATGGTGAAATCGTTCTTGCGGACGAGATGCTGACACCGGACAGCTCACGTTTCTGGCCGAAGGAGGGGTATAAGAGCGGTCAGTCCCAGCCTTCATTTGACAAGCAGTTTGTCCGTGACTGGCTCAAGGCAAATCCCGATAGCGGTTATGATCTGCCTCAGGACATAATAGACAAGACAATAGACAAATATAAGGAAGCATATTTCCTTTTAACCGGAGAAAAATTTCAGGGCTGACAATAATCGGAAATGAGTGGGAAAAGGAAATTTGATACTTAGTTCATATCGTTTTATTTTGACCCTGTAAACAGAGTACGAATGAGAGAGACCAGAGCAATGACAGATGACATCAGCGGACTTCATGAAGAGTGCGGAGTTTTTGGAATATATGATTTTGACGGCAATGACGTGGCATCAACCATATATTACGGACTCTTTGCTCTCCAGCACAGAGGACAGGAAAGCGCCGGAATCGCCGTAAGCGATACCGAAGGTCCTGTCGGGAAAGTAAGCACACAGAAGAACATGGGACTTGTAAACGAGATATTCAATGAGAAGAATCTATCCGCTCTTCACGGTAATATCGGAGTTGGTCATGTGAGATATTCCACGGCCGGAGAGTCCACAAGAGAAAACGCCCAGCCTCTTGTACTGAATTACATAAAAGGCACTCTGGCACTGGCGCATAACGGCAATCTTATTAATGCAAACGAGCTTAGAAAAGAGCTTTCGGAGACAGGTGCAATATTCCAGACTACTATCGACTCCGAGACGATAGCTTATTTCATAGCGAGAGAGCGGCTTAAGACAAATTCCGTGGAGGAGGCCGTGGGAAACGCCATGGACAGACTTCGCGGCGCTTTCTCCCTTGTGATAATGAGTCCGAGAAAGCTGATAGGTGTCCGTGATCCTTTCGGATTCAGGCCGCTTGTAATAGGAAGAAGAGACCATTCATATGTGCTTGCTTCTGAGACCTGCGCCCTTGATACAATAGGCGCCGAATATGTAAGAGACGTTTTGCCGGGAGAGATCGTCACAATTAGTCCTGACGGCATCTCATCGGATATGTCGCACGCGATACCGGAGAAGAAACAGGCCAGATGCGTATTTGAATATATATATTTTGCGAGACCTGACAGTTATATTGACGGGCTAAGCGTCTATGAGTCCAGAATCAAGGCAGGCAGATATCTGGCAGCGGATTCGCCGGTCGATGCCGATCTGGTGGTCGGAGTACCTGAATCAGGCAATGCTGCCGCGCTCGGATATTCTATGGAGTCAGGCATACCATATGGCACGGCATTTGTGAAAAACAGTTATGTCGGCCGTACATTTATAAAACCAAAGCAGTCCAGCCGCGAGTCCAGCGTCCAGGTCAAGCTTAATGCCATACGAAATGTGGTTAAGGGCAAACGGGTTATAATGATAGACGATTCCATCGTCAGAGGTACTACATCAGACAGAATCGTCGGTATGCTGAAAGCTGCCGGAGCTACCGAGGTTCATGTCAGGATATCCTCACCTCCCTTTCTTTGGCCGTGTTATTTCGGAACGGATATACCTGTCCGTGAGCAGCTGATTGCCTACAACAGATCCATTGACGAGATCTGCAGGCTTATCGGAGCTGATTCACTTGCATATCTTTCGATGGATCGCCTGCACCAGATGGTAGACGGACTTCCTATCTGCATGGGCTGTTTCTCAGGCAAATATCCGCTTGAACCGCCAAAGGAAGATATACGCGGCAATTATGATCATTGATTTCTTACATTAGACAGGAGTTTTTATAATGGGTACAGATCAGTATATCAGTCCTCTTTCAGAGCGGTATGCATCCAGAGAGATGCAGTACATTTTCTCTGAGGACAAGAAATTCCGCACATGGAGAAGGCTCTGGATCGCTCTCGCAGAGACTGAGATGGAACTTGGACTTAAGGATTCGGACGGCAATCCAAGGATCACCGAAGACATGATAGACGAGATGAGGGCGCATAAGGACGACATCAATTATGATGTAGCCAGAGCCAGAGAAAAGGAAGTGCGCCACGATGTGATGAGTCATGTCTATGCCTATGGCGTTCAGTGTCCGAAGGCTGCGGGTATCATCCATCTCGGAGCGACATCGTGCTATGTCGGTGACAACACCGACATGATAATAATGAAGGAAGCTCTTCAGCTCATAAGAAAGAAATTAATAAACGTAATAAATGAGCTGGCTAAATTCGCAGACAAATATAAAGACCTCCCCACCCTGGCCTTTACTCATTTCCAGCCGGCACAGCCGACTACCGTAGGCAAGAGGGCGACTCTCTGGATAAATGAATTCATGATCGACCTGGAAGATCTGGAATATGTCCTGTCTACATTGAAGCTCCTTGGCTCCAAAGGGACCACGGGAACTCAGGCCTCATTTCTCGAACTCTTCCAGGGCGATAATGAGACTGTCGATAAGATCGATCCTATGATAGCCGAGAAGATGGGCTTCAAGTCATGCGTTCCAGTATCAGGACAGACCTATTCAAGGAAAAACGATACAAGAGTATTGAATATCCTTTCCGGTATAGCAGCATCAGCTACCAAGATGTCGAACGACATCAGACTTCTCCAGCACCTGAAGGAAGTAGAGGAGCCCTTTGAGAAAAATCAGATAGGCTCGTCAGCCATGGCATACAAGAGAAATCCAATGCGCTCCGAGAGGATAGCATCTCTCTCCAGATATATTATGGTCGATGCTCTGAATCCTGCCATCACATCAGCTGTCCAGTGGTTTGAGCGCACTCTTGATGATTCTGCAAACAAGAGACTGTCAGTGGCCGAGGGCTTTCTGGCCTGCGATGGCGTGCTTGATCTCTGCTTAAATGTGGTGGACGGACTAGTGGTCTATCCGAAAGTAATAAGGAAGCATCTTATGAGCGAGCTGCCCTTTATGGCGACTGAAAATATCATGATGGACTGCGTGAGAGCAGGAAAGAACCGCCAGGAGATGCATGAGGAAATAAGAGAACTTTCAATGAAGGCAGGAGCCAATGTAAAAGAAAACGGCGGCGAGAATAATCTTCTTGACCTTATCGCATCCGATCCTAAATTCGGTATGTCAAGAGAAGATCTTGAGAAGACAATGGATCCGGCAAAATATGTCGGAAGAGCGCCGAGACAGGTGGAGATTTATCTCAGAGACGTGGTAAATCCCGTACTTTCAGAAAATAAAGACATACTGGGTATGAACGCAGAAATAAATGTCTGAAAATTAATACATATTAAATAATTCTGTTGCACGTTAGTGTGTGCAAGCGTATAATTTTTTCGAAATAAATGTATCGTTTTCCATATGAATGGAAGGAGAGAGAAAATGAAATATCAGAGTGCTTATCTGCAGAAAGTCTATGACGGACTTGCAGCAAGAAATCCCGAGCAGACGGAGTTCCTTGAGGCAGTTGGAGAGGTTCTTGAATCACTTGAGCCTGTTGTTTCTGCCAATCCGAAGATTGAAGAGGAAGGCATCATCGAGCGTCTCGTGGAGCCTGAGAGAGTTATCCTTTTCCGTGTTCCCTGGGTTGATGATGAGGGCAAGGTTCAGGTCAACAGAGGATACAGAGTTCAGTTCAATTCTGCTATCGGACCTTACAAGGGAGGACTCAGATTCCATCCTTCAGTCAATCTCTCTATCCTTAAATTCTTAGGCTTCGAGCAGATCTTCAAGAACAGCCTTACAGGTCTTCCCATCGGAGGCGGCAAGGGCGGCTCTGATTTCGACCCCAAGGGAAAGAGCGACAGAGAAGTTATGAAGTTCTGCCAGAGCTTCATGACAGAGCTCTCAAAGCATATCGGTGCTGATACTGATGTACCCGCAGGAGATATCGGTGTAGGCGGACGTGAGATAGGTTATCTTTTCGGTCAGTACAAGAGACTGAGAAATGAATTCACCGGAGTTCTTACCGGAAAGGGACTTACATACGGAGGCTCTCTTGCGAGAACCCAGGCTACCGGATACGGCCTCTGCTATTATACAGAGGAAGCTCTGAAGACAATGAGAAATGAAAGCCTCAAGGGCAAGACTGTAGTGATCTCAGGTTCAGGCAATGTGGCTATCTACGCTTGCGAGAAGGCTACCCAGCTCGGCGCCAAAGTCGTGACTGTATCTGATTCAAATGGCTATGTTTATGATCCGGACGGAATCAAGCTCGATATCGTAAAGCAGATCAAGGAAGTCGAGAGAGGCCGTATCAAGGAGTATGTCGGCCGTGCAGGCGGACAGGCTGAGTATCATGAAGGCTGCAAGGGAGTATGGACCGTAAAGGCAGACATATATCTTCCCTGCGCTACTCAGAATGAGATCGACGGCGAGTCAGCAAAGTCTATCGTTGCAAACGGCGCTATAGCTGTATGCGAGGGTGCTAACATGCCTTCCACACCTGAGGCTATCGCTGAATACAAGAATGCGGGAATCCTCTTTGGACCTGCAAAGGCAGCAAATGCCGGCGGTGTTGCTACATCAGCTCTTGAGATGAGCCAGAACTCCGAGAGACTCAGCTGGACATTTGATGAAGTGGACAATAAACTCAAGACCATAATGGAGAACATTGTTCATAACAGCGCTGCTGCAGCTGAGAAATACGGCTTCAAGGGCGATCTTCAGGTCGGAGCAAATATTGCCGGCTTCGAGAAAGTCTGCGACGCTATGCTTTCACAGGGAATTGCTTACTGATTAAAACTTCCCGCATCAATAATGAAAATTTTCGTCGCAAGGATTCATTTGCTTTTTGCTTACAGATGTCACAGTGGTGGCTCACAAGTTGTGTTTTTCTGTTTGCTCGCACGCGCTTTTTAGCGGC
>ONDV01000024.1 GCA_900316665.1 uncultured Lachnospiraceae bacterium
CTCACGACGAAAAACACAATGTTCGCCACCATCTGTGCATCTCATGGCTTCCATGAATCCTTGCAACGAAGATTCTCATTATTAATGTGGGAAGTTTTAACTATTTATATTTGTTTTTGACACTTTAAGGAAAATAGGGCATACTGAAAAAAATAAAGTTTTTTCAGGAGGAAAACATGAACCAGAATCCAATAGTTACAATAACTATGGCCGACGGCTCCGTAATGAAGGCAGAGCTCTACCCCGACACAGCGCCAGAGACAGTCAACAACTTCATATCGCTCATAAAAAAAGGTTTCTATGACGGTCTCAAATTTCACAGGGTAATCAGAGGCTTCATGATCCAGGGCGGCGACCCTGACGGCAACGGAACAGGCGGCCCCGGATATTCCATCAAGGGAGAATTTGCATCAAACGGATTTGAAAACGATCTGAAACATACAAAAGGCGTTCTCTCCATGGCCAGAACCATGATTCCCGACTCGGCCGGCAGCCAGTTCTTCATCATGCACGAAGATGCTCCCCATCTCGATGGAGAATATGCGGCATTCGGAAAGATAACGGAAGGCATAGATGTCGTAAATAAAATTGCAGAGACAGAGACAGACTGGTCAGACCGTCCTATAGACGACCAGATCATGGAGACAGTCCGTGTCGAGACTTTCGGTGTTGACTACCCGGAGCCGGAAAAGCTTCAATGACATATTTGCTCACTAAACCCCACGGGCAAGCCTGTGGGGTATGACACTGATTGAATAGCCTGAGCCTTGAAATGACTATAATAAAGGTCTTGCAATCCATCACATTTTTATATATAATCTGAATGTTGCTTCGATAGCTCAGCTGGTAGAGCACTTCACTCGTAATGAAGGGGTCGCCGGTTCGAATCCGGCTCGAAGCTTTTTTTATTTGCAATCAGCTGTTCTGTTGCTTGTATTTGCAATCAGCTGTTCTGTTGCTTGCAATATTCTATAAATCCTTTGTATGTCTCAAGCATATCTTTATCAGGCAGGGAAAAAATAATTCTCATGCCATAATCACTGTTCTTATTCAGCCATTCCGTTGCGGTGAGAATAGCTACGGAAGCAGCAGGCTTCGGAGGAAATCCCGATTCACCCGTAGAAATGGCAGGAAAGGCAATCGACCTTACATCCATCTTTTTTGCTTCATCCAGGCAGTTCATATAACAGTCCGCCAGCTTGTCCTTGTCCTCTTCCTCACCTGAAAATACAGGTCCTACGGTGTGATATATATATCTTGACGGCATATTAAAAGACGGTGTGACCTTCACTTCCGCAAGCTTCACCGATTCCAGATTGTCAAGGAGCGGCATAAGTTCCTGACCGGCAGCTTCATAGATATCATGATCCACTCCGCCTCCGTCAGCAAACAGGGGATCAGCGGAATTCACTATGACTTCGCAGTCCAGTCCTGTGATATCATTCGGATCGAAGATGATGCCTCTCTGATCCATGCAGATGTGATCCTCGGCCTCCTTCAGATTTTTCGCCCCGGTCTTTGTGATGGAAAAATTATCTCCCCAGGGATTTATAATAAGGTCATCTATATCGTCAAGTCCCAGAAATTCACGGACAATATCTCTCACGCCCATTGGCAGGACACCGATCTTTCTGCCTCGCTCCACTTCATAAAAGTCAGTGAAAGCCGGTAGATATCTGACGCCATCCTTATTCTCCAGTACCCTGAAGCTGAATGAAGGGCCGTCATCATCTTTATTTATTACGACAGGAACCAGAAGCGATCCGTCCTCGTGCATCATCTGAAGCACTGCGCTCATCACTGTCTGTATGTCCTTCTCATCCTCGCTCTTTCTGGCCTTGTCAATGGCATCCTTAATAAGCTTGTTTCTCTTCAGATTTTCTACTTCGTTCATCTTAAGTCTCCTGCATTATCTAAAAAAATATGATGTGGTTTGCCACTCATTTATGATCACGCGTGGTGGCGGACTTTTTAACCTGTGATCATAATATTTCTGCTGTACATCTCCCGCGCCACCATAAGTATGGGATACTGTTCAAAAAACGGTCTGCCGAGATCTCTCATTGCTGCCGGGTCATACTCGTCCATCAGCTCTTCCACTCTGTTTCTTCCTTTTTTTATTTCATTAAACAGGGCATCATCCGCGAATACCCTGAAGAAGCAATTATAAAACTCAGTCGGAAAATGTGCCTTGTACCAGGCGCATTTGAAGGATATGCCGTTTTGTATTATGACCTCTGAAAGAGGCAGAAGACTCTTTATCTCCATCATTGATTCAATAAACCAGTCACTTACCTCTCTGCCCTCCATTTCCCTTATCATGTCAGGCGTCATGGTCCGACCATTCGATACAGTCTCGGCGATCGACGCCGCCCTCCTGCCGTCCATGCCGTGCCTCATCAGGGTAAATATTATCCTGTCGGAGAAGGAAATAATGTCCGTAAATCTGGCTATGCCCTCTCTGATAAGATAATCTCCGTTATTCAGCCATGTGCCTTCTCCGAGAATGACACCTGTCACTCTGATAAGATCGGAAAAGCGGTTCAGAGTAGCGCTGTGAAGCACTGTGAGCATACGCTCTCCTCCATAGATCGGCACTCCCAGAGTGCCGTATGGAAATCCAAGATCATTTACAGATACTCCAATTGCGTCAGTCCCCTTGAACATGCCGAAAGTCTTGCTGTCGGAAAAGAGCGCATTCCTCGCATCAGTTCCCGTGGCCTTATTCATCTCATACAAAAATTTGAGAGCGGGATTTGTAACGCAGGTAAACCTGACATCATTATTGATGGAATCGCCGTATTCTATAGTCCGTCGCTTCACATCCGGATCCACGCAGCCGACTGTCCTGAAAATAATGTCCTCCGCACTGTCGATCTTTCTGTAAGTATCTCTGTAATCGTCATCGATAAGATCTGCCGTCCGCCATTCCGAAGACAGACATTCATCAAAAAATTCATCTATGGTCTCCAGGCAGAGACAATCATTTCCATCCTCATAATAGTAAACATTCTCAAAAGGTATCCCGAATCCGTCGGTCTTCAATAAAGAACCGCAATGAGGACATTTCTTCTGGGGGAGATCAGTTCCGCAGCGAAACCTCCTGTCCTCAATCGGAAATTCCACATGGTTGCATTCGGGACAGTAATAATGAGGAGGCAGGGGGTTCGTATAAGATATTCCTGCCAGATAATCCACAAGAGAGCCTTCAAATTTTCCCCTGAAGAAAACAGGTATATTTTTCTCTCTTGATTTTTTACTCAAATCCGATGCTATGACAAACTGAGCTGCATCGCCGCGGTTTGCTATATACTGCAGCTCCTTTTCAAGCCTCTTCTCAACTATATCCGGAAAGGCTCCGCTATATAGCTCCCCGGCTTTTTTTCTGCACATGGCAGACAGCCTATCCAGGGGGCTCTGCCTCATATCTTCTTTTCTGTCCGAAGGGGATTTCACGGAATTATCGCCCCTTATTTCCCTTGCAGAACATATTTCATTATTTTCAGAAGCAGAATTTCCCGCATTATTATTTTTTATATCTGAATAATTCATTTTCCAACCCCTCTTTTTATTTCTTGCCGCCTTGTTATTTTTTCCCTGTCAGCCATTTCGATCATTTCCTTCGCGCTGTCTCTGACAATATCCGTGATCTCGCTTCCTCCAAGCATTCTGGAGAGTTCGTCAATTCTCGCGCTTCCGGAAATCTCTCTTATGCCTGATAAGGTCTGACCGTCCGATACAGATTTTTCGACGAGAAAATGAGTATCCGCCATTGAAGCAATCTGGGGCAGATGGGTTATACATATCACCTGTCTCCTGTCTGCCACCTCAGACAGCCGCTCCGACACACACTGCGCGGTCCGTCCGCTTATTCCTGTATCCACTTCGTCAAAAATCAAAGTATCGACATCATCCGTATCAGCAAGCACGGTCTTCATGGCCAGCATTATTCTGGACAGTTCACCGCCTGACGCCACAGAAATAAGCGGTTTTTCCGGCTCTCCGGGATTCAGTGATACATAAAATTCCGGATCGTCATAACCTTTTTCCGTATAATCAGGAAGTCTCTCAAACCTCATGGAAAATCTGACATCAGAAAAATTCAATCCCTCCATAGCTTCCTTTACCTTGTCGGAGAGTTTTTCGGCAGCTTTTTTCCTGAGAGCTGATGTCTCTTCGCAGATTTTATCGAGACGCTTTTTTGATTCGGCGAGATCTTTTTTCAGACCTGCAATATATTCATCAAAATTTTCGAGAGTTCTGAGGCGGTCTTTCTTCTCACTCAAAGTATCATTTATGATCTCGATCGTGGAACCGTATTTCGTCTTCAGCGTATTGATAAGATCCAGCCGATCCTCTGTGCGGCTGAAGTCTTCCCGGTCAAATTCCAGGCTGTCCCTGTATTCGCCGATACTTCTCACGAAATCCTCCAGTATGCCCTCGCAGTCGGAAAGCATTGAGGCAAGAGGACCGATACCGTCAGGATCCATGTCGGAAATATTATTGAGAGTACCCATCGCCCTTCCTATGAGATCGAGAGCAGCATTGTCGCCGCCGGTCTCCTCGGTGATCTCAGCTATGCCTGCGGCGATCTTCTCAGTATTTTTCATGAGCCGGTAACTCTTTTCCAGCTCATCATCCTCGCCCGGAACAAGTCCCGCGCTCTCTATCTCTGAAATTTCCTGACGGAGAAAATCAGCTTCGCGAAGCCGGCTCTTCTCGTCGGTATCTGACTCCATCAGCTTCTTTTCAAGAGACCTGTAATTTTTGTATTCGTCTTTTAATCTTGAAAGAACCGGCGCCAGGCTATCACGCGCATAATCATCCAAGAGCTGTAGATGCTTCTGTTTTCTGAGGAGAGTCTGATTGTCTCTCTGGCCGTAGATATCAATAAGGACATCCCCGGCTTTTGAAAGCATGGGCGCCGGAACCGTCTCTCCGTTTATTTTAGCTACGGATCTTCTGCTGCTTATTCTCCTCGACAGTATCACTTCTCCGTCGTATGTCTCTATGCCAAGCTTTAATAGAGCTGCCTTCTCGCGCTCACCCACGGAAAAGACGGCCTCGGCGTAGGCGTCTTTTTTCTCATCTCTGATAATATCCCGGCCGGCTTTCCCGCCCAGAGTCAGCTTTAGCGCGCCAAGAAGGATCGACTTTCCGGCGCCGGTCTCACCTGTCAGGATATTCAGTCCCTCGCCGAATTCGATCTCCTCGTGGTCAATAAGTGTCAGATTGTCTGCCGTCAGGCTTAAAAGCATTCGATCACCTCTCTGATACTATCTTTCTGAGCCGGCTCATCACATTCGCCGTGTCCTCGACCGACCGAACGGCGCACATGATGGTATCGTCTCCTGCTATCGTTCCAACTATCTCCTTGAAATTCATCTTGTCGAGAGCTGCTGCCACCGCCATTGCCATTCCGGATACAGTCTTTATCACGAGTATGTTCAGAGCATTGTCCATAGAAAGAAATCCCTCGCAAAATACATGCCTGTATTTCTCTGATAAATTCTCATCTGTCTCTTTTAATGCAACGTAGCGGAGCGTTCCGTCAGACATCGCCACCTTTGTAAGCGACATCTCTCTTATATCTCTTGAAACAGTCGCCTGAGTCACCTTAAATCCGGCTTTTTCTAATGCTGCTGTCAGCTCCTCCTGTGTTCCGATCTTTCCCTTCATGATCAGATTGAGAATGGTTTCCTGTCTTTTTTCTTTTTCTGCAGACATAAGCGCCTCCTGACATGATAAGATTTATTTTACTGTATCTCTCGCATCTTCACGGAAATGCGTTCAAGAAAATTCACGTTCGATAACCTTATCAGCCTGGTGACATAACGTGACCGGCTGATGCAAACGCTCCCGCCCCGGTTCAGCCTGAACCTTCTGTATCCGTCGAAAGACACGGTTGCGTTTTCATCGACGTCAGAATGGCGGGTATCAAGTATAACCGATACTTTATCATCACAATCGAGAACGACCGATCTGTTGTTCAAAGTATGAGGATTTATAGGAGTGATAAGTATGGCACTGGTCTTCGGGTCCACTATGGGGCCTCCGGCTGACAGGTTATATGCCGTAGAGCCTGTTGGCGTCGAAATAATAATTCCGTCACAGTCATAGCTGTAAAGAAATTTATCATTTACATTCACCGTCAGCTTCACCATATCAAGCCCGCTGCCCGCCGATATGACCACGTCATTAAGAGCCGATATTTCCGTATCGCTCCCGTCAATATATCCTTTTAGCATCATCCGGTTTTCTATCTCGCATTCATCATTAAGAAGACGCGGGATCACAGGCAGGACTGTATTCTCATCCAGGTCGCATAAATAACCCATATGACCTGTATTCACGCCGAGGATAGGGATATTTGATCCTACAGCGCTCTGGGCAGTCCTGACCATTGTGCCGTCTCCGCCGACTGTAAATATGCAGTCGATCCCATGAGGCACAGTAAGAGTCTCATCAGACGCATCGCCCGGACACAAGGCAAAAGATACCTGTCCGCCGCCTGACTCTATCTCTGACGTCATCCTTCTGATAAGCTCTGTATTCCTTGAGCTTTGATTCTTCATTACAATGAAAAAATGCTTCAATCCTTGTCCAGGGTCTTATGAGCTTCTGCAACCAGCCGCTCCACAGTCTCCCTGTCTCCTTTCCATGCTGTATCAGGTTCCGGCAAATCATTTTTCTCAATATACATGAGATATTCAATATTGCCTTCAGGTCCCTTGATCGGAGAATAGTCGAGCCCCTTAAGAGAAAATCCGTGGTTACATGCGTATTCAGTCACCTTCATTATAACATCAGCGTGAACCGCCGGATCCCTGACCACGCCCTTCTTTCCTACGCGGTCTCTTCCCGCCTCGAACTGAGGCTTAATAAGGCATACCATCTTCGCCTTAGCAGAAAGAAGATGCCATACAGGCTCAAGGATCAGCTCCAGAGAAATAAAAGACACATCGCACGACGCAAAATCTATTTTATCATCTATATCCTCCGGCTGCACATAGCGAATATTCGTCTTTTCCATGCAGACCACTCTCGGATCTGTCCTGAGTTTCCAGGCGAACTGACCGTAGCCGACATCGACGGAATAGACCTTTGAAGCGCCGTTTTGAAGCATGCAGTCTGTAAAGCCGCCGGTCGAAGCTCCTATATCCATGCAGGTCATTCCTGTAAAATCGAGTCCGAAATCTTTTACAGCCTTTTCCAGTTTGTAACCGCCCCGACTTACATAGGGCATATCCTGCCCTGTAACTTTTATTTCAGAATCTATGTCAAACTTCATGCCGGGCTTGTCCTCGCGGTTATTGTCCACGAAGACCCTTCCCTCCATGATCATAATTTTTGCCTGTTCTCTCGACCTCGCCAGACCGTTTTTTGTCAAAAGAAGATCCAGTCTCTCTTTCATATCATCTCTCCATCCGGTTTTTGACACGGTCAGCTATATCCACAGCATCTAGTCCGTACTTTGACAGAAGTTCCTCTCTGGATCCCTGAGGAATAAATGAATCCGGCAGGGATACGATCATGATCCTTCCTCTATATCCCTTTTCGTTTAAAAGAGTCATGACGTGCTCTCCGAAACCTCCCGATCTCACGTTCTCTTCCAGAGTTACTATGAGATCATATTCACGTGACGCGTCCAGGAGATATGACTTGTCGAGAGGAGAAGCAAATCTCGCGTTTACGACGGTAGGACATATGCCGTAAGGCATCAGGATATCGGCCGCGTCAGCTGCTGTCTCTACCATACTTCCGAGCGCGAAGAAAAGTACTTTTGATCCTTTTCTTAATTCCTCGCATCTGCCTTTCTCTATCTTTTTCCTGTGTGTCTTCATACGAAGAGAAGCCGGAGCCTTTGGATAACGGATGGCTACAGGTCCTTTGAAATCAACGGCAGCCTTCAGCATATCCGAAAGCTCCCATTTGTTCTTCGGCGCCATGATGGTCATGCCAGGCACTGACAGGAGATATGACAGATCAAAGATTCCCTGGTGGGTGTCGCCGTCACGGCCCACTATACCGGCTCTGTCAACAGCCAGTATCACATGTTCTCCGGGAATTGCCACGTCATGCACTATCTCATCGTATGCTCTCTGGAGAAAAGAAGAATATACGGCGACTACCGGTATCAGTCCGCCCTCAGCCATTCCTGCGGCAAGAGTCACGGCGTGTTCCTCAGCTATACCCACATCCACGAACCTGTCCGGAAACATATTGTGAAATCTGTGAAGACCGGTTCCGGATTCCATAGCCGCTGTCACGGCGACTATCCTCTGGTCTCTGTCGCCAAGTTTTCTCATGACCGTAGAGAAAATATCCGTATAAAGAGGCTTCTTTTTCTCGACCGGGAGACCTGTCTTTACGTCAAACGGAGCAGTCCCGTGAAATCTGTCGGGATGCCTCTCTGCGGGGGGATAACCAAGTCCCTTTCTTGTTATTACATGGACAATGACAGGTCCCTGGATAGTAAAGGCTCTCTCAAACATCTCGGTCATTGCCTTTATGTTATGACCATCGACGGGGCCGAGATACATGATACCCATCTCTTCAAAAAGCATTCCGGGAATGAATAGCTGCTTTATACCGCTTTTTGATTTCCTTATATGCTTTACTATGCGGTCGCCATAGACCGGTATCTTCTCAAGAGAGTTCGTTATATTTTCCTTTAGTCCTGTATATTTCTCACTCGTCCTGAATCTGGCCAGAGCCTCCGGCATTCCTCCAACATTCTTGGAGATGGACATGGTATTGTCGTTTAAAACTATTACAAAATTTTTATCAAGAAGGGATGCGTTATTCAGTCCCTCCAGCGCCAGCCCGCCCGTAAGCGCCCCGTCGCCTATCACCGATACTATTTTATAATTCTCGTGCTTAAGTTCTCTCGCGCGCTGGAAGCCCAGTCCCGCCGAGATCGAAGTGGAGGCATGACCTGTGCCGAAGGCATCGCAGTCTGACTCATGAGGCTTTGGAAAACCGCTCAGACCTCCGAATTTTCTCAGGCTGTCAAATCTGTCTTTTCTTCCTGTAAGGATCTTATGAGTATAACTCTGATGGCCTACATCCCATATCAGCTTGTCTTCAGGAAAATGCATGACAAGATGAAGGGCTATTGTAAGCTCGACAGTCCCGAGATTAGAGGCCAGATGCCCTCCGGTAACCGAGATTTTATTGATCAGAAATCTTCTGATCTCGGATGGGAGACGCTTTATTTCCTCATCGGTGAGATTTTTTACATCATTCGGTTTTCTGATCTTATCCAGTACCATATCACTTCACCCTGTGCGCCATATATTCTATCAGCTTCTCCAGGAATCTGTTCTCATAGGGTAAACCTAAGATGAGAGACAGTCCCTCGTCAGTAAGATCCGACACGGCTCTTCTGGCTTTTAAAAGACCGTCAAAAGTAATAAGTGTAACCTTATGGTTTCTCTCGTCCTGTCCTGTCTCCTTGCCGAGCGTCTTTTCGTCGCCTGTGGCATCCAGTATGTCATCCATTATCTGAAAAGCCTTACCGATAAGGCTCGCGGCTTTTTCGACAGTATCCGTCTCCTCAGACGAAGCTCCGCCGAGCACGGCGCCGATCATCATAGCGGCTTCAATAAGTGCAGAGGTCTTTGCCTCATAAATAAAATCAAGCATATCTCTGGAGATGCCGTCCGATCTGTCTTCCGCCACATCAGCTGCCTGCCCTCCTATCATGCCGTTGATTCCCGCCTTGTCAGAAAGAATCTGAAGGGACTTTATTACAATATCGGGGCGATCCTTCTCGACTGAAAAAGCCGATATGGCAGTCTCAAATGCCAGGTTTAAAAGACCGTCGCCGGCCAGCACTCCGATGTCCTCTCCGTATTTCGCATGAGTCGTCAGCATACCGCGGCGATACTTGTCATTGTCCATAGCCTCCAGATCATCATGAACGAGTGAATAATTATGTATCATCTCGATAGCTGCCATGAAAGGTCTGATGGCAGGGGAGCTGCCACCGAAAAGCTTGTAGGTCTCAGCCATAAGAATAGGTCTCAGCCGCTTGCCTCCGGCTGTGACGCTGTAATTCATAGCCGAGATCACATTGACCTGATACCCCTTTTCCTCAGGCAGATAAGCATTCAAAACCCGCTCCGCATCAGAAGCGCGATACTCCAGTTCTCTCTGAAAATCCATGACTCATTAATCCTCTTCAGTCTCATCCATGCCATAGGACGATGTCATCGGCGGCATCTCCTCAAGGCTGCCGTCATCCTTCAGCTTCATAACTTTTTTCTCGATCCTGTCGATCCTGTTATTCACCGAACGGAGAAGCTCCACTCCGCGCTGATACAGAGCAAATGACTCTTCCAGCTCTGTATTCGTCTCCTCCATCTTTTTGATTATCTCCTCAAGTTCCTGAAATGATTCTTCCAGAGTCTTCTTTTCGTTATCCATAATATTCTGCCCACCTGCATCGCTCTATTGTGATTGAAATCGATTCTGCACCTCTTTATGTGTTTTCCTCATTCGATTTATATTTCTCTGTATCTACTGTCACAGCTCTTATCAGTCCGTCATACATCCTTAGATTGATCTTGTCGCCGGGAGATACATCATCCACGGAAACAATATGTTTCCCGTCAGCTCCCGAAGCATATCCGTATCCCGCCAAAAGTCTCTTAAGCGGCGACAGTCCTTCGAGCACGGCAGTTATCTTCTGCATCTTATGCTTTCCGTCAGAAATATTTGCTTCCATGTCCCGGCTCAAACTGCTGCCATCCATCTCGACTCTGTATTTCGCATTGCCGACAGCCTTTTCCATGCAGCCGGACAGGATATTACCGTCAGGCAGAATTCTTTTCCTGCTGATGGAAATCGCGCGTTCCATGGAAAGAGACATCCTGTTCTCATCAAAAGCCGCCCTCTGCCTGCAGCGCAATATCATCTTTTCAGGACTCATTGCGCTAAGCTCCAGACCAAGAGTTTTTGCATGGTCTCTGCAGCGGATCATGGCGTCTTCTATGTTATCGAAAAGAGCCGTTGCATCCGATAGAAATCTCTCGTCTATATCAGAAGCAAGCGGAACAGCGAGCTCCGCCGCCGCACTTGGCGTAGGCGCTCTCATATCCGCCGTAAGATCCGCTATCGTGGTATCTGTCTCATGCCCGACTGCGGATATGACAGGAACCGGGCAATTAAAGATTGCTCTTGCAACTATTTCTTCGTTGAATGCCCAAAGATCCTCTATAGATCCTCCGCCACGTCCGATAATAATTACATCCGGCCGGAGTTCAGAAAGTCTCTGAAGTGAATCTGCAACTGACTCGGCCGCGCCGGCGCCCTGAACGCGGGCCGGACATAAAATAAGCTGCACATAAGGGTTTCTTCTGGCAGAGATCTGAATGATGTCTCTGACAGCAGCTCCCGTCTCAGCTGTCACTACGCCGACGGTTCGAGGATACTTGGGCAGAGGCTTCTTGTAGCGGCTGTCAAAGATTCCCATCTCAGCAAGTTTCTTTTTCTCGGCCTCGAATTTTATATACAGTTCTCCGATACCTGACTTCTCTATTGAATCCGCATATATCTGATATTTGCCATAAGCCGCATACACGCCTATCTGACCGCGAACCAAAACCTTGTCGCCGTTTGACATGGCAAATTTAAGACCTGAAGCACGTTTACTCCGCCACATGATACCGGAAAGTTCGGATCTGTTGTCTTTCAGCGTAAAATATATATGTCCGGACTGATTGTATTTCAGGTTAGTGATCTCTCCTTCCACCACTACGCTCTGAAAAGCAGGCTCGGCCGAGAACAGTCTGTCTATATATTCATTTATCTCAGATACTGTATATGGTTTTCTCATTACGCTATCTTTCCGAGAATACCGTTCACAAACGACTGTGAATTCTCAGCGCCGTATTTCTTCGCGAGTTCTACCGCCTCGTTTATAGCCACTCCCTCCGGCAGCTTTTCATACTTCATCTCATAGACTGCCAGACGGAGAAGCGTCAGATCCACACGCGACATTCTCTTTGTGCTCCACCCTTCAGAGACTTCATTCAAGAGACTGTCTATCTCCGGAAGGTTCTTTACAATATCACCGGTCTTTTTTTCTATATATTCCCTGTCCTCATCGCTGATGGGAGTTTCTTCCTCATCAAGGAAAATCCTGATCTGGCCGTCAATATCGTCTGACTGATGAAAGAGAGCCTGGAAGAGAACCATGAATATCTGCTCCCTGATCTGTCTTCTGGTCATGCTAATTTTCTCCCGGTTATTTCATTCCTGTACAGCTACATCCATGATCTTGACATCCACATCGCGGACCGTGAGATCAGTCATATTCTCCAGAGATGCCTTGACTTTATCCTGAACCTGCATGGAGACGTCAACGATCGTATAACCATACTTCACAACTATAATGACCTGCGCTGTCAGAGAGCCGTCATCATTCTGCATGATCCTTACCGCGTGACTTATCCTGTTTCTGGATACACGCGACACGTTCTCATGTGTAAGACCTCCGTTCAGGGAAGCCACACCCTCTACCTCACAAGCTGCAATTCCGGCAATCGTCATCAGCACGTGATCCGTTGCCTGAACCCCATCCTTTATTACATAATTCCTGTCAGCCATACTCTCTCCTGTTCTATATCGCTGCCGATAATTGTTTTAATTATAACATAATTTGCATATTCTTCCCACATCGCAAACGGCTGCTACCTGCTGCCGGCATTCTTGTATTCGTCCAGAAGACGCTCGATCTCAGTGCTCTTTGGAGCAGACCTGTCAGTGCCATCCGAAGAGACATAACCCCTGATGTAATTACTCAGGACCTTCGGTATGTGCTTCTGTATCTCTTCAAAAGGAGGAATGCCGCCATACTTCTTCACATTTCCCGAACCTGTTCCGTAGGCCGCGAGCGCCAGGATCACATTGCCGTCATATTTATCGATGAGACTCTTCATGAGTCTTGCGCCGCCCATAATATTCTCCTCAGGATCAAAAGGATCGTTCACTCCCATCGCTTTCTGAGTAGCAGGCATAAGCTGCATTATTCCGGCAGCATTGCTTTTACTCAGCGCATTCGCATGAAAATCCGACTCCTGCTTTGCCATAGAGATAAGGATACCCTCATCCACTCCGTACTCATCCGACGCCTTCTTGAAAATCTTCATGAGATCTGAGGGAACTGTGATCGGATCCGTATTTTCACAGGACAATTTAATATCAGATGATTCTCTACCGGAGCTTATGTCGGTGGAATTTATTTTCTTATCAAGGACATCCTGAAAAGAAGTCTTGTTATCATCAGAGTTTTTTACAGAGGTATAATTTCTCTGAAGCTCCGCTGTATATACCGGCAGCATATCCGGGCCTGCCATAATTCTAAGAATCAAAATATCCTGCCTTTCAAAACACTGACTTTTCATTACAGATGTCAGTAAAATCCATCAACGCTTTCTATTATAACATGACAAGCCGCATTACCAAGAAAATATACAAAAAAGAGAGCAGATTTTCCGCTCTCCTTTAATACTTGCCTGCATAAAAAACTAACCGGCATCATCAGATATCTTTATTATTGGCATTCGCAGCGCGAAGTCTCGCCATGGCACGCGAAAGCGCCGCCCTGTTATGATAATATTCCTCCAGAGACTGCTTCTGACGGAGGTGCTCCTTAGCGCGCTCCCTGGCTTCCTCGGCCCGCCTTATATTTATATCCTCAGGCTTCTCAGCTGTCTCAGTAAGAAGCTGGACACGGTTATTCGCTACCCAGCAGAATCCACGTCCTACAGCGGCTTCGATCCATTCTCCGCCTTCAGTCGGCTGAATTTTCATTATGCCGTCCACAACAGCGATAACCATGCTCTCATGATGAGCCTCAATGCCCTTGGCACCATCCACGTCAGGTATGATCAGATTCACGACACGACCGGAATAGAAGACGCCGTTTGTGGATATAACCTTCAGATAGAAATCATTCTTTGCCATATCCTTTCTCCCTTATTCAGCCTGCTTCATCTTCTCGGCCTTGGTCTTTACATCATCTATAGTACCGACGTTGAAGAAAGCATTCTCAGGATAATCATCCATCTCGCCGTCAAGGATCGCCTTGAAGCCTTTGACAGTTTCCTCTACCGGAACATAGATTCCCTTGATGCCCGTAAACTGTTCAGCTACATGGAAAGGCTGAGAGAGAAATCTCTGGATCTTACGGGCTCTGTAGACCGTCAGCTTATCCTCGTCGCCCAGCTCATCCATACCAAGGATGGCTATGATATCCTGAAGTTCCTTATATTTCTGCAGCACCTCCTGAACCCTTCTGGCCACTTCATAATGCTCCTCGCCTACCACGTCAGGCTCAAGGATTCTTGATGACGATGCCAAAGGATCAACTGCGGGATAGATACCCTGCTCAACGATCTTTCTTGAAAGGACCGTTGTGGCATCAAGGTGAGCGAACGTGGTCGCAGGTGCAGGATCTGTAAGGTCATCAGCAGGAACATATATAGCCTGAACTGATGTGATCGATCCGTCCTTTGTCGACGCGATCCTCTCCTGAAGAGCACCCATCTCAGTAGCCAGAGTAGGCTGATAACCGACGGCTGAAGGCATACGTCCAAGCAGTGCCGACACCTCGGAACCTGCCTGAGTAAATCTGAATATATTATCAATGAAAAGAAGCACGTTCCTGTGCATATGATCACGGAAATATTCAGCCATTGTAAGGCCTGTCTCAGCCACTCTCATACGGGCGCCCGGCACCTCGTTCATCTGTCCGAACACAAGCGCCGTCTTTTTCAATACTCCCGATGCCTTCATCTCTGACCAGAGATCATTTCCTTCACGGGATCTTTCTCCGACACCTGTGAATATGGAATAACCGCCCTGCTCATCAGCCACGTTTCTGATCAGCTCCTGAATGAGAACCGTCTTTCCGACGCCGGCGCCTCCGAGCAGACCTACTTTTCCTCCCTTGGAGTAAGGAGCCAGGAGATCAATGACTTTTATTCCTGTCTCAAGCATCTCCTGTGATGCGCTCTCATCTTCAAATGCAGGCGGCTCTCTGTGGATAGACCACATCTCCTCGCCCTCGATCTTCTCACCGCCGTCTATGGTCTCGCCCAGAACATTAAAGAGACGGCCGAGATTTTTCTCTCCTACCGGTATTTTGATGGGACCGCCGTCAGCTTTTACTTCCATATCCCTGCAAAGGCCCTCTGATGGAGACAGCATTATGCATCGCACTGTATGATTTCCGACATGCTGCGCCACTTCCATCACGGCTCTTTTTCCATTGTTGTCACACTCGAGAGCGTCACGGATGGCAGGCAGCGCATCCTCTTCATTGAATTCGACATCTATTACAGGTCCCATGACCTGCACGATTTTACCCTGTATCATATTGAATCTCCTTTACCGCCTCTTGTGTTTCTTTTTCTGTGCCTTGGCTCCGGCAGCCACCTCTGTTATCTCCTGAGTGATCTCTGCCTGCCGGGCTCTGTTATATTCGAGGCCGAGCTTATCGAGCATCTCCCGTGCGCTGTCAGATGCTGCCTGCATGGCCATCATCCTGGAATTCTGGATAGAAGCGAATGACTCCACCAGAGCGCTGTAGAGATAGCCCAGAAGATAACTCGGAACTATCTGATCCATGACCTTTTCAGGAGACGGAGTAAATGCTATGTCCTCCATCGGAATTCCGGCTGGGATCTTTGTACTGAAATCATTCTTCCTAAGTGGAAGGATCTCTGTCATCTCAGCATCGGCCTCGACCTGATTTACCATACGGGTATAGATGATTCTCAATACATCGAATTCATTATTCAAATACATATTGAGAAGGTCCTCACCTATATGTCTCGCGACAGCCATAGATGGCTTCTGAATCGAATATCTGAAATGCTCGTCTACCTTTATGTCATGCGCCATGCAATAATGGCGTCCCATCTCTCCGAGAACAAACAGCTTTTTCTTCTCACTCTTTTCAAAGGTGGATTTCGCGAGTTTCAGGATGTTCTGATTGTAAGCTCCCGCCATTCCCTTGTCAGAGGTAATGACCAGATAAGCCACCGTGAGTTTTGACTCATTACTTTCCGAATAATCACGGAAATAATGGTTCTCCATATCAGGCACATGCCGTAAAATTCTCGCCATAGCATTTTCAAGCGTATAGAAGTAAGGCTCTGTATCAGCCAGCTGCTTCTTCGCCTTTTTTAATTTTGAAGAAGAAATCATATACATGGCATTTGTGATCTTCAGGGTATCCCTGATGCTCTGCATACGATCCTTGATCTCTTTTTGGCTTGCCATACTTTCTCCTGATTCAATGATATGAGCGTTGAGTCACGCTCATTTTTGCCACTCCGAAACCGGCATTCTGAAAATCAATCCGGGATCAATTCTGTTCCTTGGATTTTTTATATTCCTCGCCGGCAGCTGCAATCAAGTCTTTCACATCGTCTGCCACATCGCGCGTGCTCTCTATGGAGGAGACGATGTCCGGATGCTCGAGTCTGATGTAGTCGAGAATCTTTCCCTGTTCTTTTTTCACATCCTTTTTATCAAAGGAATCAAAATATCTCAGGTTGGCAAGTTCCAGAGTGATTACCTGGTCAGCCATGGACATTGGATGAGACAGTGGCTGCTTCAGAAGCTGCATCAAGGCACCGCCGTGAGAAAGCTCAGCCTGAGTAGCGGCATCGAGGTCGGACGCGAACTGGGTAAATATCTCAAGTTCCCTGTACTGTGCCAGATCCACACGAATTGAACCCGAAGCCTTTTTCATGGCCTTGGTCTGGGCAGCTCCGCCGACACGAGATACGGACAGACCTACGTTTACGGCCGGTCTCATGCCTGAGAAGAAAAGTGATGATTCCAGGAAGATCTGTCCGTCGGTGATGGATATGACATTCGTGGAAATATATGCGGACACATCGCCGTTCTGAGTCTCAATGATGGGGAGCGCGGTCATTGAGCCGCCGCCCTTCTCATCAGAAAGCTTTGACGACCTCTCCAGAAGTCTTGAATGGAGATAGAAGACGTCTCCGGGATAAGCCTCACGTCCGGGCGACCTCTCCAGGAGAAGAGATATCTCACGATAAGCCACCGCGTGCTTTGACAGATCATCATAGATTATCAAGACGTCGCCGCCCTTATCCATGAAATATTCACCGAGCGCAGTACCGGCATAGGGAGCTATATACTGAAGCGATGCCGGGTCAGCTGCCGTAGCTGAAACTATGATCGTATAATCCATAGCTCCGCCCTTTTCGAGAATGTTTCTCACTTTCTCCACAGTAGTAGCCTTCTGACCTATCGCTACATAGATACATGTTACATTCTTGCCCTTCTGGTTCAAGATAGTATCTGTGGCAATTGAAGTCTTTCCGGTCTGGCGGTCTCCGATGATAAGCTCTCTCTGACCTCTGCCTATTGGGAACATGGAGTCGATCGCAAGAATACCGGTCTCAAGCGGAGTGTCAACCGATTTTCTGTCTATGATTCCAGGCGCCGGTCTCTCAATTGGATTATAACCTGCGGATGCAATATCGCCCTTGCCGTCTATAGGCTCGCCGAGTGCATTCACTACACGGCCTATGAAGCCCTCACCAACGGGAATGCCGGCATTTTTTCGGGTCCTCGTCACCTTCATGCCTTCACTGATACCGACGTCACGGCCGAAAAGCATTACGCCTATCTCGGTACGCCTGATATCCATGACCATGCCCTTCTCGCCGTTTTCAAAAACAACGATCTCGCCGTACATGGCATGATCTATTCCGTAGACGGTCGCGATACCATCGCCTACGGAAATGACTTTACCAATCTCTCTTGACTCTTCATCCCAGTCAAAATTCTCTATCTGCTCACGGATGATCGATATGACATCCATTGCATTGATTTCACTCAAATCTATACCTCCTGCAACAGTCTCTTCTCAAGCGTCTCCAGCCTGCCGCTGATACTCTGGTCGTATTCCACTCCCCGCGTCCTGATCACGCGGCCGCCGATAATCGAAGGATCGACACTTATTGAAATGCTGATCTTGCGATCAGGATATCTGGTCTTCAAATACTTAAGCGCCTTGTCCTTCTCAGCTTCATCAGGCTCCGCCGGAAATACACACTCGGCATCAATAACATTGTTGTAAAGACTCCAGATGTAGTCATAGCATGACATGATATCAGAAAACTCGACTATGTCACCCGTCAGCACCAGTTCAAGTATGAAATTTTTTTCTTTCTCGCTGAACGAAAAACGTTCGGCAATTTTTAAAACAAGGGCTTTCTTCTGCTTCTTCAAAATCACCGGAGAACTTAATACCCGAAGAAGTTCTGGAGATGCCGTCATGACCTTTCTCATATTCGAAAGATCATCCATGGACGGAATCTCTTTATAGAGAGCTCTCGCCTGATTCAATGCTATCTCTGTCATTGCATCCTCCGTGACATCATGCGGACTGCTTGTCCTGATCCTCTGTGAGGATCTTCCTGGCTGCTGTCATAGCCAGTTTTGCGATATCATTCCTGAGCTGAACCTTTGCCTCTTCGTTCTGAGAGCGGATGGCTTCCTTGTTCTTCTCGATCAGGCGCTCGTTCTCAAGTCTGGTTTCCTCAAGAGTTCTCTCTCTCTCAGCCGCGGCCTGCTCTCTCGCCTTCGCAAGAATAGCCTTTGCCTCGTCGTTCGCATTATCCAGCTTCTTTTCATACTCCTGCTGCTTCGACAAAGCCTTTGTTTTCTCCGACTCAGCCTCATCGAATCTACTCTTGATCAGGTCATCGCGCTTATCGATCACATCCATCACACGCTTAAACAACAGCTTCTTCATTATCCACACAAATACAAGGACATTGATTATTGTGAAAAAAAGAGAAGCCGGCTGAATATCTATCATTTGACAGCCTCCTTCTTACTAAAGCCTACGCCTGTCACTCCATCAGCTGAGCATCGCCCGGCCTTATCAAGTGGCAGATGATACATGTTATCAGCCAAGCATCAGGATGATAAGAAGAGCTACAACGAAACCGTAAATAGCAGTTGCCTCTGCAAGTGCGCATCCTAAGAGGAGGTTGGTACGGATCTGCCCTGCTGCCTCAGGCTGGCGTGCTGTCGCGTCAACAGAAGCTGCTGTCGCCTTGCCGATTCCGAGGCCTGCGCCAATTCCGGTAAGAACTGCGATACCTGCGCCGATTGCTACAAAAATAGTTGCTGACATAACAAATCTCCTTTTTTCTCAAAACTTATCAATCATCCGTTCCCATTGCCTCTCCCATGAAGAGAGCCGTCAGGAACACAAACACATATGCCTGAATAAGACCGTCAAAGACGTCGAAATACAGGCTGCATATTACTGGTACGACTGCCGGAACCACATATTTTATCAGTTCCATGATTACAAAAGATCCGATGACATTTCCGAAGAGTCGCATACAAAGTGACAGCGGCTTTATGAAAAGTTCCATCACATTAAGCGGTGCGATGATCGCCATCGGTTGTGCAAAACTCTTGAAATAACCCGCTCCGCCGCGCTTTCTGATACTCGAAACCTGTATCAGAATGATTGACATAAGAGCCAGGGCTACAGTCACGTTCAGATCTTTCGTAGGAGGCTTGAATCCGATGATCCCCATCAGATTCGCTATTCCGATATATACCATGACGCCCATCAGATAGTAGTAATATTCTCTTCCCTGATGATTCATGATATCGTCGAAGAAATTCCACAGTCCCTTTACGCAGGTCTCTAAAAGCAGCTGTCCCTTTCCGGGATTTTCCACTTTGAGATTCCTCGTCAGAAGAATACATATAAGCGCCACAACGCCCATTATGATCCATGTGACTACGACGGACTCAGTAACCGGGATCCCTCCAAATATCGGAATCCTGAACATTGTTTTGCAGTTCAGCTCGGCCAGTAAATGATGTACCAGGCCTTTCAACTGCTCACCTCCTCTCGGCAATAATATCCTGCCAAAAAACAAGAGAGACGAACAATACGAATTAATACTTCTTCGTACTGTTCGTCTCCCCTTTTTTCTCATTCAGTTCTCTAATGTTTTACCACTTTGCAAAACTGAATGTACAACAATAATGCGCGACGAGTCGGGTATATTTTTGGCACTTTGCACAATAATCCTAATGTGTTTTTGTGCAAATTGAAAGATGACTGCGCTTACTGATGCTTCCCGCATCTATAATAAAAAACTTCGTTGCAATAATTCATCAACAGGCAGCTTATGCTATTTATTTTGGAGAATACTCCTTATTATTAGCCTTCTGGTAATCAAGTATCTTTGACGCGTTCTGAAGTTCAATATCGGAAAGATGGATATCGGTGACCTGAGTCGTCGCGTGATACCAGGTCTTCCCCTGGAAATAGCTGTTCAGCTCCTGCGATTTGAAGATAGCTCCATGCCTTGCGTAAATCTCATTTCTGGCATAAGTCAGCTGCTGAGGGTTCAAGGCGCTTAGATCGTCATCCGTAAGTGCCGTCGACGAAGAATCCGGTAAAAATACTCCGTTCTCATCATCCATCACCTGCTCCGGCGTCTCGCTGCCGGAAAGTGAAACCTCCGCATCAGGTGCATCCTTATCTTTTTTATTATCATCCTTATTCTTTTTGGTCTTCGACTTCTTTGAAGACTTATTTTTTGATACGGACTTCTTTGAAGCAGAATCATTCTCTGAAGCAGAACCATTCTCTGTCTTCTTTAATGACTTTTCCTCTTCGGTGCTTGCAGCTGCCGGAGCCTTTGATTTACTTATAAATTTAATATATGAAAAGCCAAGGGCAACGACCGCCACAAGAATGATCACCATAGCAATGGCGAGCCATTTCCACGGAGCTGCACTTGCGCCGGCTCCGGACTGACCGCTGAATTTATTGGCTCCGGATTTTCTGCCGGCTGTTTCTTTCACCGGAATTTCCCAGGGCATTACCTTATCCGGCGAGGCGGTCTGCGATTTTTGTGTGCTCTGCTCCGGCCGGATATTCTGTACCGGCTGGCTGGTCTGCACTTGCTGGTTATTCTGCGTCGGCTGGCTATTCTGTATCGGCCGGCTGGTCTGTTCCGGCTCAGTGTACCTGGTCGGATCTGGATTTGATATCCTCTGTTCATTTATGATTGAATCAGCATTCTGTAAGAGCCCATTCTGAATATCATTCTCTACATTAGAAGCATAGTCAGGACTCTCATCAGGTTTCTTCACTTCTGAAGAATGATCTATACTCACGTCAGGTTTCTTCACTATCGAACTGACCTTCGTACCGCAATGTCCGCAGAATACAGCTCCGTCCGGAAGCTTCGCTCCACATTTTTTACAAAACATACGCTATCCCTTTTCTTGAAAATACATCTATGAATTATACTTACAATAAATAAACTTTACTAAAACTCCCCCAATTAACAATGAAAATCTTCGTTGCGAGGATTCATTCGCTTTTTGCCAAGAGATGTCACAGTGGTGGCTCACAAGTTGTGTTTTTCTGTTTGCTCGCACGCGCTTTTTAGCGGCTCTCTGACAAACAACCGAGCCGCAGCTAGCGTGCTCGCTCACGACGAAAAACACAATGTTCGCCACCATCTGTGCATCTCTTGCAAGCTTCAATGAATCCTTGCGACTAAGATGATCTATGTAACATCACTTCGTGATGTTACATTAAATGTTGGAAGTTTTAGAACTTTATTATATCACATGATATGAGTGTCAAAGTCATCATCGGATTATGATTAAATATATTCCGAATACTAATCGTGCAAATTCAATTATGGTCAGAAATCCTCTCCTCCAGGAAAAATGCGATCCAGAAAGCCACTCCGCAGATTCCAACCATATAAGAATCCCAGGACAGCACCCATCTCACAAACTTCGTTCCCAGTAACGCTTCAAACCCTCCTGTAAAATGACTAAAGGAAAAAGAAACAAGGATCAGTGCCAGATAAAATAATATAATAGTTGGAAAGACCACCTTTCTATTTCTCTCGGCATACCGTTCCTTGTCATACGACGCCGCATAATACAAGAAAAGCATCAGTGCCAGTGTAATATAAAGAGCCGTCATCCACCTTATTCCGGAAAATTTATCCACTGAAAAATTCCCGGTCTCTAAAATAATGCTTCCGATATTCGCAGCAAGAGCCATGGAGCCTAACACACCCGGCAGCCTCTTTGTAAAGACTGCCAACAGAAGTAAAATCAGTTTCCACCATGCAAATCCCGTAGAAAACAAAACATAGATCCCCAATCCGAGTATCAGCACGCTGAAAGTAGAATAATATTTTCTTTTCAAATAAAACCAGGTCTTACCAAGACATAAGGCAATCAGGAGGTATTCAACCGGACTGAAAACAAGCCTTATATCCGGTCTGAACGACAATTTCCATGTGAAGGCGCCTGCCAGCGCTGAGATAAACCCCATAGTCGCAACAACTCCACGTAGATTCCCTCTGTATTTATAGACGTTTCCCATGTTTACAGCATCCAGGTCAACCAAGGCATCCTTCATTGACTGATATCTGTCATCAGGACTATAGCTTATCATTTTCATGACAATGCTTTTTAAATCAGCTGACCCGTTCACAGGCTCCGGCGGCACATATCCGCTTTTATACTGGACATCCTTAGACTCAGGCAGCCTCATCTTATTCATCAGAAAATAGAGAGTCATTCCAAATGAATAAATATCCGCCGTGCAATCGTATTGATTCTTATCAACCACCACCTCCGGCGCCCCGTAGCCAATCGTGTAGACACGAGTTCCAGCAAAACCATTAACGGCAGCTTTCACCATGCCGAAATCGCCGAGCTTATAGGTATTTACTCTGCTGTCATAAAATATGTTCTCCGGCTTTATGTCCCTGTGGATAAGGTTACATTTATGAGCCTCGCAGATCGCATTTCCTATATCATTTGCCAGCTTTAAAATCTCATCTTCATTGTAAACCCGTAGTCTGTCGATCACAGTCCTGTCAGAGCTGATGATTGGAGTTAGTTTATCCATCACGGCAAAATGCAGACAAAGTGTATTTTCCTCTGCATCTTCATCGCCGGCTTCTGCCTTCTCCACGCTTACGACCTCATGATCTCCCTTTATTTTAATATGAAGCGTGGCATCCTCATAAATCTTTACGATCGATTCAGAAAAATCACTGACCTTTATCTGCGCTTCAACGGCTCTTTGAAATGCATCCTGTGCCGGCTGCTTATCGCCGAAGCCTGTCACCTTTATCACTGCAGGCTCAGAATTAGCCGATTCCGCACTAAACACATACGCAGTCCCTCCCTGTCCGAGAAGAATCGGTTTTCCGTCCTTGAGTTTCAGCCTGTAATTCTTGAATGGCAGCCTCTTATTGTCAAGCTGCAGCATAATAGCATCAATATCACTTCCGGTCCACCAGTCTGACATTCCTTCTTATCATCTCCTCGTATTATATGCACGGCTGTGAACTACTCGATTACCAGTAACCGAGCTTCCTGCTTCAACCACTACTGCGCTGGCTACGATGATACTTAAATACCATTATAAAATACCATCTAACCATCACCTTCAGCGCTCTCACCGTAGTCACTGTTCCACCTCTTCAGATCATATTTCTTTAACAGATACGACAGGGGAGACGAGATGATCCCGACTCTGAAAAGATGAAGCCTTGAAATAAGTTCCGGCATATTCATTACATCATACCTGTCCAGAAGGAAAAAAATCCCTCCCGCCGCCGCAATAAAAAAGCAGATTTTATAAAACCACACGTCGAGAAAATCTATCTGCCCGGAGGATGCCTTTTCCCATTCGACTCTCATATTCAGATATCTGTTAATTATTATTACCAAAAGCAGAAGAAAAACCCAGCCCAGATCCATACCGTATAAAAATTCAAGAAATTTCAGCTTTCCCGTATAAGCAATGATCATCCAAATCGCCATAGATACTCCGGCAGCTGCCGTAAGCACCGGCATTCCAATCATGGCGAAGACTATCAGTAATATATGAGAAATTTTCAGTCCTGTTGCAAACGCCGAACTGATCGCCAATGCGATCAGACAGACCCTGCCCGGCAGATCCAGCCGGTTCAACCGCTGGAAGATTGCCTCCACAAGAGCTGCTGCCGGGAGAATAACAAGATTTGCGTCAGGCATTTCCCCGGTATCCGGCTGCATTCCTTTGAAGAGAAGGAACATTATTATAGTAATGGCGAAAAAATAACGAACAGAATCTCTTCCATACAGGAAGTCAATATATTTTTGATTCGCCATCCGCTTCGCTCTGGTATCTTCTCTTCTCTCTCTCCTTCCATCTCCTGCAGCATGGCTCTCATCATGGAAAGTCATCGTGACATCATCAGATAGTGTAGAAAAATCCTCCCATTCACTCTCCTCCTTCTCATCAGTCTCCGCTGCCGATTCTATCTCTAAAAGGACATCGCCGACAGACTGATAACGATCGTCGGGATAGTAGGCGCACATCTTCCTGATGATACGAGTCATGACTGGAGGCGAGCTGACGGGCGCCGGGAAAACATTATCCGGGTCATATTGCATATAAAAATCCGGATGATAATTTTTTGAGAAAGGAAAGTTCAGATCATTTAAGAGAAGATACAATGTAATTCCAAATGAATAAATATCGGCAGTCTTGTTATAGACATCATTCAGACTGTCTTTTATTTCCGGCGCCTCGTATCCGTCTGTATAAATGATCGTCTCGGCGTTTCCATCCTCAGTATATTTCGCGGCGCCGAAATCACCCAGCTTATATACATTTTCATCAGGGTCATAGAATATGTTCTCAAGCTTTATATCCCTGTGAAGGATATTATTATTATGCGCTGCGAGAAGAGCCTGCCCTATCTCCACCGCAAACTTTCTGACCTCAGGATATGTCTTAAGATCATCGTTAAAAAGGCTTTTATTCCCATATCTGTCCTTTGTGATCACCGGGATCAGCTTATCCATCAAAACCAGCTGAAGAATGCTTTGATTTTCATCTGATCCGAGATCCACTTCCTTATAGCCCAGGGTCCTCACTATATATTGGGTTTCATGAGACAGAGAATACTGAAGTCCGGCCACCCGGCTGAATTCGTCCGAATCCATGACTCTGCCAAAGAATCCTGATACCTTCAGACAATAAGACCGATCAGGTCTTTTTTTATTGTACATCTCATAGACAAGAGATGAGCTGCCCCTGCCCAGAAGAACCGGTTTGCCATTTTCAGTCTTTAAGGCAAATTCAGGAAACAGGTCTGATGACTTTTCCAGAGTCATCAGGACTTCTTCAGCTTTTTTTGTGTCGTAATTCTGCATGAAAAATTATCCTTTCAGGCAGCTGTCACATTGATATTCCCGTTAAGATAAGTAATGTCACCCATATAGATGGCAATGCCGTTTTCGTTATCGATAATCATTCCTGTATGTGGGTTTTGGAAAACCTCGCTGTGACTGCCATCAGAAAATGACAGCTTCTCGATCCCACTCGTGTCCTCTACCCTCCAGCTGTCATCTATCATCCTTTCAAAGAAGACAGCCCATACAGTTTTCGGATTAATTTCAGGCCGGTCTCCGCCTCCAAAAATCAGCACATCCCTGTCTTCCAATAATACAGGTCTGATACCGCTTCCGAAGACTTTCTCGATTTTCTTTCCGTTCAGGAAGGTCGGGTTCTTCCCGAACGAATCCACATAGAACCATATTCCATCTACGTTTTCAAAACATCCCTGCTGCCGGCTTACAGTCCTTGCATGCAGCCTGATATCAGGCATATTTTCCTTTGACGGACGTCCGACATTCCATTTAAGCCTGTCATCCAGAGAGTAGGTCTTAATATTTCCCTGCTCTATTACAACCAGGGTGTTAGCGGATTTAAATATCTCTTTCTGTTTCATTAGAGTCCTTTTCATATTCTTCAAATTCCTTCTCCTGAAAATCATTTAATAATTTACTGATCTCAGGCACCTTCGGTTCGTATTTTCCCACAATCTGTTCAAGCTCGCCTCTTACAAAATCACAAAAGTCACCTGAAGCGATCTTTCCTTCTTTATCAAAAAATATATTTTCAAGACTGGCATATTCTAAAATATAAATTACAGCCGCATCGAAGATATCCTTTGGATAAAGCGGAGCCATATGTGCAAGTCCAAGCAGATCATTTATCATATTTCTGTCCATGCAAAGATGCATGCCAACCGATATCAGTTTCCTTCTGCCTGGTCTCCATCTGTCATGTTTAATATCAACAAAAGTACTGATCAGAGAAGCCGACCAATCATCTTCATCTGCTATTTGGTTTCTGTCAGAAGCATAATGCAGATTTCCTTTAATGAAATTTTTCTCAAGATATAGTTCAATATAACTGTTAAGTTTATGATAAGCACCTGACATGACTTTGGTCTGTTCTTTTATGAACTCTTCAAGTTCATCATCATCATGGATCCGGGACAGCTTCTCGTCAAATACTTTCGTTGAAATATCAGTATCTTTACCGGCATCATCACAGACATTATTATTGATTTTTCCAAGGATGAAATTATATTTTTGCAGTGATTTCTCTCCATCCCCCAAATTCTGATTCAGCACATATAAGCAGATGCTGTCTTCAAGAATCTTTGAATACAATTCATGATAACGTCCGTACCTGGTAAGCAGCTGATTTATCCCGTCACGATCATATCCTGCGGCTAATCCGATCTTTATCATAATACCGCGTTTGGGAATAACCCCTTTATTACGCCATTCATTAACGATCTGTCTGCTTACACCGCATAGTTCAGCCATTTTCCCCTGATTGTAACCAGTCTCATTCAGGATATCCGATATCTTATCCTTCCAATTTTCCCGTGCAGTAGGTAAATCCGAAATTACTTCCATAAAATCATCGACATCTTCACTGCGGCCAAGTCTATCATCATAATATGTAGTATTAAAACATGCCTTCTCATCAGTCATATCATCTTCCCTCCTCTTAATACAATCTAACACTAAGAGAAAGGTAACGCAAAATGAATTTTTCACAGCCGGAAGCTCATAATTTGATTGACGCTTTCTATTTGCTAAAATATAATCATTTTAGAGTCTGAAAATTCACCGATTCTCATTTAAGGTTCTCAATGGAATTTCTTATTTGAGTTTCTCAGTGGAAGATTTCAGAAAAGGGTTATCAATCGAAAAGAATTAAAAGGAGGTATAAGTCATGTTATTTTATCGTTGTGAGTCTTGTGGTAATTTTGTTACATTCCTTACGGAAAAGACAGCCTGTACACCGATCTGCTGTGGCAAGCCGATGACGGAACTTGTCCCAAATACCACGGATGCAGCCCAGGAAAAACATGTACCGGTTGTTTCTGTAGACGGCTGTTCTGTAACAGTTCAGGTCGGATCCGTTGCTCACCCTATGCTTTCTGAGCATTACATCGAATTCATTGTTCTGGAAACAGAGAACGGATTCCAGAAGAAAGATCTGAAGCCCGGAGATGCACCGGAAGCACATTTTGAACTGGCAGCCGGCGAAAAGGCCGTTAATGCATACGCTTACTGCAATCTCCATGGTCTCTGGAAGGCAGCAATCTGACATATTGTCTGCTATGCAGTTCCATCCGATCTGAAGATGGAAAATCGTAAGCCCCAAAACAAAAACAATTTATTTCAAATGTTTAAAAAGGAGTTACTATGGCAAACAAATACGCAGGTACACAGACAGAAAAGAACCTGGAGGCCGCATTCGCAGGGGAATCTCAGGCAAGAAACAAATATACTTACTTTGCTTCCAAGGCGAAAAAAGAAGGTTACGAGCAGATTGCTGCACTCTTCCTTCATACAGCTGATAATGAAAAAGAGCATGCAAAGTTATGGTTCAAAGAGTTGGAAGGCATCGGCGATACGGAAGAAAATCTGGAGGCCGCTGCAGAGGGCGAGAATTATGAATGGACCGACATGTACAAAGGATTTGCTGAAACTGCAGACGCAGAAGGTTTCCCTGAGCTTGCCGCAAAATTCCGTCTGGTAGCTGAAATTGAGAAAACACATGAAGAACGCTACCGTGCCCTGCTTCATAATGTCAAGGCAAAGGAAGTTTTTGAAAAGAGTGAAGTTAAGATCTGGGAATGTCGGAACTGCGGTCATATCGTAGTCGGCACAAAGGCTCCGGAAGTATGTCCGGTATGCCACCATCCGCAGAGCTTCTTCGAATTACAAGCAAAGAATTATTAATATTATGATGAAAAAATGAGAGTCAAAAGTTTCTTTTGACTCTCATTTCATTAAAATAAAAAGCAGAAGCAGTCACATCGGAATAGCATATCTCTCTAAATTTTCTTTCAAATGCAGCACACCGCGTAAAGCGGTACAGAAATCAGACCATCGGATGCTCCGAAGTTCATCTCTGAGATCCTGATTGCATGATCCGGCTTATATTTCTTCCGATAATTGTTCAGACTGGTAGACCTGCGATGTCTTCCCGATTTTATTTCTACCGGGATGATGCTGTTTCCATCATCGTAGAGAAGGTCAATTTCCATGCTTTCTTGTGGTTTGAAATAGTACAGATCCGGATGACGTATGATCATCTGCTGATAGACGTAATTCTCGACAATACCGCCTTTATACATATTGTCAGACTCCGGCAGGAGGTCTCTGTAGTTGACTCGGCAGAGGGATGTCAACATGCCAACATCGGAAAGATATACCTTGAAATTGTTCCTTTCATCATATCCGCTCAATGGGGAAGCAGGGAGTTCTACTTTGTCAATTTTTAAGATCATTCCGGAAGCTTCCAGCCAATCCAGTGCACCGGACAGATCACGCTTACCAATGCCTTTTCGGACCTCGTTATATTTGAATTTCGGATTTTCATTTGCAAGTTGTCTTGGAACAGAGCGATAGGTTTCGGTGATTTTTACGCTTTCCTGCGGGCTTGAGACGTATTTCGACATATCTGCCAGATAAGCGAGCTGAAGGTTGCTTTGAATAGATCTGTCAACAGAAAATATATTTTTCCCGCTCTCTACATAATTCTTGACAGCTTCCGGCATTCCTCCTGTCCACAAATAGTCATGATAGAGTTTCAGTGTCCGTTTATGTACACCTTCTATCAAAGGCTTTTGCTTCTGAAAGTGTTTTTGAATGGTTTCTACCAAAAGGTTTTCTCCGCAAGCCATTAGGAATTCTTCAAAATCAAGTGGAAAGAGGTTTTCAATCTGGACTTTGCCAACAGGGAAGGATCCGCTGAACCGATGAATTTTTACACCGAGCAGACTTCCGGCACAGATGATTCGAAAATCGCGCTGATCTTCACAGAAGTATTTTAGCGCGGTGATTGCATTTTCACATTCCTGAATCTCATCAAAAAAAATCGGAGTTTCGGCATCAATGTGCCTGCCTGTCAAGAGTTCCAGTCCATTGATAATCGAGTCAGGATCCAGGTTACCGTCAAAAATGGTCTGCATGTCCTTCTGTTCTTCGAGATTTACGTATATATAGTCATCATAAGTGTTTTGACAGAAGTCCCTGATGATCCAGGTCTTGCCGGTTTGCCTGGCACCAATGACCATAAGAGGCTTTCTGCCTCTTTTCCGGCTCCATTTCTTTAGCTTTTCTGTAAATTTTCTATACATACTGTCCTCCATTGGGCTCTGATATCGGATCTCATCCGTATTGTTGTGTATGTATCGTATCACGAATGATGTAAGTTTGCAAAAAAATGGAGATAATACTATTATTTTATGCGAAAAAGTGGAAATGTGCCTATTATTTAACGTAGAAAAATGGAGATGCTACCAGTTTTTATTATAAATATTGCCGCCAGAAACGGTAGGCGGTTAGTCCTCCTTATGCAGGAGGGCATTTATGTCACCCTCCTGACTTTATGAAAGGAGGGATGCCCATGAATGTAATAGATTTGATGACTCTCATCGAATACACTTTTACATGTATTGGAATTGGAATCGCAATTGAGCGATATTTCAAGCATAAAAAGCCTGTCGAGTTCGATATGCTTTACTGTATCGGTCTCTTTTACAGTAAATCCGGTCCTCGAAAAGAAGACATACTTATAACAATTGAGACCGGTATTCTTTACCTGTTGTATTTCTTCATCGATCACTTCCTGTGATATTTTTCTTTTTCTGAATTTGACTTCATAGAAGATATATCCCTTTTCATCTTCCGACACAACATCGAATTCTCCATTTGACCTGGTCTTCGGATCATCATAATAATATTTTCCGATCTTCTCAAGAACAGGGTCTATATTTCCAATCCGATTCTGACGGATCAGATACTGCCTGCAAATTTCCTCGAACTTATGGGGGACATAATTTTCCTCAAAATCCTGTTGGATATACTTCTCATAAAATACATCCGAGTCCATTATTTTCATCTGAGAGGAATATTTAAAGATATAGCGGAAATAAAAAAGAGAAAGATTGTCACAGATATAATACCCCATCTTCTTTTTGTTACAATCATCATTGATCGGTGCTTTCTTTTCCACCACTTCCATATTGATGAGCTTGTCAAGGACATCAACAAGAGTGGGACCGCTTGATACATGAGACTGGGACAGAATATCACTATACTTAGAGAATCCCTTGGCAAGTGTATAGAATACCTCGTTTGCATTCACGATCTTGGAGATTTCAGAGCTTAAGTACATGGAGACCTCATTTTCCAGTCTTGCCCCGGAAGAGGCTATTAAATCTATGATATTTTCTTTTACAGATTTCTTATCGTCAATTAACCGGTTAAAATAGGGGATCCCGCCAAAGACAGAATAGATCCTGACCTTATCCTCATTCGACAAAAGAGGATAAAACATCGCTGACTCGTAATAATCCATCTGCTTCAGATTCATAGGCAGATCAACTCTGCCAAACAGGGGATTCGAATGTTCCAATAACGATTTCATGATATCTACATAAGATCCGAGGATGATCAATTTAAGTTTTGATGTTTCCCTGTATTTATCGACCAATGACTGAAGAATGCTATCGAGGCCTTTTACATTTTCCCTGAGATATGGATATTCATCCAAAACAAAGACAATATTCTCTTCTTTTGCAAGCTTAAACACATAGTTCAGTACTTCTTCTATGGATGAATATCCTAACTTCGGTAGTTTCTGCACTTCAGAAATGATTTCACAGATACTATGGACGTTACTCGCCTCTGTCACCTGTTTGCATTCATAATAAAAGCTTTTGACTCCGGATTCCTTGATCGCCTGTTTCACAAGCTCACTCTTTCCTACCCGGCGTCTTCCATAGATCAGAACCATTCGCATACCATCTGTAAGCAGTTCTTTCTTGATCTGTGTCAGTTGTTTTACTCTTCCGATAAATTTCATTTTACTCGGTCCTTTCCGACTCGGCCGCTATCGAGTTAAAATGATTATACCTTATATTTGTTTTTCTGTACAGATTTTATTCGGTTTTCACCGAGTCGGTTGTATCCGAGTAAAAAGGTCGCTTCGTGAACTGCTTAACAGTGCCTGTCACCAGATATGGAGTAGTCAGCTCTTACAGCAAATTGACAGGGATCATGCTGTTCTCCGCATCGATCGGGAACGGCTTTGCAGCCATACAAATAATGCCTCCTGCTCCGATGTCTTTTCCGCTTTTTTCGAGTAAGG
>ONDV01000047.1:0-11282 GCA_900316665.1 uncultured Lachnospiraceae bacterium
TCAACCGAGCCGCAGCTAGCGTGCTCGCTCACGACGAAAAACACAATGTTCGCCACCATCTGTGCATCTCATGGCTTCCATGAATCCTTTGCAACGAAGATGATCTATGTAACATCACTTCGTGGTGTTACATTAAATATGGGAAGTTTTAATTATGTAAAAGAACAATTACTCTGTGATCAGATTTTCAAGCTCCCGGGATGTTTCAATGCAGCTTATATGTATGTCAGAAGATGAAATTCCGTCAGGAAGAAGCCCTTTTTTCTGCATATCACGTACAGTTCTTTTTACAAATCCCGATATTACATGACCGGGTCCTACTTCAATAAAGTTATCCGTTCCGTTCAATATCATGTATTGAATGGACTCTCTCATTCTGACACCGGTCTGCACCTGTCTGACCAGAAGATCGGTAAGATCCTCATTTGATCTGGCACTGCCGAGACAGTTGAAGACCACGGGTATCTGCATTTCTCCGGGATTTGTTGTCGGAATATAATCAGAAAGCGCATCTCCGGCGCTCTTCATATATGGAGTATGGAAGGGACCGCTCACATTTAACAACACAGACTTCATTGCTCCGTTTTCCTTTGCGCTTTTCGACACTTCCTCCACCACGCTTCTCTCGCCTGACACTACAAGCTGACCGGGGCAGTTATCGTTGCAGATGAAGGCTCCAAGTTCCTTTTTGTCCCTGTTTTTTTCAATAAGGATTTTTTCAAGATTGTCACGGTCGAGACCTATTACAGCAGCCATTGCGAAATCAAGATCCTTCGCAGCGGCAGTCATTGCCTTTCCACGGAAAGCAGCAATTCTGACAGTATCTGAGTAAGACCATACGCCTGAAGCATTAAGAGCGGAATATTCTCCAAGGGAAAGACCCGCAAGATATGAGACCTTTGAAAAAAATCCCTTCTCCATCAGCTCTTTATTTATCGCTGCCTGGAAAGCAACTATGCAGGGCTGAGTATATTCAGTTCTGGAAAGTAAATCATCCGGACCTGTAAACATAAGTTTTTTCAAATCAAAATCAAGTCCGGCTTTCTCTTCTATTTCATCAAGAGCTTCCCTGAAAGACTGATTATTATCATAAAGATCTTTGCCCATTCCGGTATGCTGGCTTCCCTGACCGGCATAAAGTACAGCAGTTTTCATATAATGTCCTTTCAATACTTAGGAAAGAGATCAGAAAAAATATCTCTAAGCGGACGGATTTCTTTTAATTGTCCGCAGGTCTGTCCTGTCATAACGCTTCCGCTAGTGCAGTCGCCGTCAAAGACAGCTTTTCTCAGGCTGCCAAGCGTGAATTTTTCAAGTTCATCCCTGCCGGCTCCTTCTTTTTCTGCCTTAATATAAGCTCTCGTCATCCTGTTCTTCAGAACCCTTACCGGCGTCCCTCCGATTCTTCCTGTCACGATCGCATCTGTACCACGTGCTTTAATAAGCGCATTCTTATAATTAATATGAACCGGGCATTCTTCGCTTACAAGAAGACATGTACCGACCTGAACGCCACAGGCGCCAAGGCAGAATGCAGCCTCAACCTGCCTTCTGTCCGCGATTCCGCCAGCCGCCACAACGGGAATCGAAACTGTATCTGAAACCTGGGGCACAAGTGTCATCGTAGACATTTCACCTATATGACCACCGCTTTCAGATCCTTCTGCAATTATAAGGTCAGCTCCCTCCGCCTCCATTTTTTTGGCAAGGATCGGTGCTGCGACGACGGGCATAACGGTTATTCCTGCATTCTTAAAAGACTCCATATATTTTCCGGGATCGCCTGCGCCTGTAGTGACGAATTTTACATGCTCGTCAATTATAATTTTAGCAAATTCATCAGCAGCCGGATGCATAAGCATGATATTGACGCCAAAAGGCTTGTCCGTCTTTGATCTTGCAATGCGAATCTCCTCGATAAGCCGCTCTGGAGTGAGACCTCCGGTCGCTATCATTCCAAGAGCTCCGGCATTAGAACATGCCGCTGCAAAGGATCCGTCGGCAATATTGGCCATTCCTCCCTGTATCAGGGGATATCTGGTTCCAAGTATCTGATCCAGTGTTTTCATTCTATTATCTTCTTTCTTTTCAGTCAGCTCCATTTCCGATTGAACGGTATTTGTTGAATCTGTCTTCTTTTATCTTTTCAGGTGACATATGATCATAAATACTCAAAGCTTCCTGAACAGCTCTGTCGAGTGATTCATATACCTCTTCCGGATTGTTTTGGGCACCGCCTCTGGGCTCAGTAACTATTACGTCGCATACACCTGCTTCTTTCAAATCTTCCGCTGTAAGGTGCATAAGCTCACAGGCTTCTTCCCTTCTGGACGGATCCTTCCATAGAATCGATGAAAAACCTTCAGGACTTAAAATAGAATAAACAGCGTTTTCCAGCATAATAAGCTTATTGGCCACTGCCAGTGCAAGCGCTCCGCCGGAATTGCCCTCGCCTGTCACAATAGATATGACCGGCACAGTAAATGTACTCATGGCAGCAAGATTTCGGGCTATTGCTTCTCCCTGTCCGTGCTCTTCAGCTTCCATACCGGGATAAGCGCCCGGAGTATCGATAAATGTAATTATCGGACGGTGAAACTTCTCTGCCTGATCCATGATCCTTAGAGCCTTTCTGTAGCCCTCAGGACATGGCATGCCAAAATTAAAGCGGACGTTTTCCTCTATCGTTCTTCCTTTTCTGTGACCAAGCACTGTGACCGGACGTCCGTGAAATCTTGCTATGCCGCCGTATATACTCTGATCCTCATCATAAAGATGATCACCCCTCTGCTCGAAGAAATCCGTAAACATACTGGAAATAAAATCATCTACATGAGGCCTTGACGGATACCTTGCCAGAAAAACCTTTTCTTCCGGAGACAGATCCCTGCACTGTGACAGCATGTCTGATCTAAGCTTTTTCAGGTCTTCAATCTTTTTTGCGTATGTATTGTAACTTTCGAGATGTTCTTTATAATCAGCCCTCTTTGTAATGTCTTCAGCAGAATGCGCGGACATTTTCTCAGTCTCGCCGGCAGACAGATCAGAAAGCGCAGCTATTTCATCATCAAGTTTCTCGGTCTGTTCAAGAATTTTTCTTACACAGGCGCCTTTTTTTCTTACTTCCATATCTCTCATGCGTTTTTCACCTCATGAAGGTCCAAAAGGTCAGACAGTACATCTTTCATCTCGGATCTCTCTACTATCTTGTCGATAAACCCATGCTCATAGAGATATTCTGATCTCTGGAAGCCTTTCGGAAGCTTGCGTCCTATAGTCTGTTCTATTACTCTCGGTCCCGCAAATCCTATAAGAGCCTGTGGTTCCGCAAGCGTGATGTCTCCAAGAGTGGCAAAACTTGCTGTAACTCCTCCGGTCGTGGGATGGGTCAGGAAGCTGATGTAGAGTCCTCCATGTTCCGAAAATCTCTCAACCATAGCTGCTGTCTTTGCCATTTGCATAAGACTGTATATGCCTTCCTGCATTCTGGCTCCGCCGCTTGCGGAAAAAATAATAAGAGGCAGCTTTGCGTTATCCGCATATTCTATAGCCCTGGTGACTTTCTCACCCACGACGCTGCTCATCGATCCCATGAAAAAGCGGCTGTCAAGAATGCAGACAACCACCTTATGATGATTGATCCGTCCGGTTACGCATACAGCTGATTCATTAAGTCCTGTCTTTATCTCCTGCCTTTTGATCTTATCCTTGTAACCCGGAAATCCCAGCGGATCCATGGCATGCAAATCCGTAAAGAGATCTCTTCTGGTACCTTTGTCGAGTATCAGAGACAGCCTGTAATCAGCACCTACGGGCGAATAAGCGCCACAGTTCGGGCAGACATAGAAATGCTGCTCCCAATCTTCTCTTGATGACCTTCTCCTGCACGACTTGCATGTGATAAATTCCGGCGCCTTCGGCTTTCTGGCGCGGGCAAATATATTTGTCTCAGAAAGCTTCTCCCGGGCCGCCTGCAGCACGCCCATATTATTCAGCCTTCTTTAAAGCATCATAAACATCCTGAACTGTCTTCAGATTGGGAAGCTCATCCTCTGAGATTTTGATTCCTGTAGCTTCCTCGAGGTTCATCTGAAGTTCAACAATACTAAGGGAATCCGCCTGAAGATCATCGATAAGATTTGATTCCGGCTTTACTTCCGATACATCGCAGGCAAGTGTGTCAGCAATCTGTTCCTTGAGTTCATCCATTGTCATAGTATTTTCCTCTTTTCTTAATAAACCATGGAATTTACAAAAAAGTTATAAAAACCGTTTGCAAATTCCAATTGCACCTTTTAATCAAAGGCATTTATCTAAAACTATTTGATAGTTTAAAACTTCGCATTATTAATGTCAAGTCTTTTGAACAATAAATATCCTATAAATTTTGTTAAAAAATTTCGTACTATTTATCTTTTACAATTACTTAACGCTATTATATTGAAAAACTTCCTTGCAAAGAATTCATTGAAGCCATGAGATGCACAGATGGTGGCAGACATTTTTAACGACACTTTTACGAGTTAATGTGTTGACTTTATTATCTATAATAAGTACTATAAAATCGTTTGATATATAGAAAGTGTTGATTATGATTCCATTCCATAAAATATCATTTATAGGTCTCGGTCTGATCGGCGGATCAGTAGCAAAAGCAATTAATAAAAAATATCCCGATATTGAGATCATGGCTCTCGCCAGTCATGAAAGCACTTTAAAGGAAGCTTATGATGACGGAGTGATAAAAAACTGCTCCATTCCTTCACTTGATGAGATTTCATCATCTGATCTGATAATTCTGGCCGGACCCGTAAGAGTCAATCTTGATTATCTGGATCAGCTTTCAGGAAAAATAAAGGAAAATACCATCATCACAGATGTAGGAAGCGTCAAATCCGACATCCATAATAAAGCGCGTTCTCTCGGACTTGCCGGATCTTTTATAGGCGGGCATCCCATGGCCGGAACAGAGAAAACCGGTTATGGAAATTCATCACCCTATCTTATTGAGAATGCTTATTACATACTTACGACAGATCCTGAAATGGATAAAGCAAAAGTCTCTGTTTTTTCGGATTTTATAAAGGACCTTGGTGCCATACCACTCTCGCTCACGCCAGAAAAACATGATTTCGCAGTTGCTGCAATCAGTCATCTGCCTCACATCATTTCAGCATCTCTTGTTAATCTGGTAAGCGATCAGGATGATAAGAGCGGACTTTTAAAGACCATAGCTGCCGGAGGATTCAGAGATATTACCAGAATTTCTTCATCATCTCCCATCATGTGGCAAAACATCTGTCTTGAAAATAAAGATGAGATATTGCATCTTATCGATCTTTATCAGGAAGAACTAAAAAATTTTAAAGATGCAGTAAAAAATGAAGATGGTCATGGTCTTATTGAATCTTTTTCCAGAGCACGCGACTACCGTGACTCTCTTCCCGTAAGAGACAGCGGCGCCTTGATTCCTTCTTTTGAGTTCTATGTCGATCAGCCTGACGAAGTGGGAGCGATTGCATCAGTCTCCACTCTTCTGGCTTCGGAAAGAATAAGCATAAGAAATATTGGCATCATTCATAACAGAGAATTTGAGGACGGCGTCCTTGGAATAGAATTCTATGATGAGAAATCAATGGAAAAAGCAGAGAAGCTGATGTGCGAAAAAGGATATACGATTCATAAAAAGCAATAGAAAGCGGTATTTAATGACAGTAATAAACCAGATAGAAGGCAATAAATCAGGCGGTATGAATGGAACCGTCATAGTACCCGGAGACAAATCCATATCACACCGGGCGGTTCTTTTCGGTTCTATTGCAGAAGGAAAAACTGAGATCGACGGATTCTTAAACGGCGCCGACTGCAGATCCACCATCAGCTGCATGAGACATCTCGGTATCAATATCGAGGAGTCTGAAGCTCGAGTCATTGTGAATGGCAAAGGTCTTTTCGGTCTTGATAAAAGCGAAACTGTTCTCGACACCGGAAATTCAGGCACGACTTTTCGTCTGATTTCAGGCATACTCTCCGGACAGGAGTTTGAATCACATCTGGACGGAGACAGCTCAATAAGAAAAAGACCTATGGGAAGGATAATAAAGCCCCTAACAATGATGGGAGCAAAAATAAAATCCGAAAATAATAATGATCTTGCTCCCCTTTCTATCTGTCCTTCTTCACTTCACGGGATAGATTATAAAACTCCCGTAGCATCAGCTCAGGTAAAATCGGCCATACTTCTGGCAGGATTATATGCTGACGGCGAGACTTATGTCACAGAACCCGTGAAATCAAGAGATCATACCGAGAGGATGCTTGGCGCATTCGGAGCAAATATATCCATAAACGGCAACCGTGTCGGCATATCTGACCACCCTTCCCTTAAAGGTATGAAAATAACGGTTCCCGGAGATATTTCGTCTGCTGCATATTTTCTGGCGGCAGGTCTCATTGTACCGAACTCATGCATCACTGTGTTAAACGTCGGAATCAATCCCACCAGATCAGGCATAATAGATGTAATAAAAGAAATGGGCGGAAATATAGTCCTTGAAAATAAAAGAATTGAATCGGGAGAGCCTGTCGCCGATATTACCGTGCGCACATCAGCTCTTCATGGAATCGACATTTCAGGAGATATCATCCCCGCTCTTATAGATGAAATACCGGTAATTTCAGTTATGGCTTCTGTCGCAGACGGAACCACTACTATAAGAGATGCTTCAGAGCTTCGGGTGAAAGAATCCGACCGGGTAAAGACAGTTACGGAAAATCTCCGCGCTATGGGAGCAGATATAGAACCACATGAAGATGGTATGACAATAATCGGCGGTCGTCCTCTGCATGGAGCATACATACACACATATAAAGATCACAGGCTTGCAATGTCAATGGCAGTCGCCGGTCTGATTGCTGACGGAGTGACTTCATTTGACGACAGTTCCTGTGTATATGTATCATATCCCGGATTTTTTGAATCTCTTAAGAAAATTCGAAAATAATAAAAAAGGGGCGTGAATCACACGCCCTTTTTATTATGAGAGCTTCGGAGCCCCTTTCTTTCCGTGGCAGTTCTTGTATTTCTTACCACTTCCGCATGGACACGGATCATTTGGATAAATCTTCTTCGGCTTCACAACAGTATGAGATTTCTTCTGCGTGAGGAACATCTCATGCCTCTCTGCTTCACTGAAAATGGCATTCCATTCCGGAAGATTATAAAGCCAGTCCGCTTCAGCATCGACCATATTCATATAAAGCTTTTTCTTATCAAAAGAAAGACTGACTACAGTATTTTCATCCATAGTCTCGATCGGATTCGGCTCAACGAGGCTGTCATTGATCCCATCCAGAAAACCTGTCATCGTCATTATGTCAAAACCAAAACGATCAGCAAGTTCTGAAACGGTGCCCTTTATCTCCTTATCAGGATCCTTCAGAAGAATCTCATAGACGCTTTTTTCTTTTGGAAAATATTCATCCCAGAAAGCCTTTAAAGCTTCCGGACGGGCGCTCGCATCATACGCCTTGTCTCTCCATGTATCAAGAAGACTCATTTTTCTTTCCTCCATAAATTAAGTAAATAGAACATATGATATTCTACCACTATATACCATTATGGTAAAATACAAATAGTGTCAACAGTGCTTTCAGCACTCAGATAATAATCAAAATTGATTTAAAGAGGTCTGACAAATGGAAAAAATAAAAAGATTCTTTGCCCTTCTGCTTATCATAGTGCTTTTAGCTATGTTCATTTCAACTCTTATCTTTGCGATAATAGATGATCCGGCGACGATGAGCCTTCTTAAAGCCAGCATCGCCGCCACGATCATCATCCCTGTATTCCTTTGGGTAATAAAAATGTTTGCAGGAATTAACAAAAGGCATTCCTTACGCTCTTCTTCTCCTGACCCAGATGACTATACCGGCAGCGAGGAGACAGACGGGGATAATTCCGATCCAGAGAAGAGTAAATAATCTCACCTGTCTCTGACTGAAAGTAAGAGTATCTGCCGAATATTTCTTTGGCTTTATGGTAATCGAATTTTTCTCTGCATGACTTAATGTCGTATTCAGGATATTCTTGAACATGGCTGTATTCATCCCCGGCGCATACTGCTCCATATTGTCAAGGAACATATATGCCGAAGCCAGAACAAAAACATTGGCATTTTTGGATTTACCTGTAGTAATGGCTGTTGCAACCGGATATTCCTTCCCGGAATCTGACGTTACATTTCCTGATGTGGCATCGGAAACCGACGCAGCAGATGCCTTGTCAGACGTTGTCAGAAAATCGCTGATATTATCGCTCTCTTCATGACTATATACAACTGCAAATGGAATTATTACAGATGGTGATGACTCTATTCCTTTTGTATAGTCGCTGCTGTCAAGGTTGGGGAAAAGCATGTAATTATTCCCGCTCAGATGATTACTGTCATCATTTTCACATACAAGACTCTTTTCAATTTTGATGCCATACTTTGAAAGCAGGCTGTCATAATTAGGAAGTCCGTTTTCCGCAGTCTCGCCATCCGGGTTAAGGGCAAATATTATTTTGCCTCCGTTTTCTATAAATTTCGAAAGTTTTTCTGTCTCATCAGTCGAGAGATCCTTTTTCGGACCGCATACAATAATAAGCTCTGCCTTGTCGGGAATATTTTCCGTTCGAAGAGAAAGGCTCTTGGTCTCTATATTCATCTTGTCAAGAATATCCAGAAAAGCCTGGCCCAGGTCAGCTTCTTCGTGACCGGACAGAGTATAGATCACAGGATTTGATTTATTATTTACATACTGAAGGGCGCTCATTATTTTTCCTTCAGCATCAAAGCCGCTGGCAGTCTGCAAATATACGTCAGAATAATTCATTCCATACTGAGACGCTTCCTGAGAAATCGTGGCAGCCGATGATTGATTGTAGAAGAGCTTATAATATGGAATTATCTTGAATCTGTTAGTTTTTTTGTTCTCAACGATAAGACTTCCGCTGTCAAGGCTGTCATTCGAATATTTTGAAGCGAAAGTAGGATTCTTGGTCGAATCGATATATTTCACCTTTATTTTTGATGACGTATCAAAAAGCTTCAGCGTATGAGCAACAGTATTATCCAGCTTCTTGGAGCTTGCAGCCATGCAGTAGATATTAATATCCGACTTCATGTCCTTAATATACTTTTTTGTTTCGCCGGTCAGACTGTACATCTTTGACTTTGTAAAATCAAAAGACTGATAGGCTTCCGGTATCAAAGTTACACCTATATTACCGCCAATAACAATGGCAAGAGCCACAACGATCGCGCTGATGGAGAAGGCCTGCGTCCTGATCCTTTTGACACTTACTGTCCATCTCTTTTTTTCAATAACTTCTGTAGTAAGAAAAAGCATGAGAAAGATAAGGGACAGATAATAGACTATTGACTTAACATATATGATACCAGACATGAATTTGTCAAAGGGACTTGAAAGATCATAACAGCCTAAAATCTTTGACAGAACTGTCGGAAAATTTAAAGAATTTGTGAGATTTGGCATGACATAGCCGAGAATCAGAACGCCTTCAGCTATGATAGACGCTATTACCTGGCTCTCTGTAAATGAAGAGAGAAACATGCCGATAGAGACGGCAGCAAGTGAAAAAAGCCAGTATCCCAGCAGCGTGACATAGGATTCACGGAAAGACACGTTCCCGAATATACGCAGAAAAACCTGAGAAAGCGCTATTATTCCTGTAAAAATCGTAAGCACCGCTGCCATTGCGAAAAATTTGCCGAGAACTATCTTTTTTGATGAAACCGGTGACGACATAAGAAGCACATCCGTCCGGTTCCTTTTTTCCTCAGGTATGGATCTCATAGTGAGAAGAGGCGTGGATATAAGCGAAATAAGAGTAAGCGCGCTCACAGTCTGGGATATGGACGGATTTCCGGCAAGGAGATTGTTTGAAACAAAATAAATGCCATAGAAAATGATATTTACAGCCAGATAAATCCAACCTGTTACATTTCTGAAAAGAGACAGGAAATCTTTTTTAAATATTGCCTTCATTTATCGTCGCTCCCTTTTTTATCATCATTCTCAGTAAGCTCCAGGAATACATCCTCAAGAGACTGCTCATCTTCTCTCATCTCAAGAATGGTAAATCCGCCTGAAACAAGAACCTGAGATATCTGACCTCTCAGATCCTTTTCACCGCTGTATGATATGGTAAGATCAGTCTGACCTTTAGCATCCTCTGAATCCAAAGATACATCCGATATATCTTCAATAGAATCAAGAAGAGACATTCTGGCATGTTCGCCGTCGCCAATTCCCTTTATTCTTATTTTCCTTATATTCTCGAATCTGGTCTTGAGATTCTCAGTATCATCAGACATAACAAGCTTTCCGTGAGAGATAATAAAGACGTGATCACATATCTCACTGACCTCGGAAAGAATATGAGAGCTTATTAAAATCACATGATCCTTCTTCAGTGTTTTTAAGATTTTTCTGAATTCCTGCAGCTGTCTGGGATCAAGACCAACTGTGGGTTCATCTAATATGATAAGGTAAGGAGAACCAGCCATGGCTTCCGCAAACCCCACTCTCTGTCTGAAACCCTTGGACAGATTTCTTATCATGCGTTTCTCAACATCATGAAGATCGGCAAGATCCATGATCTTTTTTATTTCCTCATTTTTCCTGTCTCTTTTGATTCCTTTCAAATCAAGGACAAATGATAAATATTCTCTGACTGTCATGTCAGGATAAACAGGAGGCACTTCAGGCAAATAACCAATATTTTTCTTTGCCTTTGAGGCATTCTTGAAAATATCGTCTCCATCAACAGTCACATCACCGGATGTAGCAGCAAGATAACCTGTCATGATATTCATGGTAGTGCTTTTGCCGGCTCCATTCGGTCCTAAGAGACCATATATATGCCCCGGTTCCAACGTGAACGAGATATCTGAGAGCGCCGTCTTGTCACCATAGCGCTTAGTCAGATGACTTACTTCTATCAAAGTTTTATGCCTCCTTTATATCCATACTTTCAACCAAGCAATTTAATTATAATTAATTCCTAAAAACATTTGTGATAATTCAATGAAAAAACGGAGAGACTTTTGTCTCTCCGTAAAAAAACCTTCTGTTTTAATTATTTACTAAAACTTCCCACATCAATAATGAAATTTTTCGTCGCAAGGATTCATTGAAGCCATGAGATGCACAGATGGTGGCGAACATTGTGTTTTTCGTCGTGAGCGAGCACGCTAGCTGCGGCTCGGTTGACA
>ONDV01000047.1:11307-23250 GCA_900316665.1 uncultured Lachnospiraceae bacterium
AAATTTATTTTAAAGCATTTCTGCGCGCTTTTGTCAGAGAGCCGCTAATAAGCGCGTGCGAGCAAACAGAAAAACACTACTTGTGAGCCACCACTGTGATATCTGTAAGCAAAAGCGAATGAATCCCTTGCGACGAAGAAGATACATGAAATGTGGGAAGTTTTAGTTATTTAGAAAGCGGTGATTCTCTGTATATGATATCCTCTCTGGACGGTCCATTCGAAATCATCGTAATGGGGAATCCGATTTCCTTCTCGATAAATTCAATATAATTTCTGCAATTCTCAGGAAGCTCCTCATATTTCTTTATACCTCTGATATCACATTTCCAGCCGGGGAATGTGCGATAGACAGGCTTTGCTTTGGAAAGCTTTGTCGTTACAGGAAAATCCTTCGTTACCTTTCCGTCGATCTCATATCCAATGCATACAGGTATCTCGTCCAGATATCCCAGATCATCCACAACGGTAAAAGCCACATCCGTAGCGCCCTGTACTCTGCATCCGTATCTGGATGCCACAGTATCGTACCAGCCTACCCTCCTGGGTCTGCCGGTAGTAGCTCCGTATTCTCCGCCGTCGCCTCCATGATTTCTGAGTGTATCAGCCTCGTCTCCGAAAATCTCTGATACGAATTCACCGGCACCGACAGCAGATGAATATGCTTTCGACACCACTACGATTTTCTTGATAGCCCAGGGTGCAAATCCGCAAGAAACCGCTCCATACGCTGCAAGCGGGGAAGAAGATGTGACCATGGGATAAATGCCGTTATCCGGGTCTTTCATTGTTCCAAGCTGACCTTCAAGCAGAATATTCTTGTCCTGATCAATAGCGTCACAGACATATTTAGACACATCGCCGATGTAAGGAGCTATTATTTCCCTCTTTTCCTTTATCCAGGAGAGGAGTCCTGCCCGGTCGATAGGATCCTTATGATAAAGATTTACGAGAAGAGTATCTTTTATATCACATACATGATTGATCTTCTCCTTTAAATCATCATCATCCATAAACAGCTCCTGAACCTGCCATCCTATCTTATAGAATTTGTCGGAATAGAAAGGAGCGATTCCTGATTTGGTAGATCCGTATGACTTACCTGCAAGTCTTGCTTCTTCAAGAGTATCAAAAAGAACATGATAAGGCATCATGACCTGCGCCCTGTCTGATATAAGGATATTGGGTTCGGGAACTCCCTTATCGGTAATCGATTTTATCTCAGACATGAACTTATCTATATCAAGCGCTACTCCGGCGCCCATGATATTCATGATGTTCTGATGAAATGCGCCTGAAGGAACGGTATGAAGAGCAAATTTGCCATATTCATTCACAATCGTATGACCTGCATTGGCTCCTCCCTGAAAGCGGATCACCACATCAGCTCTGTCTGCCAGAGTATCAGTGATCTTGCCTTTGCCTTCATCGCCCCAGTTAGCTCCTACTACTGCTGTAACCATTGCTACCTCCTAAATATCGTTCGTGAAAAATTGCTGCCGGAAAATTTCTTATTTTTTCAGAATATCATGTCTGACTGATGTAGTTATCGCCAGAGAACCGGGTCCTATATGACATGCAATCGAAAGAGAAAGCGGATTTATTATTACTTCATGATCCGGCCATCTCTCCAGAACCTCCTGTCTGAACTCCTCTGCTGCCTCTGCCTCATCTGTATGAGCGATCGAGATGATGGAATTCGAACCGTCAGGATCGTTAAATCTCTTTTTCATATCACGGTCGATTGCATCCATCATGATCTTCTTTGCCTGTGTCATTGTCCTTGCCTTGGAATATGAATCAAGCTTTTCTCCCTGGATCTGAAGCACAGGTTTGATCCTGAGCACCGTACCAATGGCAGCGACAGCAGGAGTCAGCCTGCCTCCTCGTCTCAGATATTTCAAGGTAGCAACTGTTATGTAAATGGATGAATCAAATCTGGTATCCTCCAGAAACTCCCTGATCTGTAAAGCATTTTTCCCATCAGCTGCCATGGCAAGAGCCTCAACCACCGAAAGCCTCTGTGTTACTGATATACGCTGATTGTTCACGACCTGGACCCTGCCGTCATAATCCTTTGAGAGCATGACCGCAGTTTCACAAGAACTGGAAAGACCGCTCGACATGGGTATATATACAATGTCATCATAGGTCTCCAGAAGCTCATCCCATTTGCTGACCAGATCGCCGACAAGAGGCATTGACGTTGTGATCTTGACATCGGGATTTCTGAGTTTCTCAAAAAACTGTTCCTGAGTAAGATCTATATCCTCATAGTAGAGCTGATTATCGATATAAAAAGGCATTGGAATGACATATACGCCCATCTTCTCAGCTTCACTTTGAGTGATTCCGCTATTTGAATCGGTAAGCACAGCTGTTTTTGACATTAAAAAACCTTCCCTTCAGATTTTACACACTGAACCGTCAATAATCCTAGCACATTAAAGAGTCCTTGACAATAAAAAAGCATCTCCTGCGGTATCCGATCGATACCACAGGAGATGTAATTTAAAAACCTGTGCTTTTATTAATAGCCCATGCCCGGCTGCTGGGGAGCAGCTGCCTGAGGAGCGGGCTCTTTGATATCAGCCACTACAGATTCAGTTGTAAGAAGTGTTGATGCAACTGAGCTTGCGTTCAGAAGAGCCGTCCTTGTAACCTTAACAGGATCAAGTATTCCTGCATCTACCATATCCACATATTTGTCATTATATGCGTCATAACCGGTTCCGTCCTTGGACTCACGAACCTTATTGATGATAACAGCGCCTTCAAGTCCGGCATTCTGAGCGATGTAGAAAAGAGGAGCCTCGAGTGCCTTCAGTACAACCTTTGCACCGGTCTTCTCGTCGCCTTCAAGAGAATCAGCAACCTTTTCGACTGCCTTCTGAGCATGAATATAAGCAGAACCGCCGCCTGCGATAATGCCTTCCTCTACTGCAGCCCTGGTAGCGTTCAAAGCATCTTCCATACGAAGCTTTGCTTCCTTCATCTCAGTCTCGGTTGCAGCGCCAACTCTGATTACGGCTACTCCGCCGGCAAGCTTTGCAAGACGCTCCTGAAGCTTTTCCTTATCAAAATCAGATGTGGATTCGCTGATCTGCTTTCTGATCTGAGCTACACGATCCTTTATTGCTTTCTTATCGCCTTCGCCGTCAACTATGACTGTGTTCTCTTTCTTGACCTTAACGGATTTAGCGCGGCCGAGCTGTTCGATCGTGGCATCCTTAAGCTCAAGTCCGACCTCGGAAGAGATAACTGTACCGCCGGTAAGGATCGCAATATCCTGAAGCATTTCCTTACGTCTGTCGCCATATCCGGGAGCCTTTACCGCAACTACATTAAAGGTGCCTCTCAGCTTGTTAAGGATAAGAGTTGTAAGAGCTTCACCCTCGACATCCTCAGCGATGATCAGAAGTCTTGCGCCCTGCTGAACGATCTGCTCAAGAAGGGGAAGGATCTCCTGAATATTGGAAATCTTCTTGTCTGTAATGAGGATATAAGGATCGTCAAGATCCGCTTCCATCTTATCTGTGTCAGTTACCATATAGCTTGAGATATATCCTCTGTCGAACTGCATACCTTCGACAACATCAAGCTCTGTCTGCATGGTCTTGGATTCCTCAATGGTGATAACTCCATCGTTTGAAACCTTCTCCATTGCATCAGCCACCATCTGGCCGACTTCCTCATTTCCTGCAGAGATAGAAGCTACCTTTGCAATCTGATCCTTGCCCTTGACTTTCTGGGACATTTTTATAATTGCATCTACAGCAGCATCTGTAGCTTTCTTCATTCCCTTTCTCAGGATAATGGGGTTAGCGCCTGCAGCCAGATTCTTAACTCCCTCGTCAACCATAGCCTGAGCAAGAACAGTAGCTGTTGTGGTGCCATCGCCTGCTACATCATTTGTCTTTGTAGCAACTTCCTTGACGAGCTGAGCTCCCATGTTTTCATAAGGATCCTTGAGCTCGATTTCCTTTGCGATCGTAACACCGTCATTTGTAATAAGAGGAGCACCGTAAGACTTATCAAGAACTACGTTTCTTCCCTTAGGTCCAAGTGTAACACGAACAGCGTCTGCGAGCTGATCAACGCCAGACTGAAGAGCCTCTCTGGCATCTGCTCCGTATTTAATTTCCTTTGCCATAATGCGAATACTTCCTTTCCGGTTATTAATGACTTAATTATTTTACGATAGCAAGAATGTCGCTCTGACGTGCGATAATATATGTCTCGTCATCGAGCTTTACTTCTGTTCCGGAGTATTTGGAATAAATAACCTTCTCTCCGACCTTGACTTCCATCTTCACTTCGTTTCCGTCAACCATTCCGCCTGGACCTACTTCAACTACCTCTGCCATCTGTGGCTTCTCCTGATCCTTGGTAGGAAGAATGATTCCGCCCTTAGTTGTCTCCTCAGCTTCACACTGCTTTAAAACAACCCTGTCAGCTAATGGTACTAACTTCATAAGATATTACCTCCTTAATTGTTTTTCCTTGTATTGTTAGCACTCAATATTGTGGAGTGCTAACTGACAATCGTTATAATACAATTACAGGCTGATATCCGCAAATTCAAAAAAAGTTGGATTGCTTTACAGTGCTCACTTTATCTCTCTTTATCTCTGTTTTTCTCGTTTTATCTCGCTTTTATAAAATTTTTATCTATTCTTCGCCTGTTCATGGGAACGCTTCTTCCATTCGTCCATCATGACTGAAGCATAACTTGTAGCCAGTTTTATAAGAACTGCTCCGAATAATTTCTGTTTTTCAACCGGCAGCTCCGAAACGCGCTTTCTCATGGTATTCAGCCGCTGGAGTCTGGTCTTTTCTTTTAGATCCTCTGTTGTATTGCTGCCATCGTAAGTCAGACCTTCAAAAAGTATGGATACAAACTGAGATCTTGTCTCGTCATCGAAGCCGGAGATCCATTTGCGAAGAGTATGATCAAATATCTTTGAATCTTCGCCGAGCGAAGATGCTTCCACGAACCTGTTGCCCATGACCTGCCAACTCATGGCGTCATGCTGCATAAGACCGGTCTCGGAACTCTTTACGATCTTTTTCTTATAAGCACTTTCCATTATCTGTGACACTATGGTATGTTCCGGAACTATGCTCACGACCTTGGGAAGAATAGCCTTATATTCAACTGACTCAATTACTTCCGGACGAAATCCCGGACCGTCATTGGAATATACCTCCATTATTTTTTCTCTTGCCAGACTGTCCGCAAAAGCGCTTCCATATACAGCAAAATTACCGCCCTTCGAGTGTCCTCCCACTCTCATTCTCCTGAGTGAATGTTTTGAGATCATATTGATATATTTTATGGCGCACATCTGACCCGGCGTACGATTGAGAAAAGACATATTGAAATCCTCTTCCCATCCCACTATAGTGTGATCAGTCCCTCTGAAAGCGACATAGAGTGAGTGATCCGGAAGAATAAATGTCATGGCGGCAAATTGCAGCTTTGAGGATTCATCCACTTCATTCACATAGTTATAGATTCTGAGTCCCTGAAATCTTTTTGTATTTGCAGCCTTCCTCATAAGAAGAGGAGCCTTTGCCACTGCCGGAGCATTGGCAGCGGTAAGGCTCGATTCGTCATGCATCTCGAAAAACCTGTCGGATGCATCTTTTATTCTGACTTTTTCTCCGGAATCCGACACTATTCCTTCAAAAGGAACATAAGCAAGCTCAGATAAAATCAGATTATCAACTTCATTGAAGTGATCCACACTAAAACTTATGTCCCCTCTCCAGTCCAGATAATCCATCATATTAGGCATAAAATACTCCTGTCGTCCAATTAATTCCCGGCTTTATTATCATCAGCATTCTCATCAGCTTCAGCATTAGAATTGTCATCCAATACTGTCTCTTCTGCAGCATTTGAATCGTCATCCGATACTATCTCTTCTGCAGCATTTGAATCGTCATCCGATACTGTCTCTTCTGCAGCATTTGAATTGTCATCCGATACTGTCTCTTCTGCAGCATTTGAATCGTCATCCGATACTGTCTCTTCTGCAGCATTTGAATCGTCATCCGATACTGTCTCTTCTGCATAATCTGAGTCTTCATATAATTCAGCATTTTGGCAATCATCTGAATCATCATCCACAGAGTCAGAGATCAAATCAGAAGAATTATCCGTCTCCGGTTCCGTCTGTTCTTTCACGCCGTCATCTTTATAGACCGGAACCTTATCCGGAAATTCTTTTATAAGATCATCATCATTATCCTTCTCTTTCATTTCTTCGCGTTTCTTTCCGGCACGCCAGAGAGTAAGTCTTATGCCGATAAAGATCTGTGACAAGATCAAGGCAGCGCCCGATGATATAATAAGTGACCAGTAAAGGACAGAATCATATATGACCCATTTGTCAGGGAAAAATAATAAGATAATGGAAAATCCCGTAACGGCAACTGCCAAAAGGAACTGCAGCACAAACAGATATCCATGCAGCTGGATGTCCTGAATTGCCTGCTGGAAAATAATAACCCCGGAAATAAGTATATCTATCGCCAGAACCGTACTTAAAAATATTTCCAGCTCCGAAGCATATAAAAATACCGCTGCTCCTGCAGCTGTACAAAGGATTCCCAGGGCAAGGTCATAATTACCTGCCTTTTTATATTCAGATTTGACAAAATATCTGACAGCCATGGCTATGCCCCAGAGTATTATCATTCCGGAACCGGCAATAATGAATTCACGGTTTAACACCGATGGAATGCATATCTTAACTGTGCCGGTAAATATCAGTATGCCTGCCATCATCATGGCAGCCACAAGGCCAGAATAATTCGAATTCTCTTTTTCCGGTTTTTTCTCCATCAGATAATCTCCTTATATTTTCAATCAAAAATAAAAAGCACCCGCATTCACCATCAGAAAATCTTCTTAAATCATCCCGAAAAGCAGCACGGTCATATTTATAATAACATGCTCAAAATAAACTGCATATAATCTGCCAGTAATCATCATTGTAAGTCCTATCAATATGCCTGACAATGAGGCGTAAATGAATTGTATCATATTCATATGTACCGCGCCAAAAAGAAGAGCCGGTACTAATAGTGCGGCTGCTTTTCCGTTATTGATAAAAATCCTTCTCATGATTATTCCCCGGAATACAGTCTCTTCCAGTGCCGGTATGATCATTCCTTCAGAAATGATCCGCACAATAATATTTCCGCTGTTCAAAGATACACTTGCTGCCTTATAAGCCCTGTCAGAATCAATAAATCCTGACATAAAAAAATTAAGAGCTATACAGGATAAGGATACAATAATAATAATCATTATTATTAATAATTTATTGTTTATCGAAGGCATAAATCTGCCTTGAGAAAACCTTTGGCGTGTATCCTTGTAAAATGGAAAAAGGATAAAAAGCGTTCCTGCTGCCGATATGCCCATTGAAAAAGCAGGCGGCAAAGCCGGATAGATGCAATTTACAGCCAGAAAAATCAATCTGTAAGACAGAAGATATACAGCCAGAGGCAGCACCACATCAGAAATGCTTTTTATAACATGTCTCTTCAATTATGACGCGCTCCTCTCGTATCACGCCCGGAGATCTTCAGCCTGTCGAGATGTAGATGTCCGTTTTCTGTCTCCACAGACATCTCCTCACCATTTGGAAGAACGTATATATCCGTAAGTTCTTCGCCCGATGTGAGTTTCATTCCGCGAGCGCCTATGGCACCCTTTTTCTTCTCAGGAACAGATGAAGATTCTATACGAAGATAATAATTCTTATCGCTCTTCATTATGACTGTAGCGTTATTTTCCATGTCTCCTGTATAAATAACTGAATCACCATCCATAAGCTTTGTGGCCGCAGTCGATTTCTTTGATACATCAAATTCATGACCGTCTACAGCCTTTATCATTCCATATTTTGTAGCAAAAAGGATCTTCTTCTTAATAAGAGAAGAAACAGAATCAGCAAACAATATTCTCTCCTCTGATGAATTATAATCAGAGAGATTATCAAGCGGTTTGCCCTTATCCCGGAATTTGCCCCTGGGCAGATCCATGACCTTTATTGTATGAAGCCGACCGGTATCTGAAAATACTCCAATCCTGTCCGTATTCATGCAGTTTATCACATATCTTGACTCGCTTAGGGCTGCATCCTTATTTCTCTCAAATGTCGCCTCGTCTATTACTCTTCCATATCCGAAACGGTCGATAAGAACAAAGACATTTTCCTCTTCTATGGGCTTTTCTTCTATTACTATATCTTCCTCATCGGTAATTACAGTTTTTCTTTTAGTGTTAACTTTCTTCTTAAGATCATTCAGATCATCTATAATTACCCTGGCCATTCTGGATCTGTTTTCAAGTATATCTCTGTAATCCATAATGTCTTCACAGGTCTTGTCATATTCTTTATACAGTTCATCAAGTTCCAGACCAACCAGCTTTGAAAGCCTCATCTGAAGAATAGCATCCGCCTGGGCATCGGAGAAATGAAGGGATGCGGCGTCAGCCCTTGATTTCTCGCTTTTGAATTTGATCTTTTTAGTCTCTCCGAGAGTCATGCATTCTTTTGCGTCCTTTACGGTCTTTGACCCTCTCAGGATCTCTATGATGAGATCTATACAGTCTACAGCCTTTATTAATCCCTCTTCGATCTCCTTTTTATCTTCCGCCTGCTTCAGGAGAAATTTATATTTTCTTGAAGTGATCTCGTACTGAAAATCGACATGATGCCTGATGATGGGAACCAGTCCCATGATCTCCGGTCTCTTATCAGCTACTGAAAGCATATTGACGCCAAAAGTATCCTGAAGCCTGGTCTTCTTATAGATCAGATTTTTTATAGCCGAAGCGTCAGCACCCTTTTTCAGTTCTATTACTATCCTTATTCCTTCTTTTGACGACTGATCTGATATATCCGTAATATCGTTTGTAATATGATTTTCTACCAGAGCATAGGTATCTGATAAAAATTTCCCTATATTCAGTCCTATCATAGTATAGGGAATGCTGGTGACGACCAGCTGCTGTCTGCCGTTTTTTAAATCCTCGGTCTCAATTGTTCCGCGGATTTTTATTTTTCCTTCGCCGGTAGAATAAATCTGCAAAAGCTCGGAACGGTTTGTCACAACTCCTCCGGTAGGGAAGTCAGGTCCCTTTATTATTTTCATCATCTCTTCGGTAGTGATGTCAGGATTTTTCATATAAGCAATAACGCCGTCGATCACTTCACCTGGATTATGAGGCGGAATGGATGTGGCCATGCCGACAGCTATACCCTCTGCTCCGTTTACCAGGAGATTCGGTATCCTTACCGGCAGAACCTCAGGCTCCTTTTCCGTCTCATCAAAATTCGGGACAAAATCCACCACATCCTTATCCAGGTCTTTTAAGAATGCCTCTTCTGTGATCTTTTCAAGCCTTGCCTCCGTATAACGCATGGCAGCAGCTCCGTCACCCTCGATGGAGCCGAAATTGCCATGTCCGTCCACAAGAGGCATCTCTTTCTTGAAATCCTGAGCCATTACGACAAGAGCATCATAAATCGACGAGTCACCGTGCGGATGATATTTACCCATGGTATCTCCGACAATACGGGCAGATTTTCTGTAAGGTCTGTCGCTCCTCAGGCCCAGGGTATGCATATCATAAAGAGTGCGCCTCTGAACGGGCTTGAGTCCGTCTCTGATATCAGGAATCGCTCTTGATATGATTACGCTCATTGCATAATCAATATAAGACTTTTCCATTATCTCGGAATATTCAGTATGTATAAGCCTTTCCGGTCTAGCCATTTAATCACTCCTAAAATATATCAGGCATCTATTGATGCTTCTTTTGCTCTGTCATGAATGAATTCCCGTCTGGGCTTTACATCATTGCCCATTAAAAGTTCCGTGACATCGCTTGCCATTCTGCCGTCTTCTATTTCTATTCTCCTCATCATTCTGGTCTTGGGATTCAAAGTCGTCTCCCAGAGCTGGTCGGGATCCATCTCACCGAGACCCTTATATCTTTGAAGAGTGAATTTCCCATTCGGATGAGCTTTTCTATATTTCAAAAGCGCCTCGTCATCATAGAGATACTGTCCTTCGCCGCGCTGGGGCATAACCTTATAAAGCGGCGGCATTGCTATATAAATATGACCTTCATAAATAAGCTCCGGCATAAATCTGTAAAAAAGAGTAAGAAGCAGCGTCGCTATATGAGAGCCGTCCACATCAGCATCAGCCATGATTATTATCTTGTCATAGCGGAGCTTTTTTATATCAAAGTCATTGCCGTAGCCCTCGGAAAATCCGCACCCAAAAGCGTTTATCATGGTCTTTATCTCATCATTTTTTAAAACCTTGTCGATGGAAGCCTTTTCCACGTTCAAGATCTTGCCCCTGATAGGCATAATGGCCTGAAACATTCTGTCACGCGCCATCTTTGCAGAACCGCCGGCAGAATCTCCCTCTACTATGAAAATCTCGCACTTTGAAGCGTCATGGCTTACGCAGTTTGCGAGCTTTCCGTTCTGATCGAATGAAAATTTTTGTTTGGTAAGAAGATTTGTCTTGGCTCTCTCCTCTGATTTCCTTATTTTGGCAGCCTTCTGGGCACATTCGATCACTGATTTCAAAACATCGGGATTTCTGTCAAAAAAAAGCTGGATCTCATCGCCTGTCACCTTTGATACAGCCTTGGCTGCGTCAGGATTATCAAGCTTGGTCTTGGTCTGACCTTCAAATCTTGGATCATGGTGCTTTATCGATATCACGGCAGTAAGACCGTTTCGGACATCAGCTCCTGTAAAATTAGCATCTTTTTCCTTTAATATTCCAAGCTGTCTCGAATAGCTGTTTATTATCGTCGTAAAGATCGTCTTGAAACCTGTGATATGGGTACCGCCCTCTGCATTATAGATATTATTGCAGAAGCCGAGAATGTTCTCATGGAACTCATTCACATATTGAAAAGCGCATGAAACAGCTATATTATCCAATTTGCCATCAAATGATATGACAGGGGTGACAGCTTCTGCATTTTTATTAATATCACGCACAAAACCCGATATACCGTCCGGTTCATGAAAAATGAATTTCTTTTCTTCTTCACCGCGGAGATCTCTGAAATTTATAGTGAGGTCAGGATTCAGGTAAGCTGTCTCATGAAGCCTTGACTCTATATCATCTTCTTTGAAATAAGTATTCTCAAATATCAGAGGATCCGGAAGAAAATTAATTCTGGTTCCCGTCTTATCAGTAGTTCCTATTTCCGGCAGCATATTCATTATAAGAGGCTGGATCGGCTTTCCCCGCTCAAATTCATCATGATAGATGAATCCGCCTGTTTCTATCCATACCTCCATATGAGAAGACAGGGCATTTACCACAGAAGATCCGACGCCGTGAAGGCCGCCGGATGTCTTGTATGCATTATTATCAAATTTACCGCCGGCGTGAAGAGTAGTAAGCACTACCCTTTCAGCCGGGATCCCAAATTTATGATTTCCGACAGGAATTCCTCTTCCATTATCAGAAACCGTACATGATCCGTCTTTCTCAAGAGTCACGTCTATCGTGTCGCAGTATCCTGCGAGATGTTCGTCAACTGAATTATCCACGATCTCATATATCAGGTGATTCAGTCCCTTTCTGGACGTGGATCCTATATACATTCCCGGTCTTACCCTGACAGGCTCCAGTCCCTCCAGGACCGATATGTTGTTTTCATCGTAAATTTCTTTTTTTCTAGCCATAATACCGATATTTCTTTATTAAAACTTCCCACATTTAATGTAACATCACGAAGTGATGTTACATTGATCATCTTCGTTGCAAGGATTCAATGAAACTTGCCAAGAGATGCACAGATGGTGGCGAGCATTGTGTTTTTCGTTGTGAGCGAGCACGCTAGCTGCGGCTCGGTTGACAATCGTTCAAGCAGAAATGC
>ONDV01000049.1 GCA_900316665.1 uncultured Lachnospiraceae bacterium
TGGAAGTGCCGTAAGGCATGGAGCTGACTGTTACTAATCGATCGAAGGCTTGTCTAAAAGAACGATCAAAAGACTCTGTATGAAGTTTTGAAGGTATGACTTGGCCTGGTGGTTCAGCTGGTTAGAACGCCGCCCTGTCACGGCGGAGGTCGCGGGTTCGAGTCCCGCCCGGGTCGTTTACTTTTCTTGATTTGTGCCGATGTGGCTCAATTGGCAGAGCAGCTGATTTGTAATCAGCAGGTTATCGGTTCGAGTCCGATCATCGGCTCTGAAGGATGGTTTCCCGAGCGGCCAAAGGGGACAGACTGTAAATCTGCTGCTGATAGCTTCGGTGGTTCGAATCCACCACCATCCATTCCTTCAGTAGTAACTGAAGGCCTTTTATTATCGCGGGGTAGAGCAGTCTGGAAGCTCGTCGGGCTCATAACCCGGAGGTCACAGGTTCAAATCCTGTCCCCGCTACTTTGGATTACATATGAGCGATGTTTTCCTTTTATTTATAAGCTCAAATGCCCAGATAGCTCAGTCGGTAGAGCAGGGGACTGAAAATCCCCGTGTCACTGGTTCGATTCCGGTTCTGGGCATTTTTAATTTTTCACAGTCAGGTTATTACTGACTGTGATTTTTTTTATTTCAATTCTTGTAGACAAATCCCTTTGTTTGTACGTTGTATTTTATTCTTCCGGAATTTAATATATTTAAGTACGCAGATAGTTTAGTTTTATGCTTAATTGTTGTTTGATCATGGTATTTTAAGATAATCACTCAACCAGGAGGAAATGTAATGGAATTTAAGAATTTGTCTCAGGCAGCTGAGCGACAGGCGTTTTCAATCGCTATTGACGGCTTTTTAAAGCATCTTAGGAAGGGAGATCCCGCGGATCGTTCCAAGACTTATATTAAGCTCGTAGATTATGCAGCCAAGTTCTGGGGTGATGACGAGAATTCAGATAAATTTGAAGCTGTTAAGGAAAAAGTATCAGATCCCAATAACAGATGGGTTAAATTCATTAACCGTGTTATTGATGAGACTGATCCTCATTACGCAAAGACTATGCTCTTAAACCTTGGTTATCAGGCCTTTTTCCGTGGAACCAAGATGATCAGGGAAAACAGAAAGAAATATAATTGCAATATTCCCTGGCTTATTCTTTTTGATCCGACTGATGCATGTAATATGCATTGCGTTGGCTGCTGGTCAGGTACATATGGTCATAAGAACAATCTTTCATATGATGATATGGATAAGATTATCACTGAGGGTAAGGAACTTGGCGTATATCTCTATATGATGACAGGCGGAGAGCCGATGGTCAGAAAAGAAGATATTTTCAAGCTTGCTGAGAAACATAATGATTGTTTCTTTGGAATTTATTCTAATTCCACACTTATTGATGAGGAAGTCTGCAAAAAGGTACAGAAGCTTGGCAACATTCTTTTCATTCTTTCTATAGAAGGAACACCTGAGACAAATGATGCCAGAAGAGGCGAAGGTCATTACGCAAAGGTAATGAACGCTATGGATCTTCTTAAGAAATACGGCATTGTATTTGCTACATCTGTATGTTATACAAGTCAGAATATCGAAGCTGTTACAAGCGAGAAGTTCTTCAGGTTCCTCGAAGAGAAGGGCGCCAGATTCGGTTTCTTCTTCCATTATATGCCTGTCGGAAATAATGCAGCTCCCGAACTTATGCCTACTGTTGAACAGCGTAAGGAGATTATCAGAAGAATCCGTTATGTCCGCTCTGATAAGTGCGATATAGGATTCTATCCCATGGACTTCCAGAACGATGGAGAGTATGTGGGCGGATGTATTGCCGGAGGCAGAAATTATTTCCACATCAATGCTCAGGGTGATGCTGAACCTTGCGTATTTATCCACTTCTCTAATACGAACATTCATAATAACACGATTCTTGAGATGCTTCAGAGTCCTCTGTTCATGAAGTATCATGAAGGTCAGCCATTTAACAGAAACCAGCTTCGTCCCTGCCCTATGCTTGAGAACCCTGATCTTCTGGTCAAGATGGTTAAGGAGACAGGCGCTCACGGAACCAATGCCGAGTCTGAGGAGACTGCGGAGCAGCTGGTGTCAAAGACAAGAGCTTATGCTGAAAAGTGGGCTCCTGCAGCTGACGAGCTCTGGAAAGAGCTGAAGCATCCGGAAAGACCTTACCAGAATTACACCAAATTCCACACTGATCATCCTGAACTCGCTGCATTTGAAGGAATGGATGGAAGTGAAGACGTCGATACATATTGATTTTATTATCCCCGGCCAGGGCCGGGGTATTATTTTGCTTGTTGCGTGAAAAGGAGTTTAGCGATACAATAACTGACGGCATTCATGAATGAACGTCAAAAAATATTTTCGACTCTCATATCATAAGCAAATTTCGATGCCAAAATTTAAATCACACATTTCAAACAGGAAAGGAAAGTCATGACAGATCTGGAGCTGAAGAAAATCGCCGTCAGAGTCCGTAAAGGAATCATTGAAGGCGTATATGCAGGCAAGTCCGGTCATCCGGGCGGTTCTCTGTCCGCAGCAGATATGATGACATATCTGTATTTTGAGGAGATGAATATAGATCCTCAGAATCCCGACTGGAGCGAGCGCGACCGTTTCGTTCTATCAAAAGGACATGGGGCTCCGGCTTATTATGCCACTCTGGCAATCAGAGGATATTTTCCGGTTGAAGACTTAAAGACTCTTCGCCATGTCGGATCATACCTGCAGGGTCATCCATGCAGTCAGTCAACTCCTGGAGTTGACGCTTCATCGGGATCACTCGGTCAGGGAATTTCCGTAGCGTGCGGAATGGCGATGTCAGCAAAGATATCAAAGGATAGTTACAGAGTCTATACCATGCTTGGCGACGGAGAGATAGAGGAAGGCGAAGTCTGGGAAGCAGCTATGTTTGCCGGATTCAGAAAGCTTGATAATCTCTGCGTCATAGTAGATAATAACGGTCTCCAGATAGACGGACCGGTAGATGAGGTGAATTCACCATATCCCATCGCTGATAAATTCCGTGCATTTAATTTCCATGTAATTGAAATAGATGGACATGATTTTCTCCAGATAAAAAAAGCCCTTGACGAAGCAAGGGAGACTAAGGGCATGCCGACAGCCATCATCATGAAGACCGTAAAAGGAAAAGGCGTATCCTTTATGGAGAATGCTGTAGGCTGGCATGGCAAAGCACCGAATGAAGAGGAATATAAGATCGCGATGAAAGAGCTTTGTGAAGCGGAGGATGAATTATGCCGGATGTAAAGAAAATAGCTACCAGAGAGAGCTACGGCAGGACTCTTGCTGAGCTTGGAAAAGAGCACGATGATATTGTGGTGCTGGATGCGGATCTTGCCGCTTCTACAAAGACAGCTGTGTTTGCGTCTGAATTTCCGGATCGTTTCATTGACTGCGGAATAGCGGAGGCAAATATGATAGGCGTAGCTGCCGGAATGGCTTTGTCGGGAAAGACACCTTTCTGTTCCAGCTTTGCTATGTTTGCGGCAGGCAGAGCATTTGAACAAATCAGAAATTCAGTCGGTTATCCTCATCTTAATGTGAAGATAGGAGCCAGCCACGCTGGAATCACGGTTGGAGAGGACGGCGCTACACATCAGTGTGTTGAAGATATAGCTCTTATGCGGACTATTCCTGGCATGGTTATAATGAATCCTGGTGATGATGTTGAGGCCGAGGCTGCTGTAAGGGCAGCTTATGAAATCGACGGGCCGGTATATTTAAGACTCGGCAGGCTGGCTGTACCAGTGATAAACGATAGGGAGACCTATAAATTTGAGGTCGGAAAAGGCACTCTTCTTCATGAAGGAAATGATGTAACTCTTGTTGCGACAGGTCTTGAAGTGGCGGAATCCGTGAAAGCCGTGAAAATACTTGAGGAGAAAGGTATAAGCGCTGAGCTTATCAATATCTGCACAATAAAGCCGCTTGATACAGATCTTATAGTATCGAGCGCAGCAAAGACCAAAAAGGTCGTGACCATTGAGGAACATTCGATTATCGGAGGACTTGGCGGAGCAGTTGCGGAAGCCCTGGCTGAGAATTATCCTGTAAAGATGCACAGGATCGGCATACGCGACAGATTCGGAGAATCCGGACCGGCATTGGAGCTTATGCATAAATTCATGCTCGATGGTGAGGGTATAGCATCACAGGTCATTGATTTTCTTCAGTAATAAATGATTCCGGATCTGAAAAATAATAAAGCGTTTTTTCTTTTAACAAAAGCGGATTATTTTTAGATTGCAGGTATTATATTTTGACATTTATTGTCTTCAATAAAAACGTCCCGTTTATGGGGCGTTTTTTTGTAGATTTGACAAAGTGAGAGATCCATGTTAGAATTCCAAACGTAATAAAAATGTAACATATTTTATCAAAATGCAACATATGAAATATTTATGTCGCAAATGGGGTTATATGATTAATAAAACAGAGATAATCAAGAGACTTGTACGTACATCAGCTGCTGTCCTCTCTATCACTGTATTGACAGGATTTGGGGTATATGAAGGAAAGGGCATAAGTTCAGCGACAGCTGGCACAAGCCGGGAAGTAGAATTTAGTGAAAAGCCTGCCTTCGGAGGCGTCGCAGCTCTCACTGCCGGAAAGACAAAAGACGGCGGAATCGTATCGGAATCTGAGACAGCGGTAAAGCCGGTAGCTGTATCGATTCAGGCAAAAAATGAGTGGGACGGAAAAGTTATATGCCAGGCAGCCGGAGTCAATGTAAGATCTGACGCAAGTGCAGACGCTGCCGTAGCCGGTTCCATGGACAGAGGCGCCGTAGGTACTATAGAGTCATATGCTGATGGCTGGTATCTGATTACAAGTGGTAACCTGCATGGATATATAAGTGCTGATTTTGTGAAGACCGGAGCTGATGCCGAAGCTGACGCAGCCGGGCTCTATCCTGATACATATACTATAAATGTCGATGCAGCCAAGGTAAGATCCGAAGCTGATACAAATTCATCAATTGTAACGGTTTTGTATAGAGGGAGTTCTGTGCAGAAAAATTCAGGCGCGACTGAATCGCCTGAATGGACAGGAGTAACAGTTGACGGAAAGACAGGTTATATAAGAAGCGAATTTCTGGTAAAGACTGAAAAGGCTTATAAGACAGGTCTTACAAACGAAGAGAAAGCGGCTATAGTTCAAGAGGAAATGAAACGTCAGCAGGAAGAAGCGAGAAAAGCTGCTGAGGCAAAGGAAAAGGCGGCAAAGGCAGCAAATACTTCAGTATCAGTGACAGTTGAGTCAACTTCTGCATCAGCTTCGTCAGCTGATGATTTGACCCTGATGGCTGCCGTGTGCCAGCTGGAAGCAGGAGGCAGTTATGATGGAATGCTGGCGGTAGCTTCTGTGATAATGAACCGTGTACGTTCATCCCGCTGGCCGTCAACAGTCTCCGGAGTGATCTATCAGAGCGGACAGTTCTATCCAAGAGGTTCTAAAGCGCTTAATTCAGTGATAAGCCGCGGACCGAGCGCCGGAGCCATACGCGCTGCTGAAGCGGCTCTTGCGGGGACTGATACCGTTAATGGCTGCATGTCTTTCCGTTCGGCCGGAAGCGGATATGCAGGCACGGTGATCGGAGGAAATGTTTTCTTCTGATATCTTGATTGCGTTGATTTTTCATTATGATAAAGCTGCAGATGTAATAAGGGGCAGGCAGATTCCGGAAATACCGGAGCTGCCTGTTTTTATGTAAATAATTCCTTGTATGGAGGATTGATAGATTTTATAATGAGATCGGTAGCGATCTTAGAACAAAGAAAGGATATAAAATGGCAGTTGATCTTACGGGCAGGAGTTTTCTGAAATTATTGGATTATACGCCGGAAGAGATTGAATATCTTATTGATCTGTCGGCCAGGCTGAAAAAAGAGAAGAAAGAACATAAGAATCAGAAGGTTCTGGAAGGCAGAAACGTAGCGCTGATTTTTGAAAAGACATCGACAAGAACCAGAAGCTCTTTTGAAGTGGCAGCCCATGATCTGGGAATGGGCACGACTTATCTTGATCCGTCAGGCTCGCAGATAGGGAAAAAGGAATCAATAAAGGATACTGCCAGAGTCCTTGGCAGAATGTTTGACGGGATAGAGTACAGAGGCTTCCATCAGTCCGATGTGGAGTGTCTGGCTGAGTATTCCGGTGTGCCGGTATGGAACGGTCTGACTGATGAATATCATCCGACACAGATGATAGCGGACATGCTGACGGTGAAGGAATGTTTCGGACATCTGAAGGGCATAACGCTTACATTTTTTGGCGATACCGGCTTTAACATGGGCAATTCCCTGATGGTGGCATGCTCTAAGCTTGGCATGAATTACAGAGCCTGCGGAGCCTCAAAATATTTCCCTGATGATGAACTCGTAGATGAATGCAAAAAGATCTGCAAGACCACCGGCGGGTCAGTGCTGCTCACTGAGGATCCCGAAGAGGGAGCAAGAGGCGCGGATGTACTATATACTGACGTCTGGGTATCCATGGGAGAGCCGGAGGAGGTATGGAAGGAGCGACTTGAACTTCTGAAACCTTATCAGATCAACAGTAATCTTATGAATCTGGCATCGACTGATGCTATCTTCATGCATTGCCTGCCGGCTTATCATGATCTGGGAACGGCTGTCGGCAGGGCTGTGTATGAAAAATACGGCATGAAGGAGCTGGAGGTAACTGACGAGGTTTTTGAAAGCGTGAGATCCAGGGTTTTCGATGAAGCTGAGAACAGAATGCATTCCATCAAGGCTATCATGTACGCAACTTTGGGAGCTGACGGAAAGTGATTTTTGTTGGTTCTGGCTGAGCTGATGGAAAGTGATTTTAGTTGGTTCTGGCTGAGCTGATGGAAAGTGATTTTAGTTGCTTCTGGCTGAGTTGACGGAAAATGATTTTGATTTTAGTCGGTTCCGACTGAGCTGACGGGAGGTAATTTTTTTGTATCAGAATGAAACAGTGCTGTGCGGAGCCAGTAAATATACCAGGAAATTCTATCTGAATCCTGATTTTGATTCTCTGCCGAAGGATATAAAGGATGAGCTTAAAATCATGTGCGTTCTGTTTACGGAGGACGTCGGAGGCACGATTGAGCTGATATTTACGGAGAAGGGAAATCTTAGAATAAGGACGGAAGCGGAGGACGGCGACGCTCTCTATGACGACATCGGCTCGGCTCTTCTGGTAAAAAAGATGAAAAATGACAAGGAAGAGCTGTTTATGAAGCTGGAAATGTATTTTAAGATGTTTGCGCTTGGTATGGATCCGGAAGAACTGGAGGATGAGGTGCGCCAGGGACGGTTCGAGGACGAGGATGATGAGTGATATATTGCATCCTCTGAAAATCGGGGACGTAGAGATCCCGGTCAATCTCATACTAGCGCCAATGGCCGGAGTGACTGATTTGCCTTTCAGGATCCTCTGCCACGAAAATGGCGCGGGAATGGCTGTTACCGAGATGGTATCAGCCAAGGCAGTGCTTTATAAAAATAAAAATACGAAGGAACTACTGCTTACTGATCCTGCCGAGGGTATCACATCGCTTCAACTTTTCGGCTCTGACCCGGATTCGATGGCGGAGGCTGCCCGTATTCTGGAAGAGCTGCCCTTTCCTATTATAGATATAAATATGGGCTGTCCCGTGCCAAAGGTCGTAGGAAACGGAGAGGGCAGCGCTCTTATGAAAGACCCGGTTCTGGCCGGAAAGATAATAGCTGCTGTAGCCGGCGCAGTAAAAAAACCTGTGACCGTAAAGATGCGGGCGGGATTTTTTGAAAACGAGCGCACAGCAGCTGAGATCGCACATGTGGCAGAGGAATCAGGGGCAAAGGCCGTGGCTGTACATGCCCGCACAAGAGCTCAGTATTATTCCGGGCAGGCTGACTACTCGATCATCGGTGAAGTGAAGGAGCGGGTTTCTATCCCTGTGATAGGAAACGGCGACATAAGGAAATACGCTGATGTGAAAAGGATGTATGATGTCAGCGGCTGTGACGGATTCATGATAGGGCGAGCCGCAAGAGGAAATCCCTGGATTTTTAATAAAATAATAAGAGACGGAGAGAAAGACGAGCCAGATAAAAAGCGGTCGGAAAAATATACTGAACATGAGACGGAATGGCCACGAAAAAGCATGGCATCAGATCAGATACAAGCGAAAAAAAGTGTGACATCTGAAATGGCACGGCAGGACAGAAGAGAGGTCGCCGATATGATAATGAGGCAGGCGCGCATGATGGTGGAGCTGAAGGGCGAGACCACAGGCATTCACGAGATGAGAAAGCATGTGGCCTGGTATACGGCCGGATTTCCGGGAGCTGCTGAAATAAGGAGAAAGGCGAATCAGATAGAGACGCTTCAGGATCTGGAGAACTTGACAAGGAATAAAAAATAAACATATAATAGTTGATTGCGGGAAACTGCATATCAGTCGTAGAATATATGATTTAGCAAAGCGAGGGCGCATATCATGGCAGACAAAGTATACCGCATGACGGCGGAGAACAAGAAAAAACTCGAGGATGAACTGTATGATCTGAAGATCAACAAAACCAAGGAAAATACAGCAAAGATCAAAGAGGCAAAAGGTCAGGGAGACTTGTCCGAGAATGCGGAATATGATGCTGCCCGTGATGAGCAGGCTGAGATCCAGGGACGTATTCAGGAAATCGAGGCTATCCTTAAAAATGTGGAGATAGTTAGCGAGAACGATCTGAACAGAAATGCCATCGACATCGGCTCAACTGTAAAGGTGCTGGATGTAGAAGAAAATGAAGAGATAGAATTCAAGCTTGTCGCCGCGATCGAGGCAGACAGCGGCGAGGGCAAGCTGTCTATAGAATCTCCTCTCGGAGTGGCACTGCATGGCAAGAAATCCGGACAGACAGTAACTGTAGAGGCGCCGGTCGGTGAGATCAAATACAAGATACTGAGTTTCACAGCACCGCAGCTTTGATTTATTTTTACCGGGAGAAATTATGCCAGAAAATACAAATAATCAGGATGGAAACGAGATCGTAAAGCTGAGAAGACAGAAGCTTTTTGATCTTCAGGCAGAGGGAAAGGATCCCTTTCGCGTTACAAAATTTGACCAGACTCATCATTCGATTGATGTGCGTAATAATTTTGACAGTCTGGAGGTAGTGCCGAAACATGATGACGAGGGACATACCATTGTTCCGTCACTAGATGAGCTGCCGGACGGTAAGGTAGTAAGCCTTGCCGGCAGAATCATGTTTAAGCGTGTAATGGGAAAGGCATCTTTTGCCAATATCCGTGACCGTTATGGCGATATGCAGATATATGTTACGAGAGATGATCTGGGAACAGAGGATTATTCTGCATTCAAGAAGATGGACGTGGGAGATATTATCGGTATAAAAGGTTTTGCCTTCAAGACCAGGACCGGTGAGATCACAGTACATGTACTGAAGATGGAGCTTCTTTCAAAGGCTATTCAGGTGCTTCCTGAGAAATTTCACGGACTCCAGGATACGGATACGCGCTATCGTCAGAGATATCTGGACCTTATCATGAATCCTGAATCAAGGGAAGTGTTTGAAAAACGCTCGAAGATAATCAGAGAGATTCGCAACTTCCTTGAGAAGAGGGACTTCATGGAAGTGGAGACACCTATCCTTGTGCATAATGCCGGCGGCGCTGCAGCCAGACCTTTCGAGACGCATTACAACTCACTCGATGAAGACGTGAAGCTTCGTATTTCCCTGGAACTATATCTGAAGAGGCTTATTATCGGCGGATTCGAGCGTGTATATGAAATCGGAAGGGTATTTCGTAACGAGGGCGTAGACACAAAGCACAATCCTGAATTCACTCTGATGGAACTTTATCAGGCTTATACCGATTATAACGGCATGATGGAGCTGACGGAGGCGCTTTTCAGGGATCTGGCGGAAAAGGTCTGTGGCTCTACTAAGATTTGGTACGGTGACAAAGAGACCGGTCATGAGATAGACCTCGGCAAGCCTTTCAGACGGCTTACCATGACAGAGGTCATAAAGGAAGAGACCGGCATCGATTTCGACCGGGTAGCAGACGATGCTGAAGCGAAGAAGCTTGCTGATGAGAAGGGCATAGCCTATGAGGCTCGTCATAAGAAGGGTGATATTGTAAATCTTTTCTTTGATGAATTCTGCGAAGACAAGATGATCCAGCCTACCTTCATCATGGATCATCCGATAGAGATAAGCCCGCTTACAAAGAAGAAGCCGGACGACCCGTCTAAGGTGGAGCGTTTTGAGCTTTACATCAATGGCTGGGAAATGTGCAATGCATATTCAGAACTTAATGATCCTATAGACCAGCGTGAGAGATTTGCCGAGCAGGATGCGAATGCGGCAGCAGGAGATGAAGAGGCTGATCATACTGATGAGGATTTCCTGACGGCTATGGAATACGGTATGCCTCCTACTGGCGGCATAGGTTACGGCATTGACAGACTGTGCATGCTCCTTACAAATGCTCAGGCAATAAGAGATATAATTCTCTTCCCGACACTTAAGTCCCTCAAGGCTGAAAACAATGAAGCACATGCGGACGGAAAAGCCGGCGAAGAGAAGAGTACCGAGGCTGTTTCTGATCAGTCCGGGTTCTTTACTCCGAATGATAAGATCGATTTCAGCAATGTGAAGATCGAGCCATTGTTTGAAGAGGAAGTAGACTTCGACACTTTCTCAAAGTCTGATTTCAGGGCTGTAAAGGTCAAGGAATGTTCGGCAGTGCCGAAGTCCAAGAAGCTTTTAAAGTTTGTTCTGGATGATGGTACGGGCACGGACCGCATCATTCTCTCCGGTATTCATGCTTATTATGAGCCGGAAGAATTGGTTGGAAAAACTTTGATCGCAATAACAAATCTTCCGCCAAGGAAGATGATGGGAATTGCGTCATGCGGTATGCTGCTGTCTGCTGTAAATAACAAGAAGGACAGTGATGAGGAGGAACTCCATCTTCTTATGGTGGACAACCACATCCCGGCCGGCGCGAAGCTGTATTGATCCGGAGAAAAACATAGGCAAAACACCTTCAAGGCACTCCTTTTCAGAATCACTCTGAGAGGGAGTGCCTTTTTGCGTGCAGACATTTTCAAAGGTAGGGTTTGCTCGGATCTTCTTGAGAAACATATTAATAAAATGCGGATATCCGCAAAAATATCATGAATGATATTGATGGCGCGGTAGGATAAGCGATATAATATACGTGAAAAAAATGCGGATATCCGCAAAAATATAATGAGGTAACGGCGCATGTATCAGAGAGAGCAGTATCTGAACGAGATCATATCGAAAAAAGACAATGGGCGGATCAAGATCATAACAGGGCTTCGCCGAAGTGGCAAATCTGTCCTGCTTTTTCAGCTATACCGTGACTGGCTTATAAGGGAAGGAATTCATGAGGATCATATCATAGCTTTGGCATTGGATGTGTTGGAAAATGCAAAGTATCGTAATCCAATCGAACTTGATAAATATGTAAGGGGCCGGATGGTTGCTGATGGGGAAAAATATTATATTTTTATCGATGAGATTCAGTTTGTTGCTGAAATACAAAACCCTTATGTAGATAACCCTGATGCTAGGATATCTTTTATCGATGTTGTCCTCGGTTTTATGCAAATGAAAAATGCAGATGTGTATGTGACCGGCAGCAATTCAAGAATGCTGTCTTCCGATATCCTGACGCAGTTTAGAGACAGAGGCGATGAGATACGGGTGTATCCTCTTTCTTTTGCAGAATTTTATCGTGAGTACAAAGCGAGTTTATCGAGTATCAGAGCGATGATACCGGACTTGGAGTTATCGGAAAGGTTTTAAGAACATCCGTTGAGGAAGCCAACATGAAGGACGGCAAGGTGGATATTGATTCTATCGAAGCGATTTCCTTTGATCCTTATACACATGGATATTACAAAGTGAGCGGAAGGGTCGGCGAAGCATTCAAGGACGGCTTGAAGCTCAAGTAAGTATCGGGCAGATACTGAATGATCTTAAGGCGGCGGCTTTAAATCGAAAGATTTATCGTTGCCGTTTTATTTGCCGGGAATATCTGTTTCAATGTTTCAGGCATGGATTCGAGCATCATCTGTGCGGCTGTCCGTGCGGGGGTTATGTTGTCGGTTAGCACCCATTCCCTTGTCATTCCCAGAGCCCCGTAGCAGTATAGCCTGATGCTGTACAGGATCTGAGTGTCGAGGGTATCCGTATCGAGATTCTGCTTTGCCATCTGAGCATAGCGTTCCACAAAATACTCAAGCATGTATTGCCACTTGGGAGTCTGCGAGTTGTCCTCGTGGGCTCTTTTGTAAAAGATGCAGTCCTTTTTCATTCGGTCTAAGGCCTTAGCTGCGGAGTCGAGGTCAAATGAAATGAAGTAGTTATTTCTGAAATTTATCTTTGACAATTGGTTTACCATTGAATAAATTGTAACCAACGTCGAAAAACAGCAGTGCTTTTGTAAGGGCTCTCTCGAAAGATTGGGTCCTATTTTTCTGCGCGAAGATCCGAAAGGAACGTGATAAATATGGTTTATTTTACGGCAGATATGCACTTTGGCCACAGAGCCATTATAAATATGCAGAGCC
>ONDV01000031.1 GCA_900316665.1 uncultured Lachnospiraceae bacterium
GTCTTGATCCATATCCAATATTAAAAGGCTGTAAAAATACAGCTTGTTTACTATGCCCTTTTTTAGTTTTCCTTAAGCGCTACTTTGTTTCAAACTTACCGGTCTTCTGAGCCTGCTTGTGTTTAAGATGACGGCATCAGATGAAAAGTGATGAGGGAGGCTTGTTATGGCAAAGACTACATTTATTAAGGATGATTCTGAAGACAAGAGTAAATCAAGGGGAGCCGGCGTGACGGTGCGAAGAATAATCGCTTATGTGGTTCTTATTATCCTGACTTTTCTCTGTCTGATATGGTTCTACATATTGTTTGTAAACTGCACGAGATCCAAGGGCGAGTTGCAGATGGGAGGCTTCTCGGCGCTGCCGAGCCGGTATTTTGCAAAGAACTGGGACGGAATGGTTCACAGCACACAGCCCATAATAAGAGGTATGTTCAACTCCCTCTTCGTTGCTGCTCTGTCCGCTTTCCTCTGCACCTACGTCTCGACGATGACGGCTTATGCAATTCATACCTACAGATTCAAGGGACGTGATACGGCGCTGACGGCCATACTGGCAGTCATGATGATTCCAACTCAGGTAACTGCACTTGGTTTCATTAACCTCATTACAAAGATGGGCATGATGGACAGCTACGTTCCGCTGATTGTCCCGGCTGCAGCAGCTCCGGCTACTTTCTTCTACATGAAACAGTATATGGACTCTGTATTGTCCATGTCACTGGTGGAAGCAGCAAGAATCGATGGTGCAGGCGAGTTTTTAATATTCAACAGGATCGCGATACCTCTTATGAAGCCCGCAATATCCGTACAGGCTATATTCTCATTCGTCTTCAACTGGAATAACTACTTCACTCCGGCACTCGTACTGAAAACCGAGACCAAGAAGACACTTCCTGTACTTATCGCAGAACTGAGGTCAGCTGACTTTTTGAAGTTTGATATGGGAATAGTGTATATGACTATTGCTTTCTCAATATTCCCTGTCATAATCGTATATCTCTGCCTGTCAAGGAACATCGTAAGCGGTGTAACGCTTGGCGGAGTCAAAGAATGATATACCGGTCATAATTTCCTTTTAATAGTTATCCTTTTGTTTACCGGGGCTGTGGTATTGCAGCTTCGGTTTTTTTATTTTGCTTTATTTATGGTGAGAGTTATTGTATAATCGTCATAAATGATATATTGATTGGGGGCTTGCATGAAGCGGATCAGCGAAAAGACAATTGGTAAGTTTTCACATATATTCTTCATGGCAATATTCATATTGATCTTTGCCGTGATGCTAGTCAATAGATACAGCAAGGTACCGTATCTCAATATTGCAAACAATGATTTCAGGATAAAAAGAGTTGAGATAAACCATACAGAGACATCCACCGTGGGCGGCAAACGTCATATGACATGGACGCTTATTCTGCCGAAGAAGATCCCTGATGGTTCCTCCATTGTATTCTGTTCGCGAGATATGGATATCAAGGTATATAACGGTAATTCTCTTATCTATTATCTTCCTGAAAAGAAATCCGCGCTTTCTGGCACATCCGGTCAGGTATGGAATTTCGTAAGTATTCCGGATGAAGCGAAATCCATGTATATTGAGGCTCAGTATCAGAGCAGACTGGCAGACTTCTATACTCCTGAGTTTCTGATAGGTCATGAGTCTACGATTTATCATTATCTTCTCAGCAGATCCATACCGGAGTTTTTGCTTGCATTTGCCGTGATCGTATTCGGAATTCTTATGTTTCTAAGCAGTTTCATTGACAATTACGGTGAGAGCGATGGACAGATAAAGGTAGGGCACATCTCTCTCTTTCTGGGTTTGTCGTCGCTCCTTGGAGGCATCTGTATGTTCCTGTCGACAGATGCATCAAGTCTCATATTCTCAAATCATATCGGAGTAAATTTCCTGGCCTTTGAATGTATAGCTCTTTTCCCTATAGTATTTACGCTTTATGTGAAGCATTTCTATAAGTTGAAGGATGAGAGCGGGTGGAAATATCTGGTCTTCATAGGATTTCTGAATGCGTTTGTTGTGAACATACTTCAGCTGACGGGCGTCCTTTTCTTCAGGGATTCAGCTTTCCTTACGATAATTGTTGTTCTTCTTGTATGCCTTTTCTTCATATGGGCTACGTACAAGAGGAAAAAATGCAGCAAGGAAGAGGGGAAAATCACCACCCTGAACCTAGTCGGCAGCTTTTTTCTGATAGTCGGAATAGCAACAATGATCATAAGCTACTTTATCAGATCCTCAAGCTTTATGATCATACCGACCATCTGCTTCATAATATATATTTCCTGCCTGTGGATCACCTTTATCCGCGAGATGAAAAAGCGAAGGATAGAGAGTGAGAAGACTATGTTTTACCGAAATATGGCTTCTATGGATATGCAGACGGGAACTTATAACAGAAATGCCTATGAGGAGCTCTGCAGGGGAATCCTGAGCGGTCATACAGCGGTTGTTTCGTTCGACTTAAATTACCTGAAGCATGTGAATGATTCATATGGTCATGACGTGGGTGACAGATATATCAAGTGGGCAGCTGATCTTATCAGAGAATGTTTCGAGAAGTACGGCAAGATTTACAGGGTGGGAGGAGACGAGTTTGTAGCCATAATGGAGTCCGTTGATTCTGCTGAGGTAGAGAATGCCGTAAAAGACTTTAAGATAAAGCAGGACAAAGCAGAGAAAGAAAAACCATGCTTTTATATAGCAGTGGGATATGCTTTCTATGACAAGAGAAATGACAGTTCTATCGATACGTCTAGAACCAGAGCTGATGAGATGCTGTATCGTGACAAAGAGGAATCAAAGCGCGGTGAGCACAGATTTTTTGTAGCCAGGTAGAAGGTAAAAGGAAGCGAAAATGGGTAGCGGGGAAGCTGCCGGTCAGGCAACCCGGTAATTAAGCGGTGGCGGAAGCTGCCGCTTAAATTTATCATATAAATTAGCACTCACATATTGACAGTGCTAACAATAGTGATATACTGAAAGCTAGAAAAAATGATCTGATAACCTCAAAATAAGGAGGTGTGAGTTATGCAGATAGACAGATTTACACAGAAGTCACGGGAAGCTATAGAGGATGCTGAGAAGCTTACATACGATTATTCAAATCCTGAGATGAAGCAGGGGCATATCATACTGGCTCTGATGAGACAGGAGGAGGGTCTGATTCCGGATCTGATAGAGAAGATGGGAATTGACAAGAATTATTTTTCGAATGATATTACTTCTCTTGTCCAGGGCTACCCCAAGGCTGCGGGAGAAAATCTTCAGGTCGGAGTGTCAAACGGGGCAAACCAGGCTTTAATACACGCTGAGGATGAGGCAAAGGCCATGGGAGATGAATATGTATCTGTAGAGGATATCTTCCTTTCAATACTTCGTCATCCTGACAGCGATATTAAAGACCATCTCCGTCAGTTTGGCATTACGAGAGACAGGTTTCTTAAGGCCCTGGCGGAAGTCAAGGGACCATCCCGTGCGACCACGGATAATCCGGAGGCCACATATGACGCACTGAAAAAGTACGGATATGACATGGTAGAGAGAGCACGTGAGGGTAAGCTTGACCCGGTGATAGGGAGAAATGAAGAGATTAGAAATGTGATCAGGATCCTGTCCAGGAAGACTAAAAACAATCCTGTTCTTATCGGAGAACCCGGCGTCGGCAAGACAGCTGCTGTAGAGGGACTGGCAGAGCGTATCGCTAAGGGTAAAGGTGAAGTTCCTGATAATTTGAAAGACAAGAAGATATTCGCCCTTGATATGGCATCTCTTGTAGCAGGAGCTAAGTACAGAGGAGAGTTTGAAGAGCGGCTGAAGGCGGTGCTCGATAACATAAAAAATTCCAATGGCGGGATTATTCTTTTTATCGATGAGCTGCATACCATTGTCGGAGCAGGAAAGACCGAGGGTTCCATGGACGCCGGAAATATGCTGAAACCCATGCTTGCAAGAGGTGAACTTCATTGCATAGGCGCAACCACCCTGAACGAATATAGGGAGTACATAGAAAAGGATTCGGCTCTTGAGCGCCGTTTCCAGCCTGTAATGGTAGATGAACCGTCGGTGACCGATACCATATCGATTCTCAGAGGACTGAAAGAGCGTTATGAGAATTATCATCATGTGACTATTACTGATTCGGCGCTTGTCGCAGCTGCGACCCTCTCTGACAGATATATTTCGGACAGATTTCTGCCTGATAAGGCGATTGATCTGGTAGATGAAGCCTGTGCTTCTATAAAGACAGAGATGAATTCGATGCCGGAGGAGCTAGATGAACTGTCCAGAAAACTGACTCAGCTAAATATAGAGGAGACTGCTCTTAAAAAGGAGACGGATCAGCTGTCTAAGGAGAGACTTATTGACCTCCAGAAGGAACTGGCCGAGCTGAATGATGAATTCAACAGTAAGAATGCAAAATGGCAGAACGAAAAGAATATTGTTGACCAGGCCTCGAAAATAAAAGAAGAGATCGAGAGCACGAATCATGAGATCGAGATTGCTACTCAGGCCGGAGATTATACGAAAGCAGGAGAACTGAAGTACGGTAAGCTGCCGGAGCTGGAGAAGAGGCTTAAAGAGACGGAAAATGCCATCGATCAGAAGGAACTTTCGCTTGTTCATGAGAAGGTGACTGAGTCTGAGATAGCTGAGATCGTATCGCGCTGGACAGGAATACCAGTAGCAAAGCTGTCTCAATCCGAGCGTGAGAAGACTCTCGGTCTTGGCGATGAACTGAAGAAAAGAGTTGTTGGTCAGGATGAGGCTGTAAGACTTGTATCTGAAGCAATAATAAGATCCAGAGCAGGAATAAAGGATCCGTCCAGACCGATAGGTTCGTTTCTGTTTCTGGGTCCTACCGGAGTCGGCAAGACAGAGCTTGCGAAGACACTTGCCCGGGCTCTCTTTGACGATGAGAAAAATATGGTGCGTATCGATATGTCCGAGTATATGGAAAAATACTCAGTTTCCCGTCTTATAGGAGCGCCTCCCGGATATGTGGGATATGACGAGGGCGGTCAGCTGACGGAGGCTGTCAGGAGAAAACCTTATTCTGTCGTGCTCTTTGATGAGGTTGAGAAGGCTCATCCTGATGTTTTTAATATCCTTCTGCAGGTACTGGATGACGGCAGGATCACTGATTCACAGGGCAGGACAGTGGATTTCAAAAATACCATAATCATACTGACCTCAAATCTCGGTGCGCATGAAATTCTGGAAGGAATTGAAAAGGATAACGATATAACTGACGCGACACGTGAGAAAGTAAGGCAGATATTGAGAGCTCAGTTTCGTCCGGAATTTTTGAACAGGCTGGATGAAATAATAATGTTCCGTCCGCTTACAAGAGAAAATATCGGACACATAGTAGACCTGCAGCTTGAAGAACTGAACAGTCGTCTGGCTGACAGGGAAGTGAAGGTTGTACTGACTCCGGAGGCTCGGCAGATGGTCGTTGACAGGGGATATGATCCTGTATATGGAGCACGTCCGCTGAAGAGGTATATGCAGAAGACTATCGAGACGATTGCCGCAAGGATCATACTTGGCGATGAGTTGTCAATGGGAGATACCATAGAAATAGAAGTGAAGGACAATGAGCTGACCGGTCATGCTGTCCATGCGGCGGAGAAAATCTGAAAGATTATATTATTTCATGCGACTTCAGAATATTATGAATCTCACGAATCAGATAGGGCTTTAGGTGTTCAAGATCCAGAGGGTCTTTGTATATGATGGAGCTGTATCCGGCTGCTCCCACCAGTTCCACAATCAGAAAAAGAGCTATCTCAGGATCACGGTATTTTACGGGCGATTCTTCCAGGATATTACGGTAGAGGTAGTAGAAGTCGGGCTCATCCTCTTTTGGCTCTCCGTAAATGGCATTTCTGAAGACACCCCATGAGAGGTTTTTATTGAGAAAAACCAGAAGGGGCTTGTTGGATTCAAGTTCATCGAGGATATGCTCCATCATGAAAACTATTATTTTTTCGACATCCAACGGCGCATGATTTTCATCTGAATCCGGAGAGTGCTCATTAATAAAGGCATTATAAGCGTTGATGAACAGCTTTGACGCCTCATGTATTGTCAGTCTGTTCCTGAGATCGTACTTATCCTTGAAATACAGATAGAATGTCCCCTTGGCTACTCCGGCATTTTTTGCGATATCGGAGATGGACGTGTTCTGGAATCCTTTTTCTGTGAAGAGCTGAAAGGACTGCCTGAGCAGCGATTCACGTTTCTGCCTTTTCTTGCTTGTTACTTTTTCACTCATTAATTTTTCCAGTTTCTATTAAGTATATTACTACGGCTTAGTGTTAAAAGTACCTTTTGCCACTGTAATCATACAGATTTGAATTTATGTATATCTGAAATCACAAAATAATTGACCACCGGTCATTATTATAGCATAATGCTATACGAAAAGAAATGAACGATGGTCATTTTTTCAGAGAAGGAGAAAAAAGATGAAGACTCTGGCTAAAGGAATAGTGAAGCTGAGATATCTGATCCTTGTCATTGCCGTCGTCCTTCTGTTCCCATCTGCAATCGGTTATATGAAGATGCGGATCAATTATGATATTCTGACATATCTCCCGAAGAACATCGAGACGATGAAAGGACAGGATATCCTGGAGGATGAGTTCGGCGTCGGCGCGTATTCTATGTATGTCGTCGAAGGCATGGATTACAAGGATGTCGCGAAACTTAAGAAGAAAATCGAGGCCGTGCCGCATGTGCATAACGTGCTCTGGTACGACAGCATAGCCGATATATCGATTCCGGTATCCATGATTCCGGATAAATACAGGAAGGCTTTTGATAACGGCGATGCAACGATGATGTTTGTCATCTTTGACAACACCACATCTTCAGACGATACAATGAATGCGGTCAAAAAGATCAGGAAGATATCCAATAAGCAGTGCTTCCTGGCAGGTATGTCCGGTCTGGTCGAGGATACAAAGGAACTGGCTGAGAAGGAGACGCCTGTATATGTGCTGATTGCGGTGGTGCTGGCAGTAATAGTCCTCTCGCTTACCATGGATTCGTTTTTGATACCCCTGTTTTTCCTTCTGTCTATCGGAATGACAATCATTTACAACATGGGAACAAACAGGGCATTCGGCGAGATATCATTTATTACGCAATGTATAGCGGCTGTCCTGCAGCTGGGCGTGACAATGGATTATTCCATCTTCCTCTGGCACAGCTATCAGGAGCAGCTGGGACGATATCCCGATGACAAGAACAAGGCCATGAGCACGGCAATAGTGGCTACATTTCAGTCGGTGATAGGGTCTTCTATTACTACGATAGCAGGATTTATAGCGCTTTGCTTCATGAGCTTCAGAATTGGTCTTGATCTCGGACTTGTCATGGCCAAGGGTGTGTTTATCGGCGTCATTTGCTGCCTTACGGTTCTTCCGAGTATGGTACTCATTTTTGACAATGCTCTTGAGAAGACAAGACACAGACCTCTGCTTGGAGAATTTAAGAAAATACCGAAATTTATCTCGAAGTATTACTGGATCTTCGGTCTGGTCTTTCTTCTGATCCTTCCCTTCGCGATTTTCGGAGAGACACATACGAAGGTTTATTACAATCTGGCAGGAACGCTGCCGTCGAATCTTCCTTCGATGAAAGCATCAAGTGCCCTTGATAAGAATTTTGAATCCAATACGTCTTATATGGTTCTTTATAATGTCAAGATGAAGTCGAAAGACAAGTCGGACATGCAGAAGGACATAGCAGATGTAAAAGGCGTGGATTCGGTTATAGGACTGAATACATTTTTCGGACCGGCTGTGCCTGAAAGCATGATCCCGAAAGACGTCAGCGAGATGATGAAGAGTAAGGGATATGAAATGTGCCTCATCACATCGAAGTACAAGGTAGCATCGGATGAGGTCAATAATCAGATAGATACTGTAAAGAAGATCACAAAGGGCTACGACAAAAAATCGATGGTCGTAGGCGAAGCCCCCTGCACCAAGGATCTTATTACTGTCACCAACAGGGACTTCCAGATAGTTAACTGGGTATCGATAGCGCTGGTCTTCATTATAATAGCTGTCGTGCTGAAGTCCGCCTCGCTCCCCTTTATTCTGGTGGCGGTCATAGAATTCGCAATATTTATAAATATGGGGCTTCCATATTATACGCACACGACTCTGCCGTTTGTCGCGTCCATCGTCATCGGCACTATTCAGCTTGGCTCCACGGTCGATTACGCGATACTTATGACGACGAGATATCTCTGGGAGAGAAACCACGGCAAGGGCAGGACCCACGCCACCAGAGAAGCGCTCTCAGCTTCGATGAAGTCAATAATAGTATCGGCTCTGTCATTCTTCGGAGCGACGTTCGGCGTAGGACTTGTCTCGTCGATCGATATGATAAGCTCACTCTGTTCGCTGATGGCGAGAGGCGCACTTATCAGTATGGTGGTGGTTATTCTTGTACTGCCTTCCATGTATATGATATTCGATCCGCTGATCGTGAGAACGACAGCAAAATGCGCCGAAGCAAGAGAGTATGACAGAAACAAGAAGAAACTTCAGGCATAAGTGCCGGAAATGGAAAGGATGACTTTTTATGAATATCAACAGAAAAGTAATCAAAAAAACAGCAGCGGCAGCTATGGCATGCCTGGTAGGACTGAGCACGGTCTCATGCGCCGGAACGTCAGCTGTCACGGAAAGCAGCAAAAATACATCGGGTTCAGAGACAAAAAATGAGAAGAAGCTTGAGAAGACGATCAGAAATACAAGCTTTGGTGAATCCGGAAAAGATGCAGAGAAGATAGAAACAGTATATGTGAAGTCCGATGCCGAGGGTTCTCCGAAAAATGTGCTGGTAAGCGACTGGCTGAGAAATTATAAAGGTTCTGACAAGATCGAGGATGCCACAAGCCTTACCGATATTCAGAATGTGAAAGGCAATGAAAAGTACGAGAAGGGCTCCGGAGACAAGATCACATGGAATGCTGACGGGAATGACATCTATTATCAGGGCAAGACTTCCAAGGAACTGCCGGTAGGCGTCAAGGTGTCATACAAGCTTGACGGCAAAGACATATCTCCCGCCGATCTTGCCGGAAAGTCCGGACATGTGACGATCAGATTCGATTACACAAATACGGCGAAAGAGAAAATAAATGTAAACGGCAGCGAGGAAAATATTTCTGTTCCCTTTGCCATGATATCAGGAATGATTCTCCCGTCTGATAAGTTTACAAATATCAATGTCACAAACGGCAAGGTCGTAAGCGATGCCAACTCAAATATAGTAATGGGCGTGGCACTTCCGGGACTGAAGGATGCCCTTAAACTTGACAGCTCGAAGCTTACAGACCTCGGTGTGAACGAGGACAAGACCATACCTGAGTATGTGGAAATAACTGCGGACACAAGCGATTTTGACCTCGGCCTTACGATGACACTGGCTTCTTCGGATGTGCTTTCGGATCTGGGATTCGACGACTTCAACAATGCAACAGCCGCTGACAAGATCCAGGATGACATGACAAAGCTTCAGGATAGCATGAAAGCCCTGGAGGATGGTTCGGGAAAGCTGAAGGATGGCACAAAGACATTAAAAGACGGCACTTCCAAACTGAAGAGCGGTTCGGGTACTCTGAAAGCCGGGACAAAGACATTAAAGGACGGTACCGGTGAATTGAAGAGCGGCATAAATGATTATACCGACGGCGTCAGCACGCTTACTGCCGGTGCTAAGGAACTGAACGATAAGATGACTGCCCTTATAGAAGGCACAAAGAGTCTCTCGGACGGCACGAATGATTTATATAATGCGATTTCCAATGCGGACAAAGCGGAAATGAACTCTTTTACCAATCTTCTGAAGGCATATTCAGCCGTAAATGAAGCGCTTAATAACAAATATTTTTCCAGCAGCCTCCAGTCTGCCAAGGCATTTGCAAAGGCAGCACTTCTTAAAAAATATAATAGTCTGAAGTATGATTATGAGAAGTTTAATTTTATTTATAATCTCATGACTACTGAGGAGCAGAATCAGTATGAAACTCAGTATAAGGCAGCTGTGGAAGAAGAATTTACAAAGAATGAGCCTGCTGCACTGAAACAAAATGAGGATTATGCGATAGTCGCATCAGCTCTGAGCCAGCTGAATAACAAGCAAGTCTCTCTTGATGACGTAATGAAGATGTCTCTGGAGGATTTTAATAAGGCACTTAATGAGGCAGCAACGGCAGCGGTTATAAAAAATTCCGGAGGAAAAATTCAAGAGAATGAAGTAACCGATGACATGAGAAAAGATGCTTTGAAAGAGATGGAGGCAACTGCCGGGGCTACAGTCGACAAGGCCACAAACACCACATTAAAAGATACGGTTGACGCCACAGTCAGATCTAAAATTGAAAATCGGGTTAAACTAGTGGCTCAGCAAAAGGCAATAGATGCCGGCGTAAAGAAGATGCAGGATGCTAGCACTAGTGAGGCAGGAGGAATCACGGCTGATGATGCTGATAAAGCTCCTTCGACCAGAGGATATGAGGAGTTTAGCGATTCTTCACAGATATCAAAGGTTGACAAGGCTTGGCTTTCCGTCACCGGCATGACAATGACTGAGTGGAAATATTTAGCAGCTCACGCAAAAGACACTGACCCTGATAAGAATACGGCAGCAGAATATATAGTTAAGTACATGGCCTTCAAGGAGAAGTACGAAACTCTTGACTTAGTTGCTGATAAGATTACAAAAAATGCGAATAAGTCGGCTTCGCTTGATGTCAAATTCGGATCATTTGTCGAAAATCTTAAGGGCAAGCTGAATATGCTGAATAACGGCGCCGGACTCCTGTATCAAAATGTCAGCGGAAAGCTGGCTCCGGGCGTGCTGAGACTTTATAACGGCGCATCGCTTCTGAACGGCAATTCAGGCAGACTTCTTGATGGAGTGAACCGTCTTGATAATGGCGCTTCGGATCTCTATTCAGGAGCAGGTCTTCTTGACAATGGAATCGGCACACTTGATAACGGAGCAGCTGATCTCTATAATGGAGCGGATCTTCTGGATGCAGGCCTTGTGAAGTTTGATGACGAGGGAATAAAGAAGATAGCAGAGGCCTTTGACGGAGATATCAATCAGTTTACGGACAGACTTACAGCCATAAATGATGCTTCGAAAGCTTATGACACCTTTGCCGGTGCAGATGAAAACATGACATCATCCGTAAAATTCATTTTCGAGACATCAGAAGTAAGCTCTGATAAAAATTAATGCTTCGGCAAATCTTATTCTGCCGAATGATTACGGCATCAGATCATGCGGTCGCTTAAAAGCGGCCGCATTTTTTCACTTGAAAATCTTTTTGAGAGAGTGTATTGTAACAAGAGTGTGAATAATTCTCGTGGAAATAATTCATTTTTAAAAGTAATGGCTTGAATTTACTATCGATGGGTAATAAAAATGAATGAAAAGATACGAGATAATTCATTTTAATAGAAAGGCTGACATGGATCTCTTTACTTATATGGAAGAGCAGAACCGAAAAAAGGAATCTCCTCTTGCTTCCCGCATGAGACCGAGAACTCTTGACGAGATAGTGGGTCAGGATGAGATCATCGGCAAGGGACGGATGCTCTACCGGGCGATCAAGGCTGATAAGCTGCAGTCCGTGATTTTTTACGGACCGCCCGGTACGGGGAAAACCACCCTGGCGGAAGTGATAGCCAATACTACAAAAGCAGATTTCAAGGCGATAAATGCTACGACATCCGGAAAGAAAGACATGGAGAACGTAGTAAAGGAAGCGCGGGAGATGCTTGGCGCCTACGGCAGACGGACCATATTATTCATAGATGAGATCCACCGTTTCAATAAATCCCAGCAGGATTATCTTCTTCCCTATGTTGAGAACGGAACGCTTACGCTTATAGGCGCGACGACGGAGAATCCTTATTTTGAAGTAAACGGCGCGCTGCTGTCGAGGTCAATGATATTTGAACTGAAGCCTTTGTCCTCTGATGATATTGTTACAATAATAAAAAGGGCGCTTACGGACAAGGAACGCGGGCTCGGTGCTTTCCATCCGCTGATGGATGACGAGGCGGTGAATTTTCTTTCCGGTATGGCGGACGGAGACGCAAGGAGAGCCTTGAACGCATTGGAGCTTGCGGCGCTCACCACAGACCCGTCTGATGACGGAAAGATACATATCACGGCAGATGTGATCAGCGAGTGCATTCAGCGAAGGATAATCCGTTACGACAGAGAGGGAGATAACCATTACGACACCATTTCCGCCTTCATAAAATCCATGCGGGGTTCTGATCCGGACGCGGCGGTATATTATCTGGCAAGGATGCTTTCAGCAGGGGAAGACGTAAAATTTATTGCGAGAAGAATTATGATCCACGCCGCTGAAGATGTTGGACTTGCTGATCCGAATGCCATTGTGGTCGCTTCTGCCGCGGCTTCTGCTGTCGAGCGTGTGGGAATGCCTGAGGGAAGGATAATTCTGGCAGAGGCCGCAGCATACATTGCAACGGCGCCGAAGTCCAATTCAATCGTGTGCGCCATAGACAAGGCTATGGATCTGGCTGAAAAAACAGGCTCGGCTCCCGTGCCGAGACACTTGCAGGATTCCCACTACGGGGGTTCCGGGAAGCTGGGAAAGGGAGTCGGATACAAATATCCGCACGACTTTCATGAGCATTATGTTTCCCAGCAGTATCTTCCTGATCCGCTTGTCGGGGAGAAGATATACGAGCCGGGAGGCATAGGATATGAGGCGGATCTTAAAAAGAGACTTGAAAAACTGAGGTCTGAGTACGGTGAAAACGGATATGATCCGCCGGGAAATAAAGACTGAAGCAGCGGAAGTTAAATGAATAGAAGACATTGATACCACAGGAGGGAACAGATGAAATCGTACAATGAGATGTCGAAAGAAGAACTGATGAAGGAAAAGGAAAGCCTGACAGCGGCTTACAGGGATTATCAGAAGATGGACCTGTCGCTCAACATGGCGCGCGGCAAGCCCGCTCCCGCCCAGCTGGAGCTGTCATACGGACTTCTTGGCGCCGTGGATCCTTCTGACATGATTGAAGACGGCATTGATACGAGAAATTATGGCGGACTTGACGGAATCCCTGCTGCAAAGGCTCTTCTGGCATCAATGGTTGACTGCGATCCGGAACAGGTAATAGTTTTCGGCAACTCATCTCTTAATATCATGTATGACCAGGTTTCCAGGGGCATGACGACAGGATATCTTGGAGAGACACCCTGGTGTAAGCTTCCGGAGGTTAAATGGATATGCCCGGTTCCCGGCTACGACAGACATTTCGGAGTGACTGAGCATTTTGGAATAAAGATGATAAATGTTCCGATGACGGAAGACGGCCCGGATATGGATATGGTGGAAGAGCTTGTGAAAGATCCTGCCGTAAAGGGTATGTGGTGCGTCCCCAAGTATTCAAATCCTCAGGGCTATGTATATTCTGACGAGATCGTAAAGCGTATCGCGGCTTTAGAGCCGGCCGCTCCTGATTTCAGAGTCTTCTGGGATAATGCTTATTGCGTTCACCACATCTATGATGAGCCTGAGAAACAGAAAAAGATACTTAACATACTGGATGAGACTGAGAAGTGCGGTCACAAAGACATGATATTTGAGTTCATGTCCACATCCAAGATTTCTTTCCCCGGAGCAGGAATCGCCGGCATGGCCGCAAGCGACAATAACCTTAAGGATGTGCTGAAGACTCTTTCCGCACAGACAATAGGCTATGACAAGATAAATATGCTGCGCCATGTCAACTTCTTCCGTGACGGCAAGGGGATAAGAGAGCACATGAAGAAGCATGCAGCTATCGTGCGCCCGAAGTTTGAGCTTACGGTGAAGAAATTCAAGGAAGAACTGGAAGGACTGGGAGTGGGCTCGTGGACAGAGCCTTCGGGCGGTTATTTCGTGACGTTCACGACAAATCCCGGATGCGCGAAGAGGACAATAGAGCTCGCAAAGGAAGCGGGCGTGACTATGACCGGTGCGGGAGCTCCTTTCCCTTACCATAAGGATCCCGATGACTCGACGATCAGAGTGGCGCCTACATATCCGACGCTTGATGAGCTGTCACAGGCTCTTGATGTGTTCGTACTTTGCGTGAAGCTTGCTGCTGTGGAGAAAAAGCTCGGCTGATAATCGTTTATATGCCGAATTTTATGGTTATATTTACCAAAGATAGGCTGAAAACGGTTTTTTAACTATCATATTTGGCGAAAACCTTGTATAATGGGTTGTAATAGATACAGTAGGTTTTTGTTCCCCGTGTGATCACAGGGAACGGTTGCAAGGGTGCATATGATTACAGTGTCAGATGTCCGCCGCCGCGCATGAAAGACAAGGAGGTGTCAGGACATGACACTCATATCATAGTATTTTGTAATGATTTGTACCCGGTAACGGTAATATTGTTCATACAGACCCGATTTGAACGAGACAGGGGGTAGATGGCAATGGCAAAAGCAAAGTCGAAAAATGAGCAGGGCGGTTCGCTTTTTAATTTTAATTTGAATCAGGACGACGGCAAGAAGGCAAAGACCGGAAAATCCGGGCTTCCCATAGAACCGGAGGAAGATCATACCTCATACGCGCCGAAAAATGATTATGAAGCGCCCAGGGTTTATGTGCCTGAAAGGATGAGAGCCGAAGCGGAGAAGAATCAGCCTGCGATGCCCGGCAATGTATGGCAGACAGGCGTGCCTGATGCCGTGGTTCCGCAAGGAAATGGTATTCCGAGTGCCGTAGTGCCTCAGGGCAACGGCATTCCTCAGTCTGTAGCGCCTATGACCGCGGCTTCCGAGGAAGCCAGAAGAGAAAATGAGGCAATGCCGAATGGAATTCCTCAGCCGGCAGTACCGCAGGCAGCGGCTCCGAGGGCAGCAGCTCCTCAGGCAGCAGTACCGCAGGCAGCGGCTCCGAGGGCAGCAGCTCCGCAGGCAGCGGCTTCTCAGCCGGCAGCTCCTAGAGCAGCAGCTCCACAGGCAGCAGCTCCTCAGGCAGCAGTTCCGCAGGCAGCGGCTCCTCATGAGCCGCGTCAGGCACAGGCGGAAGACATGCAGGAAGCTCGTTCGAAAGTACACCAGTATACTCCGTCGGAGAACAAGAACACGCAGACAGGCAATGCTCAGGTACCTCACAGCAAGCCACCCATGAGACAGGGAGATTTCGGCAGACAGGAACGCTCGAAGATAAGCGAATTCCATCCTTCAAGACCTGCGCAGGAGGCTGCTGTTGAGCCGACTCCGAAGGCAGTTGGAGAGACTCAGAGCATACAGCCGAAAGCCGGGGCGATCGAGACAAACGGAGCGCAGAATCAGGACGACGGAGAGCGTCTCTATACTGTAGAATCAGTCCTTGCTGATGAGCAGATGCGTAATTCGGCTGCAGGATATTCTACCAATGTAGGCGGAGAGACTGCCGGAATGGCTGCTGTCCGTGAGAATATGGCAGATGGCTTCGTGGATATCAGACCTCAGTCTGATTACAGATATTTCGGTATGGAGGAAGAGGCAGAGGCAAGGAAAGCTGCCCAGAAGTCTGCAGAGAAGGCAGCTGAAAAAGCAGCAGGCGAATCAAAGCCTGAGGCACAGTCTAAGCCTGTTCAGGCAGATACAGGATCTGAGGATGAGGGAGATACACCTCTGTCAAAGTTTGTAAGAGACATAAATGCCAGAAGCGACGAACAGGGCCTGCTCTCCAAGAGAAATGCCGAGAAGATCGATAAGATAAGCAGTCAGATAGAGACTACAAGTCATGTCGTGAAGGTGCTTTCGGATCGTTCGAGAGACCTCGACAATGCAAAGGCTTCAGTTCAGGATACTCTTGACCGTCTGTCAAAGACTAATGAGAAGATTGAAACTACGGCTAAGATCATATCTGACCAGACCAGGAAGATGAGCGCTGCTTCAGCATCCATGCAGGAGATTACTTCTCTCGTATCTGCAATGGCATCGGAGATGAGCCTTCTTTCAAAGAATGCTTCAGAAGAGGCACTTAAGGCAGGCGATGATACCGGAAGAGGTTTCGGTGCAGTCGCCACCAGAATGAGAGAACTCGGCAATCAGGCATCCGGTTCTGCAAAGCAGATAAAAGAGATAATTGATGTATTTGCAAAGGCTATGAATGATGCGACCAGCACCATGAAGAAGACTCTGGAGCTTGCCGAGAGCCAGTCAGGTGACATTAAGTCAACCGATGAAGCTTTTAAGAGCATCGACAAGAGTCTGAGCGGCCTCTCTGATGGAGTATCAGCTGTAGAGAAATCCATGGATGAGATGAATGACTTGAGAGACAGCGCAGTTAATTCTTCCGAGCAGCTTCTTGATTTCTCATCCAGACAGCAGACTTATTCCGTACAGTCGGTCAGGAATCTCATCGAGATGGATAAATGCAGCAGCACCATCAATGACAGCTCTGCAAAGCTTGGTGACCTGGCAGCTATGCTGAAAAGTGATATAGGCAATTTTGGTAAATGATATATAAACAGGAGGTAGAAAATGTCAGACTACAAAAATCTCATACTTGAAGTCGAGGATAATATTGCTGTCCTCAAGATTTCCCGCCCGAAGGCTCTCAATGCGCTGAACAGCGAGACGCTGGAGGAACTCGATGATTGCCTTGCTTCCATAGAGGCAAATGATGATATCAAGGCAGTTATTCTTACCGGCGGTCCCTGTTTTAATAAGAAGCTCGGCGGTGATGATGACTTCAGGAGTTTTGTAGCCGGGGCTGATATAGCAGAGATGGCTGATTTTGACGCAAAGAGCGCCCGTGCATTTGGTATGCGCGCATCCAAGCCTTTCTTCAGACTTATGAAGATGCGTCAGGTTACCATAGCGGCAATCAACGGCTTCGCCCTTGGCGGCGGCAATGAAATCGCCATGGCATGCGACATCCGTATTGCTTCTGAAAATGCTACATTCGGTCAGCCTGAGGTAGGTCTCGGAATAATCCCCGGATTCGGCGGCACACAGCGCCTCGCTCGTCTGGTCGGCATGGGACGCGCAAAGGAGATCATCTTCACGGCAGAGAATATCAACGCAGAAGAGGCATACAGAATCGGTCTGGTAAATCATGTGGTTCCGAAGGAAGAACTGATGCCAACAGCAAAGAAGATGGCCGCTACAATTATTTCAAAGGGAAGCTATGCAGTAGCTGTCGCAAAGGCCGCCATCAATAACGGATACGATATGGATATCGAGAATGCGGTTGAATATGAGGCAAACCTCTTCGGCGTGGTCTGCGATACTCATGATCACCGTGAGGGAATGAAGGCATTTCTTGAGAGAAGACCTGCTGATCTTACAGATTTCTGATTTTCTCTTGGACTTGGTAATGGAGACTGATAAGTGATTCCGGGATAAGGATCTGAAGATATGATTTTGAAAATTCCGGAATATGGATTCACCGGAATATGAAATCACCGGAATATGAAATCATCGGAAAATGATATCACCGGAAAATAAGGCGGATACGGGCAAGTCCCGTATCCGCCTTTTTAGACAGATGTGTATTCGTTTGCATTTCCTATTTGTTCCAACGCGCATTGAGGAGACTCCGAAATTATTTTCGGGCGATAAAGATACCGGCGGATTTGGTGATATGAATGCCATTTTTTACTTTTTTCCGGATAAAGTCGCGAAATTCTCTGTAATGATTCAGGAGCAGGCTGTTCTGATTGCCGTGACAGGACAGGATATAGGCAATAAGGGGTTCCGCTTCGCTTATTTCTATATGATCCGGATAGAGAAAGGTATCTACCGAATCAAAATAATATGAGAGAATCTCTTCTCCATTCTCCAGACCGAAACGGTCATAGAGATTATACTGTGACAATGTGATCTCAGGGTTGAAATCATGTACCAGCTTCGTGATCTCTTTCATGTGATCTCTGCCATAGGTCGATGCGATGAAAATACCGTCTTCCTTCAGTACCCGCCTGATTTCGGTAAGGGCATTTTTTATACCGTCGGGACGGCTTAAATAGAAAAGAAGGTGGTCTCCGATGACGCAGTCGCATGAATTATCCGGAAGAGGGATCTTCTCGCAGTTGATCTTTTTGTAGCGGAACTGACGGGGAGTAGAAAGCGCTTCTATGTTTTTCTGGTATGAACGGTTGACTGCAAGCCTCGCGTCTTTCAGCATACCTTTTGATATATCGGAAAGAATGATAGTGGTCCGGTCAGGAAGATGTTCAATGTTTTCCGCCCAGAGAGAACCACTTCCGCATCCTAGTTCCAGGATCTGAGGCTGGGAAGAGTTCTTCCCTATGTCTTCTATTCCGGCAGTTCGATAGATCCATCTGAACCATCCTTCAGGATTTACGGAATAATCTCTGTGGAGACGGATGCGGGCGGAGATATTTGCAGAGCTGGTATATTGCGACTGCATACTCTGTTCCATTGATGTGAGGTGGATAAGATCCATCATGCCTTGCCAGTCGATGTGGGAGCTCTTTCTTATGGCTGATGTGGTTCGGTCGATGGCGCTTTCAACGGATCTCATCTCGTCTATTTTTTCACTTATGAGTTTCTTCTGTATATTCAGCGAGTCGAGAAGTGAGGAGGGGTCGCCGGATGCGACAGTGAGTTCACGTATCTCATCCAGGGTGAAACCGAGATATTTGAAGAGGAGGATCTGCTGAAGACGGGCAAAATCGGATTCGGTATATAGTCTCGCACCGGATTCGGTGCGGCAGCTCGGTGTGAGCAGACCTTTCTGGTCGTAAAAGCGGATGGTTCGGACGGTTACATGCGCTTTGGACGCGAACTGACCGGTGGTGTAGGATATTTTTTTGCCTGATTCGTTCATATTTTGCCTGCTTTGAATTTTTATATGTTACACCTCTATTTTATCACTGTTCGCTATCGGTTTTATGTTAATATTATGATGATACCGGAACATTGCATGTAAGTAACTGAAACTTCCCACATAAATAATGAAATCTTCGTTGCAAGGATTCATTCGCTTTTTTGCCAAGAGATGTCACAGTGGTGGCTCACAAGTTGTGTTTTTCTGTTTGCTCGCACGCGCTTATTAGCGGCTCTCTGACAAAAGCGCGCAGAAAT
>ONDV01000095.1 GCA_900316665.1 uncultured Lachnospiraceae bacterium
TGATACAAGGATCAAAGCGACTGCAGCTATGACAATGTATGACATGACAAGAGTAAATGCCAATGGATATTTTGACTCCGAGGACAGCGAGGAAGCAAGGTATCAGAAGAAGGCTGCCATGTGCGCTCAGAGACTTGAAGACCTTAAGGCAGGTGAGTATAAGCTTGGCGGTGGAGTTGTAGATCCACTTCCGGAGGATGCACCTTTCTTTGTGAAAGACTATTATGATTACTACAAGACTGAAAGAGGTTATCACAAGAGAAGCCTTAATTCCAACGGCGGCTGGAATGTGATCGGTTGTGAGTCTTTCGTTAATCAGCCAATCCTTAAATACAGCAACGAGATCAGAAGTGCAGTTTTACTTGTTCATGGAGAAAAGGCTCATTCCTGCTATTTCTCAAAGGATGCTTATGCAGATATGATCAAAGACAGCAAGTATGCTGATAATAAAGAACTTATGATAATCCCTGATGCGGTGCATACAGATCTAAGAATTATATTCCATTTGACAAGCTGGAGAGCTTCTTTAAGGAGAATTTGAAATAAAGGATGCTAGATATGAAAGAAAAAATGATTTTGATAGCATTCTGTATGACAATCATGTTTTCTATGAGCGCCTGTTCAGGAAATACAATAAATTCCGGTGATAATCAGAATGCAGGAACGGAAATATCAACATCAGAAAATGTTGAAACAGAAAGCTCAAAAGAGAATGTCATGTCGGAGGGATCTGCTAAGTATCAGCAGGCAGAAAAAGATGAATTAGCAGATGATGAAGCTATTGGAGATAGTTCTATGACAATGAAAATCGGCGATACAAAAGTTAATGTAGATTGGGAAGACAATCAGGCTGTAGAAAGACTGCGGGATATGGCTGAAGACGGTGATGTTACAATTCAGATGTCAATGTATGGCGGTTTTGAACAGGTGGGTTCCATAGGACAGAGCTTGCCACGGGATGATAAACAGACAACAACGAGTTCAGGTGACATTGTACTTTATTCGGGCAATCAGATGGTAGTGTTCTATGGCTCCAACAACTGGTCATACACAAGGCTAGGTCATATATCTGATAAGGATGAGGCAGAGATGGCAGATCTTCTTTCACAAGGAGATGTTAAGATAACCATCAGCATGGAAGATAACGTATAATAAGTTTCGCAAAATTCATTTCCAGCCACCGTCGTGCGTCAAGGTTGCTGTGAGAGGAATCAAAAAGAAATAGAGAAACATCATCTCCAGCATACCTTTGCGACTTGTTTCCCGCCCACAATAGTAATGAAGAAAAATGCCCAAATAGGCAAAAAACATCATCGGAATCCAAAGAAGCGGTAAATCTTACCTCCTTCCTGATTTTGGGTAAAAGAGAACACCGGTCATTTCTGACCGATGTTCTCAAAAACTATGTTTTACTACTTCTTACTTCATTGCCTGTATCTTCTCATTCATCTTCTTTGCTTCTGCACGATAATATCTCATGAAAAGGAACCAGATAAGAAACGCAACAGCCAGCTGAATCGCCGTAATTATTATTTCCTGACCGATGGTTGCAGACCCACCTGTCCATCCGACTGCATAAGCAACGATTGTATAAATCACGCAACCAATACCCATGTGTATCAATACTCTAATCGGCATTGGAAGATTTTCCTTCCTGTACACAATGGTCGGAACTCCAAATCCAAGGCCAAATTCCCTTTGTATCTTACATCAAATACAATTCCAGCCAGACAGAAAATAGCCATAGCCATTCCAATACTGATTACTGTGCTCTTTGCTAAATCTTTGATTGTCTCTTTCATTGCTTTCGCCTCCTATAATCCAAGATATTTTTTGAACTCCGGCAGATATGTTCTCGAAACGTAATCCTTGCATCCATTCTTCAGCTTCAGCAAAAGTGTTCCGCTGAAGCCCGGCTCAATACTGTCCATATAAGACAGATTGATTAGTGTGGATTTGGATATCTGCATGAACTGTTTTCCTAACTGCTGTCTAATCTCATATAGCCTTTTCCGTGAACGATATTTTTGTTTTTCACCATAAATAATCGTATCTCCATCCTCTACTCTGACCATGTATATTTCCTTGGGCTGCAGAACGATAATATCCTCTTCATTCTGCAGGGCAGTTATGGGAGTTTCGTTTGTGCTGAATATATCAAGCATTCGCTGGATCTCATCTGTCACCTTGTCGGTATAGATCACTACATATGGTTCTTTATATTCAGCAGAAATATCAACACTTATCTTCATGCCCCGGTTTCCTTTCTCTTTGATGATGCAATCATACAATATATCGAAAGTCCTGTCCTGACATTTGAGGTAAGTGACAAAAAACAAGAGGTGAAATGCATAAGCTTCAGAGATTTCCTTTTTTGAGGGTGCGGACATTTTCTGTTATAGTATCACGCAAGATACTATGTCAGAAGAATCTGCGTACTTGATATGAATTTGAAATACGGTACGATATAAATACCAAGAACAAAACAAGAATCATGAATCACAAGAAGGAAAAGAAAACGGAGAAGAGGTAATTGTTATGCCCGGTGAGATCAGACAAAAGATGCTGCCAAAGTATATCGAGGTACGTGGCGCAAAGGTTCATAACCTCAAAAATATCAATGTAGATGTCCCGCTGAACGAGATTGTAGCGATTGCAGGTGTCTCCGGTTCGGGAAAATCATCGCTTGCACTTGGTGCGCTGTATGCAGAGGGATCCCGCAGGTATTTGGAATCCCTCTCTACCTATACACGCCGGAGGATGACGCAGGCGGAACGGGCGGATGTGGATGATGTCCGGTACGTTCCGGCGGCGCTTGCGCTGCGCCAGCGGCCGGGAGTTCCCGGCATCCGCAGCACGTTCGGTACACTATCGGAGCTGCTCAATAGTCTGCGGCTGATGTTT
>ONDV01000050.1 GCA_900316665.1 uncultured Lachnospiraceae bacterium
GCGACGAAAACGATCCATGTTAATTGATGCAAGCGCATTTAAAGTGCAAACTTCGTTTGCTTGCGCTTGCACTTGTAACATCACTTCGTGATGTTACATGAAATGCGGGAAGTTTTAATTGCTAAGAAAATACCGCCCTGTATTCCGCATTCTTTACTACTTTTTCAGGCAGATCCAAAACATTTTTTCCTGATTCCGACCAGCCTCTGAAAGTCTTTCCGGGGCACACAGGTTCAGCAGGGACTTTCATATCCATCCCCTTCAAAAGCTCATATTCCTTATAGAGATATTCGCTTCCATCGGACTTCTCAGATATAAATTTTATTTTCATAAGCTTCTCTGTCTTTTCCTGCTCCAGCACCGCCGTCTCCGTACACGAGATGTGAGCGACGCTTCCGTTCGGATTGGTAAATGACTCATCGACCTTACATGACAATATTCCCTTTTCCGGATCAGCGCCATAATAAGTATACTTCAATTTAAACTGCCTGTCTTTCTTACTTCGCTCGGCTGATTTCAATCTTTTATTCATGATATCTTCAAAACGTTTTTTCATATCACTTTCATCTGCCGCCGAATCAATTCGGCTTACGGCAGCTTCACTCACGACAGATTTTACAGAAGACCTGAGAGCGCTCTTAAGCTCCCTCTCTCTTGAATTTCTGCCCTCGACAGTCAGCACCGCCACAATAGTCAAAACCACCATCAGACTTGATACTATACCAAAAATTATGTGTTTCACTGCTTTACCCCTATATACAATTCTTCCGTACCGGACCTGAGATCATTATCTTCAACAAAAAATCTGATCCTGTATATTCCTTCGTCGGAAAAACGGCAATTTGATTCCCCATCAGCTTTTAAAATTACATCATCCGTAATATCGAGTCCGTTCATATCAGATACTTTTAATATCCTGACATTGATGTCAGTTCCATCCGCAGATCTTATAAGATCTTCCGGTCTGTAATTCTTGTCAGCCTCCAGATCATCACCGGCTCTGACATCAGGCGTGCCGCTCTTTATCCGGCTCTCAGATACTGCAAGACTTTTTATGTTTTTATCTTTTTCTCCGTCTGTCTCAGATACGCTATCTCTTATAACATGAAATAGCCCGATTTGATTTTTGAATTTTACATTTACAAAAATAAGTGTGAAAAGAAGCACTGCTGCCGTTGCGGAAATAATTGCACCTCCGTATTCCCTCATTATCTCTTTCATGTATTTTCTCCTGTCAGAAAATAAGCGCTATCCAGCTTTTGATCATCTCAGTCACAGGTTCATGAAGAACAAAGAAAAATATGGAAATGATAAATACCGCTGCTATGCAGCCAAGAACAAGCGGGCCGTACTGACTAAACAGATCCTTCATATGATCACCTCTGAACAAATTTTATTTTGATTCATGATTTCATGACAATCTGCTTATCAGATTAAAAGCAAACACTGCAAACATCATTCCCGTTATTGAATAAAATATTGCCATACCGTAATCCTCTAACAGTTCTCTCATATCATCCACCTCATCTCATTAAACATCTGCCGATATAGTCTTGATCGAATCAATCATTATTAAGGGGACTCTGAAATGATATCTGAGAGACAGTGCGGCATGACTCGCACTGTCCCTGTCATCCGGCTGAATAAGTCTGACATCCAGGTCATACCCTTCGTCCTTGGCATCTTCAATGCATGCTTCCACTACATCGGGAGCATAATTACTGCAGCCTATTCTCTCTGCGTATGCTGCCAGTGATGCATCAGCATTTCTGGCGTCTGTTGAAGCTCTTATTATTCCTATACCCAGACAGCAGATTGTCAGCGTAAAGAAGACTCCCAAAAAAGCCTTTACTATTGTCTCCATAGTACCTCTCCAGACATTTTACATTTTCACACTGTTCCCCATCTTTACCATATATACGACGAATAGAAGAAGCATATCCACCGTAAGCTTGATGCCGCCTGTTATCTGCGGAGCCAGAAACAAAGCATACATTCCTGCAAGTGCATTCTCATTTTTAAGTTCTGCTGCTCTCTCCATCATTGTCTGATTACGCCTGATTATCTCCGGTATCTGTGATGACGCTTTTCCGCCGGCTCCTTCCGACAGGGAATAGAGCATCTTCATTGATGATCTGACTTCCGGAAGAGTATATTCCTTCAGAAAACTGATATAAGGTCTGATTCCGGAAGGATCTTTTTTCAGATCATAAATAAATTTCTTAAGGGGAAGCTTCAGGGATGCCGGTGCATCGCTGTATGACTTTATTACAGCTACCGGCACATTCTCAGTCTGAAGCAGCAGTGATACCTGCATAAGCCATTTTGGAAAATCAATTTCCAGCTGCCGTGTGACTCTTTTTATTGCAGACTTCTTTGCTATTCTCTGGAAAAGCTTTTTTTCATCATATTTTTCAATTCTCTCTTCCGCATCTTTTATTCCTTTCTGATCGCTCTCATCGCGAATAGCGTCATCAGCAGACATCTTCTTATCAGATATATAAAAAATAAAAAGATCAGAAATCAGAACGAAAAGCGTTACTCCCTGTGACAGGGGATTTGCGGCGACATCTATCTTCATCCTGTAGCTTAAAAAATAGATCATGGTACAGAGGAGAAGAGTGATAAGGATCGAAAGTATGATCCTGGTACGCTGATGCTTTTTCTCAGTAAGAAGCTTATAGTTACGATCAGCCCATAACCTTCTGGATTCCAGTAAAAGAAGCGTCGATTCCTGATATTCGCCTCCGTTTTTCTCTACTTCAAGAGCAAAGGAATGAATATTTTTAAGTCCGCTGCAGGGATATTCCCTTTCTATTATCTTAAGTCCATTCCGCTCCACGTCGCTCTCATTATATGTATTTTCGATATGATCTATTGCTTTTTTAATGGTATCCTTCATGGTCCCGTCTTCAAAAAGTATAAGGACATCATTTAGAGTCGTAATGATCTTTCCGGTCTTCTGAAATGAATAAAGGAACTGTTCCATATAAATATTCAGATCTGAAAAACGCTGCTGATTATCCCGGTTAATAAGCGAATTTCTGATAAAAAAAGGAAGCATTATTACTACAGCGATAATCAAGATTATCTGACAGACCATATTCAGCCGAAAGATACGACCCATAAGAAAAGAAATCAGTGACGCCATAATATAGAGAATGACATTTTTCCTGAGAGAAAATACATATCCATATCTTTTTAATTCGTCAGATATACGCCTGTCTTCCACAATACGTCGCCCCCGTTTCCGATCCCGAATCGAGTTCCTTTCCTACCTTCTCCATGAAGCGAAGCATCTCCTGTCTCACTTCCTCCATCGCTTTTTCAGATTCATCTTTAGATACGGCATCGCTTTCCATATCCGATCCCATACGATCATGAACCCTGTATTCTCTGCCTGTCTCGGCCACATATCCCGATTCATCCACCTTCAGAAATCCCGTGATATTTGCGCACTTCCCTTCAACACGATTCATCGGGATCTTTACCGGTTCACCGGTGAATCCAAATGGATGGAAGATGCCGGCATCATTAAATTTCTTCATCATGCAATCCGGTATATCATTTCCGGTCATCATACCGTCTTCAGCAATCATTGTGACCTTATTTTTCTTTCCTTCTCTTGAAAACAGGCAGATCTCATCAATATATCTTCTTACCTTTCCTGACCCTGTCTCATCAGACACTTTTCTCTTTATAAGCACACCAACATCAATAAATGAATAGACATCATTTTCTATTCTGTCTGCCGCCACATCCTGCCCTATCATATTGACGACACGATCCGGAATCTTCCTGACATCATCTGTATGTAAAGTCGTAATACCACGGACTCCTGTCGAAAAACCCTCAAGGAGATACCTGACCTCCGTCGATCTGGCCTCGGACAGAACCATCCAGGCAGGATTCAGACGAAGACAGGTCTTTATGGCATCGGTATAATCCATTGATTTTCCAATCTTCATTTCCACGCAGTCTTTCCCCGGGTTCAGCTTTCTGTAATGCCATTCCGGATTGTCCTCGATTGTAATTACGCGGTCATGGGCGGGAATATATTGAGAGAAAAACTTTGCACATTCAGTTTTCCCTGCTCCGGGATTTCCGGCAAAGACCACATTCATTCTCGACCTTATGCAGTTTTTCAGAAATTCCAGCATCTCTTTGGAAGCATATCCGCTTGAAAGTGCGTTTTCTTCCGTAAGCCTGACAGATGGCAGAGACTTTCTGATGCAAAAGCACCTCATCCCCTGACAGACCGACTCATGCACTATCGTGATGCGAAGTGTGTCTGTCTCAGCCTCCAGCACAGGCGACATCTTATGGAAAGGCTTAGAGACATCATTTGATACTCTTCTCGTGAACTGCTCTACAAATTCATCAGAAAGATCAAGACCGCGCGCGATATATCTGGTGTTCGAAGAATCCGTAAGCCATACCTCATGGCCGTTATAATCAATATCCGTGACATCATCATCTTCAATATATCTTGAAAGCGGTCCGAAATATTCCTGTGACGCGCCTGCCTCTATTTGAATATATTCTTCTGCCAATCAAAGCCTCCCGTCAGATACCGCCTGCGCTCGATGCACTGCTGAAGAAATTACTGATAAGACCGCTGAAAGCCTTGCCGACTACGCTCGTACCATCTCTTCCGATAAGAAAAGTAACAAGCGCTACGAGTGCTATGATTGCCACCACGGTTATAAGTGCCGGTCCGTATTCCTTTATTATGTCCTGCATATCTGCTCCTTTCTCATTACTCTTTGTAATCTAAAAAAATATCAATCAGTCTCTCCGGAGAATATTAAAATGAGATCGTCCTGCCGGAGAAAGGAAGTTGCCTCTTACATCCATGTCTCCGGCGGAACATCTCTCGTGAGTTATATGTTATTTACGAAACACCGAAAAAACAATTAATTGAAAATTAAAAAACAGGCATAATTATAAATTATTTATAAAAACTCCCCATCTTTTATGAAACATTGATATGTACCCAGAATCCTGGACACATATCACATCTTCATTATAAATATGTGTATTTTTTCCCCTCCACTCCGCAGAAATGATATTGATAATTACTCCTGAAACATATAATATGTTTTCTGGACAACAGACTGAATCGAGGGAACGATGCAAAATATACTTGATATTGATACAGTAGCTCTGAATAAAGAGGAAGACGCAGTCGTGATCATTGATCAGACACGGCTGCCCGGCGAGATCGTATTAAAGGAACTGAATAAGGCTGAAGATATGTTTAATGCCATATATCTTCTTGAAGTGCGCGGAGCACCGGCTATAGGCGTGTTTGCGGCGCTGTCGATGTATGTGCTCTCAAAAGAGGTCAACATCGAGGAGCCTGAAGATTTCAGGCGCTGGTTCGAAAGAACCTGTGAATATCTGAACTCCAGCCGACCGACGGCAGTGAACCTGTCATGGGCTCTGAAGCAGATGTCTGATCTTGTTTTTGAAAAGGAGGGCTTAAAGAGATCCGAGATTTTGCCCGAGATACGCTCTCTGGCACTGAAAATACGAGATGACGACATAAAGGTCTGCCGTGCTATAGGCGAATACGGTCTGACTCTTCTCCATAAGGGCGACGGCGTGCTCACCCACTGCAATGCCGGCAAGCTCGCTACAGTCCGCTACGGAACTGCTACGGCTCCAATCTATCTAGCCGAAGAAAAAGGCTACCATCTAAGAGTCTTCTGTGATGAAACGAGACCTCTCCTGCAGGGCGCACGCCTGACGGCATTCGAGCTGACATCAGCAGGCATAGACACTACGCTTATATGCGATGATATGTCCGGTCTCGTTATGAAAAACGGCTGGATCAATGCAGTATTTGTAGGATGCGACCGGGTGGCGGCAAATGGAGATACTGCCAACAAGATCGGGACGTCCGTCGTAGCTGCCGTCGCAAAAAGATATGATATTCCGTTTTATGTATGCGCACCTACTTCGACTATTGACATGAATACTCCGTCCGGATCTGACATTGTGATTGAGGAGCGTAATCCAGACGAGGTCACAAAGATGTGGTATAAGGAAAGAATGGCTCCGGAAGGAGTAAAAGTATTCAATCCGGCATTTGATGTGACAGATCATGATTTGATCAAAGGTTTTGTAACGGAATACGGTATTGCCCGTGCTCCATTTGAAAAGTCGTTTGCAGAAATATTCCGCATTAAAAAAGAGAAAGGTAGATAAAAATGTCCGAAACAAAGAAACACCTGACGCCGGAGGAACGCGCAGCCAGAATCAAGAGAGTAAAGCCGCAGGATGACTCCGAGAAAAACAAGTCTGCAGAAGACCCCTTCAGAGCGGATGCAAATCCCGCATCTCATGTAAAGCACATGATCGGCATAGTATCCGGCAAAGGCGGTGTGGGAAAATCATTCGTAACAGCAAGCCTTGCTGACCGTATGGTAAAAGAGGGTTATTCCACCGGAATCCTTGACGCCGATATTACAGGACCTTCAATTCCGAAAATCTATGGTCTTCACGGTCCGGCAGGAGCCACTGACGACGGTGCCATACCGGTTCAGGCAGAAAACGGCGTAAAAGTGATTTCAATAAACCTCATGCTTGACAGTGAAGAAACGCCCGTGATCTGGAGAGGACCCGTGATCGCCGGAGCCGTAAAACAGTTCTGGACAGACGTATGCTGGGGCGATGTAGATTTTCTTTTTGTCGATATGCCGCCCGGAACCGGGGACGTTCCTCTGACTGTATATCAGTCTCTTCCACTGGATGGAATAATCATAGTGACTTCTCCTCAGGATCTGGTGAGGATGATAGTTAAAAAAGCCTATAATATGGCAGAGATGATGAAGGTGCCGGTTCTTGGAATAATTGAGAATTATTCTTATCTCAAATGCCCTGACTGCGGTAAGAAAATAGAACTTTTCGGAACGAGCCACATTGATGAGATAGCAGCTTCCATGTCGCTTCCAGTACTGGGAAAGATTCCCCTCGACAGCAATTATGCTGCTGAATCTGACAAGGGACGGATATTTGATACGGATAATCCCTATATCGATCCGGCAGTCAGACTTCTCACTGCCATGAACTAAAAATAATTCCCAATAAAAAACAGATCCCTTAAGAAGACTATGAAATATCCGGAGTCTCTTAAGGGATTTTTTTACGAGAAAATCTTTATTACCAGTGTAATTACAATCATATCATACTATTTTCCAGTCTCATTCATTTCCCATATCTTCATGAGCCCCCTGAGAAGAAGCTCCTCATCAAGAATAATTTTATGTTCGCAATACGGGCATACCAGCTTTGCCAATCCCCCTGTGGCTACAATTTCAGGTTCTTCACCCAGCTCACTAATAAATGCCTTTAGTACACCGTCAATAGAGCCTACCGTACCATAGAAAATTCCCGACTGCATGGCTCCGACTGTATCATCCTCGATCGCCTTTTCCGGCTTCCGGATGCTGACGGACGGGAGGAGAGATGCCTTGCCGGATAAGGCTGCAAGAGATGTCCCTGCGCCCGGCATTATAGCTCCTCCAACATATGCGCCGTTTTTATCCAGAACCGTAACTGTAGTAGCCGTACCCATATCAATCATAATACACGGCATTGAATATCTGTCCCCGGCCGCTACGGCAGCTGCTATGATATCGGGTGCAAGCGAATCGGGAGAGTCAAGAGAGATCACTAATCCGGTCTTTATTCCGGGACCGACTATAAGCGGTTCTTTTCCGATAATCAGATTACAGGCTCTCCTCATCATCTCTGTGACTTCAGGCACGACAGAGGAAATAACCGAACCGTCAAGGCCGACCGGATCAATCTTTATTATATCGAATATCTGCTTCAGCCTGGCAGCATAACCATACTCAGTCTCCAGTCTGTCTGTAGGCAGTCTGAGCACGGGATCAGCTGCCTTATCTCTGTCTATGCATCCGAACGTAATATGAGTATTACCAATGTCTATTGCCAGAATCATACAAATTACACTTTCATTTATGATCAAACCAATCCACTGATTCCGAGATAAGAAAGAATGTTATATGACATCATCAATCATTCTTCCTCGAGCCGATCACTTTTCGAAGAGCAGTAATAACTATTGGCGAAATAACTGCTGTGGAAATCAACTCCATAACAAAATTTGCAGCTATCATACCTGTAATCAAAAGAAATACAGCCGCTGTGCCGTGAACTTTATAACTCTTCTCCATCAGCTCCCTGAAGATAAATGTTACCATGCATACATAAAAGCCGGTATTAATAACAGGTGTAATAATAGATGCCGCTATAGTGCCGGAAAGATTTGAGCCTCTTTTTGCAATAGCTTTATTTAAAAGACCGGCTATGAGACCTGCGAGCATACCCTTTACAAGACATGTGATGATCGTAGCGCCGGCGTTGAACTGCATCATTGCCATGCTGGCGGGATCCATGCCCAGGAATATCATAATGAGAACCACGATCCCAAATACTGCTCCGAGAATCATTCCGGCGAGCGGTCCGTACAGCACGGCACCTGTAACTATCGGTATCAGCACGAGCGATATGGAGACCGGTCCTACATGGATGCCGCCTCCGGCGATCTGCAGAATAATAATTATAGCAGTCAATACTGCCATGCCTGTGAGTTTCTGAATGTCTTTCTTTTTCATAAATATTACCTCCTTGCTGCTGTTCCGACCTATTTCGGATATAGCGCAATCGTCATTATACCACACTATTATTCTTTGCACGAAAAAAAACGCCGGAAATAAATTCCGACGTTTCATAAATCATGCGGAAGATGAGACTTGAACTCACACGCTGTTGCCAGCACAAGATCCTTAGTCTTGCTCGTCTGCCAATTCCGACACTTCCGCTCAAGGGATATTCAGTTCCCTGTCGCCTCGCGACTTGATTATATTAACAAAACGAAAAGCCGATGTCAAATGTTTTCTGCATTAATGATGTATTTATTCAAGACCAATTTTTTCATCAAGTCCCAGCATGATATTCATGTTCTGAACAGCGGCTCCGGATGCTCCCTTTCCAAGGTTGTCAAAAAGAGACGTGACGCTTGTTCTCTCGTCATTGCCACATACATGAATGACCAGCATATTGGTTCCCGCAAGACCCGCTGCATATATGGTAGACGGTTTTTCCTCGTATTCGGCTACCCGGACAAAATGCTCATCCTTATAATAATCGGCGAGGATATCTCTTATCTCCGCAGCTGACGGAGTGCCATTAAGCAACCTGTTCTGAAGCATGATCGTACCCGCCATTCCCTTATAGTAATCATCCACCACCGGCAGAAAGACAGGCGGAAATTCAAGTCCGGCGATCTTGGAGATTTCCGGCAGATGCTTGTGATTCTGGTTGAGACCGTATATGCCCGGAGAATGCAGCTTATCATCCGGCTCATTTTCATAGGTTTTTATCATTTTCTTGCCACCGCCGGAATAACCCGTAAGAGAGAAGCATGTAAGCGGATAATCAGGTTTCATGATACCAAGCTTTACAAGCGGAGCTGCTCCGGCGATGATCCCCGTGGCATGACATCCGGGATTTGCGACACGCCGCGAATTCCTGATGGCTTCTCTGTTTTCAGGCGAAAGCTCCGGAAAACCATATGTCCAACCGTCAGCTGTCCTGTGAGCCGTCGATGCATCGATCACTCTGACATCCGGATTTTCAATAAGAGAGACTGCTTCCCTGGCTCCGTCATCCGGCAGGCAGAGAAAGACTATGTCGGCGGCATTCAGATATTTACGCCTCTCTTCCTTATCATGTCTCTTGTCCTCATCTATCCTTAAAAGCTCCAGGTCATTCCTTTCGCCTATCCTTTCATATATCTGCAGTCCTGTGGTACCGCTTTGTCCGTCAATATATACTTTTGTCATATCTGCCTCACAAAATCTTTATAAACGAGCCCTGCACGCCTCTCATTCCTCCGGACGCCCTGTGTGAAAAGAGTATCGAAGCATTCTCAGCCGTGCATATATCTGTCACATGGATATTATATGGCTTTACGCCGCATGATAAAAGTATCTGTCTGTTGGTTTCCCACAGATCCAGATACCTGTGTTCCTTGTCTCTGTCAGATGGAAATAAAATGCGGTCGGAAAAATCCCTGAATTCCGAGAATACATCCGCTACATCAGCCCCCACCTCATAACAGTCCCTGCATATAGAAGGACATATGGCGCATACTATATCTCCGGGATCTGATCCGAATTCCGACTCCATCATCGCAATAGTATTTGCCGCGATACGAGCTGCCGTGCCCCGCCATCCGGAATGGGCGGCGCCGACTGCCATCCTTACCGGGTCAGCAAATAACATTGTAACACAGTCAGCACCGAATACAGACAGAACTATTCCTCTTTCATTTGTAATAAGAGCGTCTGTGTCATGGAAATTTCTGGGTCTAACAAGCCCCATGCCCCGGTGAGCTGATGTGACCCGCATTACATTTGCAGTATGAGTCTGATCAGAAAGCACGAAATCATCCGGATCAGACTCAAAAGTCCGGGCGACTCTTCTGAAATTTTCTTTTACGTTTTCTTCTGTCTCATCGAGTCTCACTTTCAGATTAAGAGAAGAAAGGCATCCCCTGCTTACGCCGCCAAGGCGTGTGGTCTGCATATGCCTTATTCCCTCTATTCTGTCAAGCGCAGGAAATGTCATATAAGGCACTTTTCCTGCATGATATGTCATGTGCTCGGCTGCATCTTTTCTAATTATATTCATAATACAAAATATTTATAAACTAAAACTTCCCATAGAAACAATGAAAAACTTCGTTGCAAGGATTCTATGAAGCCATGAGATGTCACAGATGGTGGCGAACATTGTGTTTTTCGTCGTGAGCGAGTACGCTAGCTGCGGCTCGGAAACTGTAACAGCACGAAGTGGTGTTACATGTGCAAGCGCTCGCAAACGAAGTTTGCGCTTCAATGCGCTTGCATCACTGT
>ONDV01000036.1 GCA_900316665.1 uncultured Lachnospiraceae bacterium
GACCTGTTTCCATCCCTTCATTAGAGCAGACCAGTTTCCCTCATCCATTTTTTGACGGATGTCGGAAAATCGAAGGAAAGCGTCGATTTGCTGATAGATGTCCAAGTCGTTAATTTCATTCATTTGGATGAACACCAAACGAATCAGATTCATGGTTCCTTCCAGATATTCTTTTGGATAGGCCGGATGTTTTCCTCCGGTTTCGCATAACGGAAGCCCCATATTATCGCTCCCTCTCTTCTTCTGATGTTTCTTTATCTTCCTCTTTACTTTCGACTTCCCCTTTGATTTCCGGGGTTAATGCTTTATTTTTCATCGGGGTGTAATACTTGTAGATTGGATCATATACAAAGTGCGTTTTTTACAGCTTCCTGTGCCGTAATCCCGCTTGGTCGGAAGCCATTTAGAACGATCTGAGATGATCGGTTCCGAAGGAACCGGGAAACATCCATTCTAGCTTTGATTTCTGCTTGGTTTTGATAATCCGTAGAGATGCCGAATTTCTTATAACCACGATATTCCAAAGCGTCAAAGGCTTTTTGACTTTTGATGAAGTATTGCAGTCCAAAATGCCCTTCCCGAAACAGTCGATCCATTTCTTCTACATTGATTTCATTTTGTAAAAAAGCATCCACAATATCAGAATAACTGTCATCTGCACGATAACCGACTACGATGTCTGCCTTAGATAGATCGGCTCTGTATTGCTTGGACAGTTCATGTCCCAAGAGCATGGCTCCTTCTCCTCTGACGCCCCGATTTGCCACAATTTCCGCAATCCAAGATAAAGGACCATACTGATCCAGATTAACTACATTTAATTTCGTTTCGTCTACCTTATAAGCATTGACGTATGCAATGGTAGAACTATAAGACATGGCCCAGGCGACCGCCTGTTGAAAGTCTTGTGTGGTATAGAACCCGGAGCCATAATCGTTATCCTGTTTTCCAAAACCAAACAGCGGTTTTGCTAAAACATGATCATTTCCGTGATAAAGAATCATGCATACTCCTTTCTTGCTTAAGTTCCTGTTGTCGTTCTCTTTCTTCCATCAGAATCCGCCCCAGCAAGTTTTGCCCATGCCAGGTTCCATCGCTCGCCTGCACCATACCCCAGGTCTTATCATACCATGTATTTCCCTCGATTAGAATGACGTTTCCCGTAGCACAGAGCCTGTCCGACAATTCCGGATGCTGACTGAATTTTTCATTAACCAAGTTTCGCATGACAGACACTTTGGCCTTTTCCCAGTCATGCCGAAGAGGGATAGATCGTCCGAAACGCCGAGCATCTCCGGGAGATAGAGAGGAAAACTGCTCCTGTAGTTCATAGTCGGTCGTCTAATGGAACGATTTCCTTAGAATCGTTCCATTTCCTTCTATTACTATTATGGATAAAAAACCTGGAAATTTGCAAGGAAATTATAAGATTTTTCATCGCGAAGATGATCCATAAAATTTGGGAAGTTTTTATATACTAACACTCCCCACCTTAGGTTAAATTTCCGCCTTTCATCCGGTTCATCAAAGTAGCAAACGCTCTCGCCGTCCTTAAATCCGAATCCATAAAATGATTTCCCTTGTTCCATTCAAATACGCAGTTGATTCCCTGTTCCTTAAGCAAAGTATCAGTCATAACGGTTTTCTCCCCGACTGTCGCCATGACGGGATTCCTGGTCTTCTCCTCTTTATCGCCAATACTTAAGTAAACATTCGGGCTCTTTATTCTATGCTCTTTCAGATATGAATAGAAGTCCGGGAACCAAAGCGATGCCGACGCGGCAGCCACTCCTCTGAAAATATCCGTCTGACTTGCTGCCCAAAGTGAAAAAAGCCCGGCGAGCGAGTATCCTCCTATGCAATATGTTTTATCCTCATCCAGAACACATCGATTGATTATCTCCTTCAGCGTCTTCCCCGCTCCGTCTCCGAAATCTTCGTTTCCAAAGACAGCCGGTGCCTTCCACGGAGAAAGGTCCCGGTTCCAGTCATCGACCTTGCAGGCGATCAGCCGAAAATCCTTATCTGATTGCCCACTAATTGCCCTGATCTCACTCTCCATCAGCTGAAGGTCATGCGAATCTACCGGCTGGATGAGAATCAGTTTTGAATTTTTGTTGCCATATTCTGATAATTCCATATCTTCTCACTTTATCTCTTCAATATAGCGCACATAAGGGAGCTCGCTGATCTCCTCCAGAACCGGCTCGTGCCTTCTCCGTTTTTTCATGTCTATGGTGAAGACAATGGCTATGTCACTTTTTATTAAAGACTGGGATTTCATCTTTTGCAGATCAGTGACCATGAAATTTCTGCTCTTGATATAATCAAACAGAGCCGGTATGTTGTCGCCCTTGTCCACTTCCAGATAAAGCTCCATCCTCCGGTTTGTCTGATCAAGGGTATGGCTTAAGGGTGTCAAAACAAGGATAACGAAAAGGATCAAAAGAAATGCGATCAACGACTCCATCAGCATCCCTGCGCCTATCATTATGCCCAGAGCTGCTGCTGTCCAGAGGCTGGCGGCGGTGGAAAGTCCGCGCACCAGTTTTTTCCCGGTGACGACTATCGTGCCCACACCCAGAAATCCTATGCCGCTCACCACCTGAGCCGCTATCCTTGCAGGATCCGACGTCGGATAGACGATATGCAGATACTCACCGGTGACCATGGTGATGCAGGCGCCCAGGCAGACAAGAGAAAAGGTGCGCACTCCGGCCGGATGTCCGGCCGTCTCTCTGTCAACTCCTATAAGCGCTCCCATCACAAGAGACAACAAAAGACGAATCGTCATTGAATATAAGGAAAGATCTGTCCCGTCAGGCATTTTATACTCCTTTAACATTTTTCCTGAGACGCAATAAAAAAATCAAAGTATTTTTCCGACATCATTCAATCGCATTTTCACAATACTTCCATTGAATTCGCCAGACTATATATTATTGATTATGCTTGATCAGTAAAAAAAGTCAAACAAAAAGATCTGGAACTTCCAATCAAATATATATTGATTATGCTTGATTAGTAAAAAAGTCAAACCCCAAGGAAGGTATTTATGATCCATTTTTCCATTATTATTAATATCAAAAAGGAAACATCTGCCGCCATGACCGCCCGTGATGAGCAGGTATTGAATCTTGTTGATAAAATCTATAGAATGAATGGCGGAAACTTGAGAGCAGTTTGAATAATTCGGAACAATAAGCGTTACGTCATGAGAGGTCAACAATGATAAAATTTCCCATCATTTATTCTGATTTAATCAGTGCAGCCATCATCATATATGTATGGTTACGGATATATGCCAACTCAAATCTGAGGAAAAAAGCCGTCCGTCTTTTTTACAATATAGGGGCAACCTTGTTGATCACATTATTCCTTGATCATGTGTGGGAATATTTTTATCAGATTTCTGATATGTCCGAAGCATCCCGCCATTTGCTGAATACTTTGTCAAGCCTTGAATTTATCAGTATCCCCATGATCCTGTTTTTTCTTCTTATGTATCACAAAGATAAATGGGATCTCGGAGACACCATTGCACTCACAGCTGATGGCGTGCTGATGTTTTTAAATATCCTGAATATCCGGATCCCGGTCTATTCCACCATAAATAAAGAGCTCAGCATGGTTAATACGCCAGGCGCCAGATTGATCTATCCCGGTGTCATCATACTTTTCTGCTTTATTCTGACCCATGACATACTATTGGCACACGATATAGATTCGGAAAACAGAATCATGATCATCTTTACTGCCCTGATTGCAATACTGGGAGCGACCGGCTGCTATACTGACGGAGATGTCGTCGCAGTCTGGGAATGTATTTCCATAGTCTACCTCCTTCTGTTTCTGACATTTATCCGTATCTTCGACAAGACGGATCAGATTACAGGCATTCCAAACCGAAATTCTTTCGAACTGGCCTTTTTCAAGAAAAGAGGCAAACCTGTTCCGATTCTGGTTTCTTTTGATCTTAATCATCTGAAGTATTTTAACGACAATAAAGGTCACCATACAGGTGACCGCTATCTCTGCGCTTTTGCACAGACCGTACAGAAAGAACTAAAGAATTATGGGAAATTATACCGGGTCGGCGGTGACGAATTCTGTCTTATATCTTATGCCGATTACGAAAAGATAGAATCTTGTATCAATGAATTAATAAAGATGAAAAAATCCGATCCGGCATTTGGAGACTTCCCTCTGGATTTTGCTTACGGTATGGCGGTTCGAAAAGAGGGCGAATCAAGCCGGGCGCTCTACGAACGTGCAGACGCCCTTATGTATGAAAACAAAAGAAAAATAAAAAGCAGGAAGGAGAGCTGATATAGCTCAAATATTTTCCTTTCCTGATTTTTATATCCTTTCAAATTTCAAGACTTTGGCTTTCAAAAAATATGAAAAAAACAGGCTCGACGAATTCTCATCAGAGCCTGCTAAAATATTTTATATTGATATGTTCTTTTCGCGGAGTGAATTTCTTACTGACTCTCTCTGCAAAAAAATCCTGAGGCAAAATACCTCAGGACAAGACACACAAAAATAAACGCACTCATTCTTTCATCCAGACTGTACTGTCGGCCCCGGAATCTCACCGGATCATGCTAATGCTCGCGGGCTTTACCGCCGGTAGGGAATCACACCCTGCCCTGAAGAGTTATTCGATTTTCGCTGCCGGTCATTTTCGAAGACAATAAATTTTTCTGTCTCTGTGAAGCGACTTACAGCTTGTCCGTATGGTAGCACTTATCTTTTTATTATGCAAGAATGTTTTTCACTGCTGATGTTTTACACATTTCATTTCCTGTTCTAAAATGGTAAAGAAAGCATAGGAGGATGAATCCTGACCATGACAAAAGAACCATTAAAAAAGGCTCCTGATAAAAAAAGCGCTGTTTTGAAAAAGCTTTTCTTCGCCACTCTTTATCTTTCCTCATTTACTTTTGGAGGAGGATATGTGATCGTAACTCTTTTAAAGCAGAAATTTGTAGATAAACTTCACTGGATCGATGAGGATGAAATGCTGGATCTCGTTGCAATTGCCCAGTCATCTCCCGGCGCGATTGCCGTAAATGGAGCGATCGTCGTCGGCTACAAGCTTGCAGGCATAGAAGGCGTCATCGTCTCAGTGATCGGCTCTATCCTTCCTCCCTTTGTGATTCTGACGATCATCTCATTTTTTTATAATGCCTTTAAATCAAACTTCGTTGTTCAGGCGGTGCTTAAGGGCATGAATGCCGGCATTGCAGCTGTCATCATCTCTGTTGTCTTTGATATGGCATCCGGCATTGTAAAGTCACGGGATATTCTGCTCATGGCCGTTATGATATTTTCCTTTGTCCTGAACTACTTCCTGCATATGAATGTTATATGGATAATTCTCGTTACAGCAGGCTTTGGTGTACTGATGACCTTGATTCGCGAACATTACGCTAAAAAAAGAAAGTCGCCGGGTGAAACCCAAATGGCAGAAACAGACAATTCAGGCTCTGCAGAAAAAAAGCATGAATAATAAGATTTTGTATGTGCCATGAGATCCTCCTTTAGAGTTATCTCTTGAAAAAAACATCACATATAACAAAAAGGAAAAAAATGATCAGAACATATATAGAATTATTTCTAGCATTTCTTAAAATCGGTGCCTTTTCTTTCGGCGGAGGATATGCAGCCATGCCACTGATCCAGTCGCAGGTCATTGATAAATACGGCTGGCTGTCCACAAAGGATTTCACGGACCTCGTCACCATCTCACAGATGACACCCGGTCCTATTGCAGTCAACGCGGCAAGCTTTGTCGGAAATCTGGTAGGCGGCGTGCCCGGAGCAATTATTGCGACTCTGGGTGTCATTCTGCCTTCCTGTATCTTTGTTACAGTTCTCGCTTACCTTTATAATAAATATCGTAATCTGACAATCATGCAGGGAGTATTAAGTTTTCTTCGTCCAACTGTTGTGGCGCTTATTCTCGTAGCCGGAATCGACATTCTCCTGCCCGCTGTCTTTCCAAAGGGCGTGATTTCCTTTGCTCCGGGCAATGTCGATGTCCGCATTATCATCTACTTCATCGCAGCCCTGATTGCCATAAGGAAATTCAAAGTCGGTCCTATTAAAGTAATGGCTTCCTGCGGGATCGCGGAACTTATTGCAGAATGGCTTTGGTGAACTTCATTCGGCGGATCCGGGAGATCTGATGGACATAATTACTCGAAAGAAAAAATCCTTCATTCTGACCTCAGCGACTTCACCGGATCATTTCTGGACGCCTTCCTTGATGGAACAAGTCCCGCGATCAGTGTCAGTCCGATGCTTAGGAGTATCATCCCGGCAGCATTCTGCGGCGCCAGATATACTCTCACATCCGCTCCGTTAATGAGACGCGGCAGAATCAGGTTCACCGGAATAGAAATAACAAGTGCCGTCAGCACTCCTATCGTTCCTGACAGAAATCCGGTCAGAAAAGTCTCTGCATTGAATACATTCGCGACATTTCTCTTTGATGCGCCCATCGCCCTAAGGATCCCTATCTCTTTTTTACGTTCCAGCACGCTTATATAGGTAATAACACCAATCATGATCGACGATACTACAAGCGATATTGAGATAAAGGCAATCATGACAACACTTACGGTATCAACTATACCGGTAAGCGATGACATCATGGCTGAGATCATATCAGAATATGATATAACTTTTTCTTCATGTCCTGCCTTCTTCACATCATTGTTATATGAAGAAATCAATTTCTTTATTCTGCCCTTTGCCGCAAAGTTCCTTGGAAATATATCTATTTCAGAAGGATCGTCTGCTGAAACATATCCAAATTTAGTCAGATTTCCCTGATAGCTGTTGCCATTTCCGGTCAGCATGCCGGACAAAATGCTCCGTATCTGATCAGGCTCAAGATTCAATTTGATCATATTTTGAAGAGCGGACGGATCCAGAAGTGCCGAAAAATTTTCTCCGATACCGGACATGGCCTTAGAAAGATTTTGTTTCAGTATCTCCTGAATCTGACCTCCGGCTTTTGCAAGACCTGCCATGATCATATCCTGAACCTGCTTTGTAACCACCTCCGTCACATTCTGCATCTCGCCGGAGATCATACCGGCAAGATTATCCTGAAGCTTTCCTGTATCAATAACAGTTCCAAGAAGCTTTGTAAGATCAGCTTTTCCCTGATCGGTCTTCAGATAATCCTGAAAGGATTTTGAAAAAAGAGATGGATCCGGCAGCTCGTTTTCTTTTGCATATGCAGTGTAACCAGAGACAAGCTGATTCATAAGACTCTTTATATCATCCTCGTCAAGAGACAGACCCTTAAGTTTACCTGAGATTTCAGACATGACCTGATCAATCTTTGCCTGGGTTGAAGTTTCCTGCATATAACTTTTCAGGATTTCCGACATAGTACCGGGGTCAGTCGCATTCTTTGCATCATCGTTCAGTCGATCCTTAAGATATGCAGGGAAATCTCCCATAACCTCCATAACCATATCCGCTATCTCATCGCTCGTGAATATCTTCTCACCTGATGACTTGATCTTCTGATTTATAAAATTACGAATAGTATCGGCAGTCTCAGGTGCGGAAAGATATTTCATTATGGCATCATCCATGCCGGCATAATTCGTTGAAGGATTTGCCGAAGCATAGGAGAGATAATGGTTCATCACATCAGAAAACTGCTGCCGCATCTCATCCTCAGGAACATCCCTTATCACTCCATCTAAAACGGAAGACAGCTGCTCTGGACTCAACTGCGGCAGCTGTCCCTGAAGCGCTGCCATATCCATTCCATCAGATAAATTCATATCGGAAAAATCCATACCGGAAAAAGCCTTCGAGAGAGCTGATGTGTCAAACTCCATTCCTCCGTCATTAAGTCCGTTGCCGGAGAGCATATTTTTCACTGCATCCTGATTCACTGTAATGAGACTCCCCAGATCTATCCGGTTCGGATCATTATCCTCCGCAAAAGTGTGACCTGTGAGGACATTTATATCAGTCCGCTTCATCTGATCCTTCACGATTTCGCTTCCCGCCGCTTGATTCATAAGCTCTGTAATAAGCCCGCGGTTATAGGCAAAGCATGAGTCCCGCATAGATGGGGAATTTTCATCTTTACGGCGGACTATACCTGACACTTTCAGTGTAATACCGTTTTTCAGAGCATTTTTTACGAAATCCGCATCGCCGGTACGGTCGATCCAGACGCCGGTCTTCTCATCCTTTTCATATAGAGAAGAAGAGCTTACGGTCTGAAATTTCATACCGAGAAAATCATTATATGTATATGTTTTTTCATCACTGTCCATGATTCCGGTCTTGTCTTTGCTGCTGCTCTTCTCCTGCACCAGCTGAGTAAGCTCGCTTCGGTCTCTCATGCCCAGGGCATAAAGCACGCTGTCATTCACCCGGCCGTCACTTGAAAGGATCAGGACTACTTCATTCGCATGCTTTGGCCATGACCCCGCTTCAAGCGTATACCTGTCCTTCAAAATCTTTTTACTTTCCGGCAGCATTGTAAAGATATCCACATTCATGGCAGAACTCATCATGGAGCTCATCTGGGAGCTGCCGAGGTTCAGTCCTGCAAGGAGATTGACCGGACTTACCTCAGTCATATTTCCATCCTGCTCCCTGTATATGACAGGCGATAAATCGTATATATATTCGATGGCATCACTTTCTTTCCTGATTCTGCCATCCTGATCCAGCCATTTCTTAAATGAAGCAAGATCGTTGGTGCTCACCTTGGACAAGAGTCCCTTTGTAAGATTTCTGACGGCTATAGTATTGTTTTTTCCGTCTTTCCCCTGACTCTTTTTATCACCCTGTGAAGATGCCATATCAGAACTGCTCCCCATAAGGGCGGCCACATCCAAACCGGTTCTGTCAATCTCGACGGGATAGCTCGAAAGCGTATCTGCCTCCTGCTTGGAGATATATCTGTTAACTCCGTTCGAAAGAGCCATCACAAGGGATATTCCTACAATGCCAATGGAACCGGCAAGCGCGACAATAAGAGTCCTTGCCTTCTTGGTTCTGAGATTGCTGAAACTGAGAGAGAGTGCTGTAAAAAAAGACATGCCGGTTCTTTTGTCTTTTTTTCCTGCCGGCTTCTGATCCACGGCATCTGTCTCCGGATCATAAGGATTTGTATCCGACTGAAGTTTCCCGTCACGTATTGTCACGATCCTGCTTGAGTACTGTCTTGCAAGTTCCGGATTATGAGTCACCATGATAACCAGATGATCCCGCGATATCTCTTTCAAAATATCCATAACCTGAACACTTGTCTCGCTGTCCAGAGCTCCTGTAGGCTCATCAGCAAGTATAATATCCGGGTTGTTTACCAAGGCTCTCGCGATTGCGACACGCTGCATCTGACCTCCGGAAAGCTGATCCGGTTTCTTGTCCATATGATCCCCGAGTCCTACCTTCTTTAGCGCGGCCTCAGCCCTCTTCTTCCTCTCGGCGCCGGTGATCCCGGAAATCGTGAGAGCAAGCTCTACATTTGACCGGACATTCTGGTGCATTATCAGGTTATAACTCTGAAAGACAAAACCTATGGTGTGATTTCTGTAGCCATCCCAATCCCTGTCGCGGTAGCGCCTGGTAGAGACCCCGTTGATACAGATATCTCCGGAATCATAATGGTCAAGTCCGCCTATAATATTAAGAAGAGTCGTTTTCCCGGAGCCTGATGGTCCAAGTATTGAGACAAATTCATGATCCCGAAAATTCAGACTCACATCATCCAGCGCCTTCTGGACAAAATCACCTGTCTTATATTGTTTTATGATGTTACTTATCTGAAGCATGCCTATCTCCCAGCTGAGGATTTTATCAGAAATTTTTCTTGAATTCATCCCGCGGTCTTATAAAGACAAAGAACACATCTCCATGATTCTCCGTGCTGATAAGCCTTCCTATATCCACCACAGGCAGGATGCTACCGTCCTTCCTTATGATACGGTATTCCACATAGTCCTCCTGATGATTTTTTTCAGAAAGAGAACCATCGATCTGCCTGTGTATCGACTCTTCCACTTCGTCCAGATCATCCGGATGGACAAAGCCGCGAAAACTGCCTTTTGACCATGCCATGAAATCTTCAAAGTCGCTGCAGCCCATCAGCTTTATCAGTTCATTATTGGCATAGAGAATTTCCTCATCACCGGCCGCGCTGTAAATAAGAAGAGCGCCGGGTATGCCATTCACTACATCCTTAAATGAAAATCCCAGCTGCGTACGTTTGGCATTTGCCATAGCCGGCTCAAAATGAAAACACCTGTGCTTTCCTGCAAGCTTCGCTGAATAGAGCGCTTCATCGGCATGGTTGACAACAGCCTTTAATCCATCAGCCTGTTCCGGATAGTCAGCGTAGCCGATGGAGATTGTATACTTATAGCGGTTGTTTTCATATTCAAAAAACTGTTCTTTCTTTGACGCCTCTCTAATGATTTCTTCGCACTCTTCCGGACTTTTCCCAAAAAGAATAACGCAAAATTCATCGCCACCGCTCCTTGATATAACAGAAGAATCGGGAAAAGATTCACGCAGGTTCGCTGCCAGATTTTTAAGTGCCTCATCTCCGACATCGTGCCCGTAAAGATCGTTTATCTGCTTGAAGTCATCCAGATCTATAAAGGCTGCCGTCATCCTGTCTTTATTAGTATTTTTTTTATATTTTGCCAGAGCCTCTACCAAACCCCTCCTGCTCAAAAGCCCGGTCAATTCATCAGTAATCGATTTTTGCAGAAGTTCTTTATGCTACTGTCTCGTACGAAGCAAAAGGTATACAACTGCTGTCGCAAAGAGCTGATAAATTATTCCTGTTAAAAGAACTATAGGAAGTCTTTCCGACTTCCATCCCCCCCTGTCTTTCTACATTGAGAGTCCAGACACAACCTCCTGCCTGAAAGCTTTCCGTTACGGGATCTCCTAGTTTCTGGTCCTTTGAACTGAAAGAGGATATTAATCTTACTTTCTTAGATGAAAGGGGTGACTCAGTCGCGTAGAGACCGTAATCATATCCGAACGAGCCCAGAGCATCCAGTGTATCTTTGAATATATCCGGCACCTTGATTATTGCGATGGAAAAACCCCAGAATGAATCCTTTCCATCCTGAGAAGGCATGAAAATAGGATTTCGGATGGCAATACCATAGCCCCCCCTGCTTTAATTTGAAAGGTCCCTGCATGCTTGTGACTTTGTTTTCAATACTGTATTTTACTATTTCCCCACGCTTTTTATCTGCCAAAAGATCGATAAGACCGGCCTCATTGCCTTCCAGGGGATAGATATACTGTACTTTTGAGTCAGGTGCCAGCTGAATGCTTGAGATATAGTCCTCCATCTCGTGCTCTGCTATGCGGGCAAAATTATTGACCTGCCCATTAGATGCCACGACAGTATCATCCAGAGCATCGGTGATATTTTTACCCCCTTCAAAATCAATACACAATTCGTCAGCATAAACCTTCGCATTCAGTCTGGCTCTCTCTTTCTGCTGGCTGATATCCGTCTTATAAGCGTATTCTGTCTGGGCAATGACTACGATTCCTAAAAATATAAAAAAAGCAAGAACCGTAATCTTCTGTTTGAAATTGAGACCGTCTTTATTCATAGAATACCTCAACAGCTTTGGGCTCGAATGTTTTACCTTTTCCACGATAGTATAGCATGACGGATTGATATTTGTACAATCAAACAAAAGCTGTCGGGACTTTTGTTCAACAAATCACCACTCCTGCATTTCTTTGTCAGATCCAAATGTTATCTCCAAAAGTTCTTCTGCTATTTCTCTGCTACAAACCCTCATAAGATTATCATCTGCATCTTCCTTTGATAGTAAATTCACACTTCCATACCAAACAATTTCATCGTCTATTACCGCATAATGCTCACATGAATCCTCGACAAGCCTGATTTCAAATCCTGCCTTACGAAGTCTCTCCATAAGCTCCATCCTGGTATCATCTCTGCCATATTTGTATGAATCAGGATGCCATGTAACAACTGTTGCCTTGATGCCCAGTTCCAGTCGTTTTCCAAGCACTTTAATGATATGATTAACTTTTTGATTATTTAGCGTCGGACTGGATACAATAATGGAAAATTTAGCCTCCTCGAGATCTCGCCAATAGACTTCTGCATAGTTTTCAATATCATAGATTGCGTTTACCTTTTGCTTTTCGCCATCCATGTTAACACAAAGTTTATATCCGATCTTTTTATACGCCTTCATTCGTGAAGCAAACATTTTATCGAATTTAGAAATGTGACTGTCCACATAATCATAAACAATTACATTTTCCTTGCCCTCATAATCCCTGTTAAGTCGACCGACATACTGCTCCACTACATTTTCTCCTGAAACCGGAGTCGCCATGAAGAGAGTATCAAGGCGCGGATAGTCAAAACCTTCCCCCAGCAGAGATCCTGTCCCAACAAGAATAAGGCTTTCCGCATCATCAACATTATTCAATTCCTCAACCTGCGCTCTGCGTACTTTGGTACCATTTGCACCCGTCAAAAGGATCAATCTGTCTGCATATTCCTTAAGCCTCGCGGAAAGTTTCTTTGCATGATCAACATATTTTGTAAGAATAACAGGAGTTCTTCCTGCCTGTACACACTCAACTACATCCCTGATGATTTGCTCATCTCGAGCATCGTTATTCCTTATCAATTCAAATGCCTCATTGCCATATGGTGTTTTTGACAGATGATGTGGCTTTACAGTCTTTGTAAAACGTGGATATACCAGATGATCTATATTCTGCTCCTCGGCTCTGTCCTTTGCCGTAAATCTATATCTTATAGGGCCAAGCAGAAATTCATTTATCTTTTCCTTGCCATCACCACGTTTCGGAGTCGCCGTTACCCCATACACATATTTTGCATTTATCTCCTGAAGTACCTCTATTGCACTAGCTGAGGCAGCGTGATGACATTCATCAAAGTATACCTGTGAATACTTCTTCAGCATAGGGTGGAACCCATCTTTTTTCTTTAAAGATCGTATCATCGCAACATCAACTATTCCCGTCAGTGTATCGTGCGCCCCCTGAAGATTTCCAATCAATGTTTTTCTTTTTCTTGTACGTCCAGACTTTGTCTGATATTCCGGCAAATCCTCATCGATATCAAGGAACTCATCCAAACGCTTAAGCCATTGATTCATCAGATCCGCTCTGTCTACAAGTATCAGAGTGCTAACACTCCTTCTTGCGATCATATCGCAACAGACTACTGTCTTACCAAATGCCGTTGCCGCATGAAGTATACCCGTTTCATTTTTAAGCATCGTTTCCACAGCGGGAATCTGTGAGTCCCGCAAATCTCCCTTGAAAGAAATATTGAGTTTCCGCCCTACAGTTCTCTTATCTTCTACCTCATATCTAACTCTCGCATCATCAAGCCTCTTCAAAATTTCCTCTCGAAGTCCGCGAGGCAAAACAATATATTTTCCTGCATCCCTTCCAAGATAGATAAATCTGGACGTATCGTAGTTTGGAATATCCATAGCCTGGTTTTGGAAATACTGCTTATTTGAGAAAGTCGCCATACTTCGAAGCTGTCTCTTTGTTTTATTAGTCATTCCCGAAGAATCTATGTATATGCTATCAGAAAGAACGATGTGAACCACACCATCTACACCACCGGATTCAATTTCAGTACTCTTATCCCAAGGCGTATCGTTTCCATCATCTTCACTGGCAGACCCTGCACTATACCATAATGAAAGATAATCTTCGATTTCTTGCCTTGTCAGGCGTCTTGTACCGGCAAGCACTTTCAACTGATCCTCATACGCGTTCCAATTATCGTCTACAAAAGCGCTGTTTCCGGATTTTAATGCCAAACCCTGCAATGGAAGGGCAATCACATTTCCAAGTCCGCCATCTGGAAGAACATCCTGAGTTGGTATCATTCGATCATAATACCTGAACGATTTAAGATTCACAGATTCTGCCCCTTTTTCAAGAAGTGCAAACCCAAATCTTCTCGCAAGTCTGGCAGGAATCATTTCTTTGAAGAAAATCCATAGATGCGCCCCTCGCCCCGATCTTGAACGTTCAACTACTGCATCTACATCCAAATTCTTACAAATACGTCGTAGAGCATTTATTTCTTCTTTCCAACTATCATCAATATTCGCATGGTCATCCTGCTCTGCCCCTTTTGCATGATTATCAAAATCAAACACAAGTAGCTGACAAAGATTATTCTCAAGCATCGGATAGATTGCTACCACATCATTTCCATTAGGATCCGTTCCCATCATATGCGCTTTTATTAACGACAATGTAATCGGCTTATATGCCCTCAATTCACAATCTTTGCACCGAACGCCATCTCTTTTTTGAATATGGCAATCTCTGTCCCACCTATTAAAACATTGCGTATAGTACCCATTTTTTCCTGTCTTGGGATTCGTATAACGAAGGTCATATACATCCTTCCTGCCACGACAGAACATCACAAAAAAATCTCGTGCAACTTTATCTGTAATCTCAAATCTTTTAATACGTGCCCCCTGATTCTGATCATACGATTCCGCCACTACTTTATCATTATCTGATACTATATCCGCATAAGAAACACCGGCTTCATCCATACGTTCTTTCAAAAGCCGGTTCTCCATTTCCAGTTCAGATATTTTATTTCTTAATTCTATAATCTGCGTTTCTGAATAATCCATCATACTTCCAGCAACCTATATGGGTTACCTGCCAGTTCCTCCTTGAGTATATCAAGTACTGCCTCGCGAGATTCCGAATAAAGCTCCGTTCCTTCATCCATCAAAGCTTCATATACGGTTGTCTTTATCAAAAATTCAACAGCCTCATCTCTTGAAAAGCCCTTGTCATTCATAATATATTCCACCAAAAATGTTGCTATATTTCGCATGGCTTTTTTCTAATTTACGTCTGTAATCATTATCCAATCACCAGCCTTTTTATCCTATCAAAACTTAAGGTCTTTACTGCCTCCTGCGTTCTAAAAAAATACTGTTTGGGCAGATTTTCCAGCCGAAATATCGATCTCATCAAACTCCATGATATAACGGCTTCAATTAACTCTACCCCCCTGCATTTCTATATAATCTTTAAGATCATCAATGATTCCCTGATTGCCTGTTGAATTATAATTCTCATAACAAACATCAATATAGCTTAATACGTCATATTTCTTAAAAATATCTGATCACTCTGAATACGTTTTCTTCCAGGCATCAGCCAAAATTGGTATTATAACCAACTGCATATTAAGTACTTCTTTTTCTCTCATACTCATACTGAAGCCCTCCCTAATTCTCCAATCTCTTGATTCGGTGTCGATGTCAACTTCTCAATTTCTGCTTTGTATTCCATAAGCCGAAGCACATACTCAGGCATTTGTCTTTTGCCAGCCTCCCAGTCACATACAGTTCTGTATGGAATGCAATAATAATCACAAAACTCCCTACGATTCATCCCCATATTCTCTCTCAACTTTTTTTATGGCATATGCTGTATCCATCCTGCACCTCCATTTCTATTAATTTTATAATAGCACGCATAACGCATTGCATCAGCTTTCTATTAACGGCTTTCTTTCTTGATCCAACCTCTCTGATATTTCCTTATGCACGTCAGGAAAAAGATGTGCATAGTAATATGTAATCCTCTCACTTTCGGAAATCAAGCAACACCTGCTTGATGACAATATGGTTGTCAAAAAAGACACTGACCGCCTTACTGTAAATAATTATCCAAATTAGTAAAACCTCTTGAATTATCAAACATAAGATGATAATATCTAATTAAACAGAAAGCACCCACTCCAAAGGTGGATGCTCCGAGTTTAGGTTAATGAATGTCCTTACGGACACCGCCTATCCTGTGGATCAGACAGGATAGGCATTTTTATTTGCGCTTGTTTCTCTTATCGAGAAAGGCAAGCAACGCTACAATCAAGCTACCAAAGGACATCAGCAAAGCCAATATCCCAATGAAAATCGTAATGATCTCATAAGCTGTCATCGGCGCCACCTCCCTTCCTATGTATTCCGGTGAACCGGTATCATAAACTCGGGAGGCTACCACCCTGTCATGGGTACTTTCCTTAGACGATAATGTACCATAAAAGACAAAATATCTGCAATATACAATCCCACAAAATCACCCTTCTTTCTTTTCTTCCAGTCCCGGAAGTTCTTCAAGCGAAATCTCTGATATCGTCTTCATTTGGCTGACTGCCTTCCTCCGTCATAATCATCCAACATATTCATCACCAGTTATTGTAGCGTATGCATCCATTTTCTGCTTCTGAACATAAAAACAGATATGATCAGACGGACCAGTTCTTCCTGCGATAAAATAAAGTAGACCCAGATAACCGGCAGCTTTAAATACAACCCTGTAAGCAGTGCCAGAGGTACCCCGATCAGCCAGGTTCCCATCATGTCAATCATCATGACATACTTTGTTTTTCCGCCGCTTCGGATGATTCCGCCTCCCAGTATCATATTCTGTACCTTCACAGGCATCAGAAACGCAAATGCTGCCAGAATATCCGCGCCGATTCTGCGAACATCTCCTGAAACATTGAACAGCTGAACATACGGATTTCTGATCAAAATCAATAACAACGTGAAAACCAGTGATCCGGCCACTCCAAGACCGCATAGCTTTTTGGAATCCTCATAAGCAGCATCATATTCCCTGCTGCCCAGCCTTTTGCCGATCAGAATCCCGGCTGCCTGAGCGCCCGTCAATGACATCCCTGCCAGTTCATTGGTTCCCATGTGTCCATAAACATATGTGTAAACACTTTGTCCCACGGACCAGAAAAACTCACTCAAAACAATCGGCAGCAGCATCATAAAGTACTGCGAATATCCTGCCTTTCCAAGGCTTAACGAAATACGAATCCGACCATATAACCTGTAGAAACACAGGATGGAAATCAGTGCTCCTGCTGCCTGGGATATGACACTCGCATAAGCGGCGCCTGCTATTCCAAGACGCGGCGCGCCAAAATTTCCAAAAATAAAGCAGTAGTTTAAAACTGTATTGAGCAAAGCAGAAAAAATGCCGATATAAAGCGGCCAGGTTGATTTGTCCCGGCATCGCAGCGCCGTCCCCAGAATGTTACAGATTCCCAGCGGAATGAATGTCCATGAGATAATCCCGAGATATGTGCTGCCCTCTGCGATTACCTGCTCTTCTTCCGTA
>ONDV01000051.1 GCA_900316665.1 uncultured Lachnospiraceae bacterium
TCATAGACCAACGTTTCGCAAGAACTATCTGAATCCGGCATTAGCACAAGGAGTTATCGAAATGACAATTCCCGACAAGCCTAACAGCCGAAATCAGAGGTACAGGAGAAAGCAACTTGATCGCTGACCGACCAAGTTAAGCGACCAAGATACCGACCAAGTTAGTGCATATGGGGTTGAGACCTTGATAATGTCTTGATGAACTCCAGATGAGCATGTTGAGACGATGGCCTCCCTCTTGCCAAAGGATGCATGTGCCAGGCACCAACATACAAATAAGAAAAGAACCGCAGAAAATGCTTGAAAAGAGGCACTTCTACGGTTCTTTTTGCATTCTTTGGGGGGCATATATAAATATCCAAACTATTTTCTATCGAAAACCTATTGACAGAAGACAATCATAGTGATATTAATATGATATCACTTAGATATATCCAGCCAAGGGTAAGCGAGTCGGCAATTTTTGACTGAAATTTATTCGAGAGGCACTTTTTCGTAAGATTTTCTGAAGGTTCAAGTGGACTTTGACAAGGCTCACGATAATTACGGCTGGATTCATCCGGTTACTACCGGGAAGGAGACATTATGGAAGAGAAAGTTTTGGATAAGAAACAGAATGGTATGGGTGTGCTGCTTGTCGTGATCGCGCTTTATGGTCTGTCGGTCGCTGGCTTAATGTCCAAATCTATGGTCATTGAAGTGGTTTCCGGTATCTATTGCTGCATCGGTTGGATCTTTTTTCTTGGACTTAAGGTGATAAAGCCGAATGAAGCGCTTGTTCTTACCCTCTTTGGTAAGTATGTCGGAAGCCTGAAAAATGAAGGCTTCTACTTCGTCAATCCTTTTTGTGTTGCGGTGAATCCGGCTGCTGCAACGAGACTGGGTCAGAGCGGGGACGTGGATGAAAATAAGGCAGCAAAGATTTTTGCTCCAAATATGCCATCTGCAAAATCGGCGGAAGCAGTTTCCAGGAAGCTCTCTCTGAAGTCTATGACACTGAGTAATGCCAAGCAGAAGGTCAATGATGTCCTGGGGAATCCGGTTGAGATCGGTGTCGCAGTCATCTGGAAAGTAACGGACACAGCAAAAGCTGTATTCAATGTCGATAATTATAAGGAATACCTCTCTTTGCAGGTGGACACGGCAGTTCGGGACATTGTAAAGATTTATCCTTATGATGTTTCCCCGAATATAGACACAACCGGTGACGGTAATGCAGATGATGGAAGTCTGAGGGGTTCTACGACGATCGTTGCAGAGCGGATTCGCCGGATGATTCAGGAAAAAGTTTCAAACGCAGGCATTACAGTGGAAGAAGCCCGTATTACATACCTTGCTTACGCGCCGGAGATCGCAGCAGTCATGCTTCAGAGACAGCAGGCATCTGCCGTCATTGACGCGAGAAAGATGATTGTGGACGGAGCAGTCGGCATGGTGGAAATGGCATTAGACAGACTGAAGGAAAATGGTGTGGTCGATCTCGATGAGGAGAGAAAAGCAGCTATGGTATCGAATCTTTTGGTTGTCCTCTGCGGAAATCATGATGCTCAGCCTGTGGTTAATTCCGGAAGTTTGTATTAAGGGGTTTTACCCATGAAGAAGAAACAGATTCCTCTGAGACTGAATGAAGAATTGTATAATGAGATTGCGGCCTGGGCCGAGGATGATTTTCGATCTGTCAATGGGCAGATCGAATTTCTCCTGACTGAGTGTGTCAAAAAGAGGAAGAAGGGCGGGAGCCATAAGTCGGAGGAAATATACTAAAACTTCCCACATTAATAGTGAGAATCTTCGTTGCAAGGATTCATGTTAATTGATGCAAGCGCATTTAAAGTGCAAACTTCGTTTGCTTGCGCTTGCATTTGTAACATCACTTCGTGATGTTACATTAAATGTGGGAAGTTTTTTAAATATATCAGAACAGATGCTCTTCCGGCAGATAATCCGGCAGTCCGTCCGCATAGCGAACGGCGGGCTCTCCCTGAATGAGTGGTTTCAGATATTCAATCATCTTTTCTGTTACGTCATCGCCGCTTTCGTTGATGAAATCGCGGGGGACATTTCTTACCGCGTTTGCTACGGAAGAGACCGGAGTTTCTGCGTATTGGACCTTATATGGAGCGGATGACTCGCGCTTGATCACGGTCATAAGTCCGGTTTTGCCTGAAAGCGCTAGCGATACCGCAGTCTCTCCAAGGAGACCGGCCTCCTTTAGATCCGTGAGCGATGCCATGTGCATGGCACAGCGCTGGAGCACGTTTATCTCAACAGAACGGACTTTTATCTTCAGCTCATCTCGCATGATATTTTCGAGAGTTTTTCCGGCGCCTGAGAGCATAGCGTGTCCGAATCTGTCCAGGCGCTCTGAGGAAGAGCTGATGTATTTTCCGTCTTTGTCTCTGATGCCTTCAGAGACGGCTATGATGACGGAATTTTTTTTCTTGAGAAGTTCGCGGGTGCGCTTTATGCAGTCATCCAGACTGAAAGCTACTTCCGGCAGATATATAAGATCCGGAGCCGGGCTTCCGGCGGTCCTCGCAAGAGCTGACGATGCCGTCAGCCATCCGGCGTCGCGTCCCATGATCTCTGCTATGGTTACGCTGGGATCGGCGTAGATATAAGCGTCATAGGCGATTTCCCGCACGGTGCAGGCGACGTATTTCGCGGCCGAACCGAAGCCCGGCGTGTGATCCGTGCAGGCGAGATCGTTGTCGATCGTCTTCGGGATACCGATAACGCGGACTTCTGAGCTGATGGAGTCGGCGTATCTGGACAGCTTGTCAACAGTGTCCATGGAATCATTTCCGCCTATATAGAAAAAAGCTCCAATGTCATATTTTTTAAATATCTCAAAAATTCTTTTATAATCTGCTTCCCCGTCAGCTCCCGCGGGAATCTTATATCTGCATGATCCGAGGTACATGCCCGGTGTGAGGGAGAGACGACTGGTGAAATCAGATATAGAGGCGGAACGTTCGCTTAAATCCATGATATTGTCATTCAATACGCCGATGATGCCGTTGATTGCGCCATATACCTTGCCGAATGCTTTTGATTTTTCTGCGGCTGTTAATGCGCCTGCCAGGCTTGAGTTGATTGCGACAGTGGGACCGCCGGACTGAGCTATCATACAGTTCATTTCTATCCTCGAATCTAAAATTCTTTCCGATTTTACGTGGAATATTCTAAAAGTTTTTCGAATCAATTACAAGTGGTCTGATTCCGTGGTCTGTTTCGTGCGGGTGTATATTGACTGATGTTGACAGGTTTTCTATAATTCATGTAAATAGGATTTTTTCAGAAGATTGGAGACATCATGCAAAAACTACGCAGGATAACGGTATCTTTTCTTACACTGATCATGATTTTATCAGTTGCCTTTGTTCCAATAAGGACAAAAGCTGAAGGCACTGTGAGAATCGATTTCTCAAACAGGCATCCGTCAGCAGGTTCAACTGTAAATATCAGAGTCTGGGATCTGAATGGAGCGACCCAGACAGTTACAGTTGCGTATGATCCGGGACTCCTTACGATCACCGGAGCTTCGACATCGTATTCCGGCGGGAATGGAAGCGTCACGCTGACTGGCAGCAATGTCTATTTGTATATGAAGACCAATGCAGCAGGCACTTCTCCGGTAAGGGTATATATAAACGGAGCTCAGGCTCAGAGCGCTCCGCTTCGCATTGGAAAAAGCGCTGAGGAGATTCAGCAGGAAAAGGCGGCTCAGGAACAGGCAGCAGCTGCTGCAGCTCAGAAAAAAGCTGAAGAAGAGGCGGCAGCTAAGAAAGCTGCTGAAGAGGCAGCAGCTAAGCAGGCGGAAGAAGCAGCAGCGGCTCAGCAGGCAGCCGAGGCAGCTGCGAAGAGAATCGGAGACGATAATTATTATGTCGAGGTTGCTGCGCCCCAGTCGGTTCCAATTGATTCGATGAAATCTGTAAAGCTGATTATCGGAGACAGGCAGTTTGATGCATATCAGATCGATGATGACAGCTCAAATGATACCAGCATCTACTATGTATATGGTACGGATAAAAACGGTACTGCAGGTTGGTTTACTTATAATGCGGCAGATCAGAAGATCGAAGCCGCGGACATGGATGCTCTCGCAAAAACAATAAAGGAAAAAGAAGAAAAGGAAGCTGCCGAGAAGAAAGCCGAAGAGCAGAAAGCAGCGGAAAAAGAGCAGGCATCAGAAACTGAACCGAATGAGGAGAAGGCAGAAGACAAGGGATTTTTAAGTAAATTATCTGATAAAAAGGTTCTTATTATTGCAGTTATTGCGGTCATTGTAATTCTTCTTATAGTTATTCTCGCTGTAAAAGCAGGAAAAAAGAAGTCTTCATCCGAGTCGAAAGAATCTCGGAGCAATAAGAAGAAAAACAAGAGAAGGAAAACCATACCTGCAGAAAAAGATGATAATGGATACGCCCCGCTTAATGAGGAGCCTGCCGATTATGATAAGGAATACAAGAATTCCGTCTACAGAAGCCTTCTTGAGAATGAAGAAGGCGGTTCCGCCAATTCTTATAACGGGGACGGTGAGATACTGCCTACCGTAGAATCAGTTCAGGCTGAGAGAGAGGCGAGAGCCAATGAATATATGTCTGATGCATCTGATTCAGCACCTGAGACTGCGGCAGTTGAGTCTTCCTCTGCCGGGACGGCAATGGGAACACTAGATTCAGCACCTGAGACCGCGGCAGTTGAGTCAGAAGCAAATGCTGCTGAACAGCAGCTTAATATATTTGAGCCGGCGGATTCGGAATCTCAGTCACCGGTAACTTCTGAACCATTTGTTTCCGAAGAACCTATAAAGGCAGTTGACACTGCGGTATCAGAAGAGCCGGCAAAGGTAGTTGACACTGCGGTATCAGAAGAGCCGGTTACAGAGTCAGCTGAACCGGCAGCTGATGAGGCTCTGTCAGAGACTTCTGCAGCTTCTGAACCGGTCGATACGATTCTCGCAGCTTCCGAACCGGTCGATACGACTCCCGCAGCTTCTGAGCCGGTCGATACGACTCCCGCAGTTTCTGAACCGGTCGATACGACTCCCGTAGCTTTTGAACCGGTCGATACGACTCCCGCAGCTTCTGAATCGGTCGATACGACTCCAACAGCTTCTGAGCCGACAAAGGGAAGAAAACCCAAGAAGCGGAGATTCAGACACAGAGTAGATGATTTCTGGGATTATACCGGAAATGATGATGAAGAGTATGTAGAAGCCGAGAAACGTCGCGAAGCTGAAAGACAGGCAAGAGAAGAAGCTGAGAGACAGGCAAGAGAAGAAGCCGAGAGACAGGCGAAAGAAGAAGCCGAGAGACAGGCAAGAGAAGAAGCCGAAAGACAGGCAAGAGAAGAAGCCGAGAGACAGGCGAAAGAAGAAGCCGAAAGACAGGCAAGAGAAGAAGCCGAAAGACAGGCAAGAGAAGAAGCTGAGAGACAGGCAAGAGAAGAAGCCGAAAGACAGGCAAGAGAAGAAGCCGAGAGACAGGCAAGGGAAGAAGCCGAAAGACAGGCAAGAGAAGAGGCTGAGAGACAGGCGAAGGAAGAAGCAGAGAGACAAGCTAGAGAAGAAGCCGAAAGGCAGGCAAGGGAAGAAGCAGATCGGGCGCTCCTTGATGATATGCCTCCGGTTTATACTGACACCAAGCTTCCTGATTACAGACCCCGTATCACTCCGGAGGCTGATGTGACAGAAGATTCGAAACCGGAAGCTGAAGAGAACGGGACTCTGGCAGCTTCTTCGGAGTCCGTAACTGATGAGAATAAGCCGGATCAGCAGGAGACTGAAGTAAAATCAGGAAAAATTGACGATACAAACAAGAAATCTTCTTCTGACAACTGGTCTGATGACGACGACTTTATAGATCTTAATGATTTCTGAGAGAAAGGAATAAATGCAGTTTAATAAACAGGCAAAACAGGCGCTTATATACGCAAGAAAAATAGCAAAGCAGACGGGACAGAATTATATTGGAACGGAGCATCTTCTGGCCGGTCTTTTGAGTGTGAATGATTCGGTCGCTTGTCAGATACTTGCAAAGGCTGATGTCACAAAAGCGGATATTATAAGGCTGATTTCGGAATTAATAAAGGGCGATTCCAGAGTAGAACTGATGGATCGACCGGGTTTTACACCAAAGATGCATGACGTCCTTCAATTGGCATCTTCAGCGGCAAGCGCATACGGCGATGATGAGATAGGAACGGAGCATCTCCTTGAGGCGCTTCTTTTTAACCGTGACTGTGCCGGAGCCAGGCTCTTAAATTCAATGAATGTTGATATTGATATGATTATACATGAGCTGGCAAAGTTGACCGGAGAAGAGGAAGGGACTTTTCACAACGTGCCTGGAGATGTATCCGGCAGCAGAGTGCAGGGGACTCCGTCACTTGATAAATATTCAAGGGATCTTACCGGACTGGCCGCTGACCACAAGCTTGATCCTGTCGTAGGAAGAGAAACTGAGATCGACAGGGTGATTCAGATCCTGTCCAGGCGGACTAAGAACAACCCCTGTCTTATCGGTGAGCCCGGAGTAGGAAAGACTGCGATTGCAGAAGGTCTGGCTCAGAGGATAGCTGATGGAGATGTGCCGGCGAATCTTTCTGACAAAAGGCTTATGTCTCTTGATTTGTCAGGAATAGTAGCAGGAACCAAATTCAGGGGCGAATTTGAGGATCGCATCAAGAAAATCATAGATGAGACAGTTTCATGTGGCGATGTGATTATTTTTATTGATGAGATTCATACCCTGATAGGCGCCGGAAGCGCCGAAGGCACGCTTGACGCATCGAATATCCTGAAGCCGGTTCTGGCAAGGGGCGAGCTTCAGGTGATAGGAGCTACGACGATCACGGAATACAGGAAGAGAATAGAGAAAGACGCTGCCCTTGAACGCAGATTCCAGAAAGTGATGGTCGAGGCTCCCGACAGAGAGACTTCGGTAAAAATCCTGACAGGTCTCAGACCTCTCTACGAGTCTCATCATAACGTCTCCATCAGCGACGAGGCTATAAAGGCCTGCGTAGATTTTTCCGACAGATATATCACAGACAGATTTCTTCCCGACAAGGCTATCGACCTTATGGATGAGTCTGCGTCCAGACTTCGCATGAGGAATGTGAAGAGATCGGCTGTGCCAAAGCTGGAGCGTGAAGAAGCTGAGCTGGAGGACGATCTGGTTCAGGCTCTGAGCGATGGTGATATGGACAGGGCGCATGATATAAGAGACAGGCAGAAATCTATGGAAAAGTCCATAGAGAATGAGAAGAAACGCGCTAAAAGAGGAGAGTCCAGGCGCAATCTCGTTCTGACTGAAAATGATGTGGCTCTTACAGTAGCTCAGTGGACCGGGATCCCCGTCACAAGGATTACTCAGTCTGAAGCATCCAGACTTAAAAATCTTGAGAAGGTTATCCACAGACGTGTAATCGGGCAGGAAGATGCCGTTGAGGCAGTGGCAAGGGCTGTGAGACGGGGAAGACTCGGTCTTAAGGAACCGGGAAGGCCTATCGGCTCATTTCTCTTTCTGGGCCCCACGGGCGTAGGAAAGACAGAAGTATCAAAGGCTCTTGCTGAGGCTGTCTTCGGTGATGAGAATGCCATGATAAGAGTCGATATGTCCGAGTATATGGAGAAGTACAGTGTATCGAAAATGATCGGGTCGCCTCCCGGATATGTCGGTTATACTGAGGGCGGTCAGCTTTCTGAAAAGGTTAGAAGACATCCTTATTCGGTGGTACTTTTCGATGAGATCGAGAAGGCTCATCCTGACGTATTTAATATTCTCCTCCAGGTACTCGATGATGGTCATATCACTGATTCGCAGGGCAGAAAGATCGATTTCAGGAATACAATAATAATTATGACATCGAATGCAGGAGCCCAGGCTATTGTATCTCCGTCGCATCTGGGATTCGGTTCCGGAGACTCGGAAAAGCAGAATTACGAGCAGATGAAGTCGGGTGTGATGGAAGAGGTGAAAAGAATTTTCCGTCCTGAATTTTTAAACAGGATCGACGAGACCATCGTATTCCGTCAGCTGAATAAAGAAGATCTGGGACAGATAGTGAAGCTTCAGATAGAGCCACTTGTAGAAAGAGCGCGAGAACAGTTCGGGATCAGCCTGCATGTGATGCCGGCCGCAATGAAATTTCTGGTGGATAAATCATTCGATCCGAAATACGGAGCCAGACCGCTTCGAAGGGAGATCCAGACCCGTATCATGGACAGGCTTTCCGATGATCTTCTGAATGAGAGATACGGGAGAGGTCAGCGTGTAACTGTGTCCGTCAAGGGTAATGATCTCGTATTTAAGACTTCGAAGCAAGGAAACCGCACGTAAAAACAAATGAGTGGCAAAAGGTTCTTTTGACACTCATTTCATTTGTATTATAATCATAAGTAAATCCTGGCATTATTATTGGCTCCGGCAGATTTGCCGGATAAGATTTTTATATATGAGAGGAGACCGTTATGGGTGTCATCAAGGAACTGATCCGAGAGGAAAAAGACGGAACAATCAGCTTTGGGGATTATACGCTTCCGGAGAAGAAGAAGCTGTCCGATTTCAAGCATGATGGAGATCTCTATAAGGTAAAGACTTATAAAGATATCACAAAGCTTGAGAAAAACGAGATGTTCGTCTATGAATCTGTTCCGGGAACTGCAGTAGAGCATTTAAACGTAGCTGATGATGCTGTTTCTTTCAAGGTCGAGGGACCGGAAGACGCACAGATTACATTCGAATTGGAGCCCGAGACTGAATATGATATTTTGGTTGACGGCAAGGACGCCGGAACCATGAAGACAAATCTGGGAGGGAAACTCTCTCTGTCGGTCGAGCTTGACAGCTCCAAGTCGATACCGGTGTCTATCAAAAGAAAATAAATAATACAAGTATTTTAATTTAAAGGCAGCCTCCGTCTATAAGGAAGCTGCCTTTTCGTTTATAAGGGAGAAAGATTTGGCAAAGAAAAACCAGAAAATATATGTCTGCAGTGAATGCGGCTACGAATCCGCGACCTGGCTCGGGAAATGCCCCTCCTGCGGAGAATGGAATACATTGAAGGAATTTGAGGAAGCCGGGACAAGCTCAGGCAAGGTAATAAAAGAACTCAAGCCCTCTCACCTTTCGGAGATCAGATCGTCTGACGAAAAACGTATATCCACTCATATGGAAGAGATGGATCGGGTGATGGGCGGCGGAATTGTGAGAGGCTCGCTCATACTTATCGGAGGAGATCCAGGTATCGGCAAATCGACGCTTATGCTGCAGACCTGCAGAAATCTCTGTAATGACGGCCTGAGACTCCTCTATATCTCAGGCGAAGAGTCTCTCCACCAGATCAGGATGAGAGCCGACAGGATGGGGAAATTCAATGACAATCTCTCACTTCTTTGTGAGACTGATCTTGATCTGATAGAAAAATGTATCAGTAATGAAAAACCTGACATAGTCGTTATTGACTCAATTCAGACCATGTATAAGGACTCCATCAGCTCCGCACCCGGCTCCCAGACTCAGGTCAGAGAAGCTACGGCTATACTTATGAGGATAGCAAAGGGTCTGGGCGTCACTGTATTTGTAATAGGTCACGTGACAAAGGAAGGTATGGTTGCAGGTCCCAGAGTTCTCGAACACATGGTTGATACCGTCCTTTATCTTGAAGGAGACAGACATTCATCTTACAGGATCCTCAGGGGAGTGAAGAACAGGTTCGGATCTACAGATGAGATCGGCGTATTTGAGATGATGGAGAACGGACTTTCAGAGGTAAAGAATCCATCGGAGTTCATGCTTGACGGGAAGCCCGAGGGGTCATCCGGCTCCATCGTCTCCTGTGCCCTTGAAGGCACAAGACCGATACTGGTCGAAGTGCAGTCACTTGTAACGAGAACAAGCTTTGGCATGCCTAGAAGGACTGCCGCGGGATTTGATATGAACAGAATGAACTTGATAATGGCTGTGATAGAGAAAAGACTGGGACTGAGGATGTCGGAATATGACGCTTACCTGAATATCGCAGGAGGAATGAGATTGAGCGAACCTGCCATAGACCTTGGAGTGGTTCTGTCTACAGTGTCATCTTTTTATGACAAGGCACTTCCGGAGAAGCTGATGTGTTTTGGCGAAGTGGGTCTCAGCGGGGAAGTGAGAACCGTGCGTTCGGCTGGTCAGAGAATAGGAGAGGCGGCGAAGATGGGATTTCAAAAATGCATCTGTCCTGAAGGATGTCTTCGCAGTTTGAGGCATACGGAAGGAATAGAAATAATCGGAGTAAGAACTATAAGAGAGGCTGTGGAAAAAATAAGGGAAGCGGGTTAAAAAAACAGGGTTTAGTAGTATTTTTCGAATAGCACAAAGAAATCAGACAAATGGATACAATTTATCTAATCGTGCAATTTAAGAAAAAAACGAAATTTAGTGTTGACATTATGTTTTAATGGGTTTATAGTATCACTTGCGTTGAGGGAACGAGATAAACAATTCGGACACAACTTAATGCAAACATTACAGAACCTTGATAACTGAACAGTGAAACAACCTTGAAAGATTCATTTGAATTAATTAAGACGAACAAGCCTTAAAACAGTAAATGAACAGGATAAGGATGAAGCAAGCTTCAACCAAAAGCCTGGGATGAATAAGAACATGAGAGTTCGATCCTGGCTCAGGATGAACGCT
>ONDV01000052.1 GCA_900316665.1 uncultured Lachnospiraceae bacterium
GCGCGTGCGAGCAAACAGAAAAACACAACTTGTGAGCCACCACTGTGACATCTCTTGGCAAAAAGCGAATGAATCCTTGCAACGAAGATTCTCATTATTCATGTGGGAAGTTTTAGTAAATAAGGAAGAGCTGAAATATTCAGCTCTTCCTTATTCTTTTATCAAGTTTTGATGAGAGGCTACCTATTCAGTATCCTGCCGGCTCGTATCCTTCCTGAGTGGGATCCTTGGCGTCCTTATTGTTTTTTGTAAGTTCCGGATCATGAAAGGTCATGGAATTCGATGTCCGGAATATAGTATCGTTTGAACCGAGCTGGTTTACAACGATCTTGTCTCCGTCCTTCAGCTCCGATGCATCTATGGTCAGGCATTGCCCGCTCTTATATCCTGTATCCTGCTTCTTGCCGTTTACATAGACTTTTGACCACTTGGAGAAGTTGTCTCCATATATATGAAGCTGTCCGTTGAAGAGATACATACGGTTTATTGTGACATCTTTAATTCCCATTACTATGTCAGATGCCGGATATTTATCCTTGCCGTTATATGCGTATCTCTTACCGTAAAGAAGGTCGTACTGGAGCTGATGGAGATTGTCCATATAGGCATTGGTGCCATATTTTACTCCTTCGGAGATTTTTTTCTGATTATAATTTACTATAGTGCCGTCATGGACGCCCAGACGGCCGAGATATTCGGATACCAGCTGGTAAGACGCGAGATCCTGATCCTGCTTCTTCATGCCGAAATTGTTCCAGGTGATGTATTTGGTCTTGAAGATATCGCCGGTTGTCACATCCTGATTTGTAAGGCCCATCGTGGGAAGGTGGTCGCCGAACATTATGACCAGAGTATCTTCATTTCTGGAATTCAGCATATCTATATAATCATGGATCCACTGATCCATTGTATGAAGCTGATTGATATAGTATTCCCACATATACTGTTTTTCTTCGGTCTGGCCTTTTGCCTTTACCTTGATGGCCGGATCATCGAGCACCTTGTATCCGGGATAGGCTCCGTGAGTGCCGACCGTTATCGTGTATACTAAGTCTTTGGTCTTAGTAGAGTCCATGGCGTCCTTCGTAGCATCGATAAGGATATCGTCTGTAGGCCAGGACTTAAGCGGAGTATAATCCGTGATATCCAGAGTTTCCTTACATGTAAATGTATCAAATCCCATCTGCGAGAAGGCGTTTTTCCTGCTGTAAAAATTGCCGCCGTTGTTATGAACCACATGTGTACCGTAGTTCATATTGTCAAGAATGTCAGCTATGCTTTCACAGTCGTTCTTCTTAAGTACTGTCTTCTGAGGATATTCTCCGGGACCGAAGAAAGAGCAGGACATTCCGGTAAGCACTTCGAATTCTGTATTGCAGGTGCCTGCGCCTACGACAGGAACCTTCAGATGACCGGAGGAATAATTCTCTTCAAGCTCATGGAAGTAGGGAATAGGATCCTCTGATGTCTCTATGTATTTACACTCACTCGGATCAAAATATGATTCAAGGAGCACAATAATGATATTCGGACCTGTTTTCTCGGTCATAGTCGTCTTGCCGTTGTCATCGGATGCAATGATGGATTTGATCTTTGCCTTGCTGTAGCCTATGGGTTTTTTGATGCCGCGACCGACGATGGAAGTCTCGAATCCGTACAGGTAGCCGTAATCAAGATAACCCTGGGCGAGGTTTCCAAAATATGATGCCATCAAACCTGTCCGCTGCAGGAACAGGGTAGCAGGCCAGAAAACCGCAATCACAGCAGCTGTGGCGATAAGGCGAATGAAGAATTTTCTTTTGCTTTTATATCTCGGTCCGTGAATGAAGAGCCTGATGATTCCGAGAAAGACAATAAGCACAATAATAATCATGAAGAGAATCTGTCCGGTGGACATGTATTTGGAATTCTTCATGGTGAGCAGGTCGCCGATCATATCAATATCTGTAAGTCCGAACGGGGAAACACGGTTAGCAAGGATAATCGAGTTTGTCAGACCCAGAAGGAAGAAAATAAAACTTACAAAAGCCCGCCATGCCAGCCGGAATGGAACCAGAAAGGCAATCGAATAGAAAACGAAGATAATGAATGCGTTATACAAATAAGGTATAAAGTGGTATCTTACGAATCCGCAGGCTGATACGAATGAATGTCTGGACATCCATTCGAGAATAAATACGAGCACAAGCGCAAGGATATACTGACCGGGAATGGCAAAACGCTCAAAACGGTCGGAAAATGCACGGAGTTTTTCGGATCCTATGAATCGCGGCTTGAATATGGAAGCCAGTTTACTTACAAATTTTTTCAAAGCACTACCTCTTGTAGAAAAACAAATAATAATCAGCTATAATAAATCGACCGAAATTATAACATCAAGAGTCAGACAATTCAAGAATCGAGGACAGATGGAATTGGAATTATCATTCAGAGAGAAAGGTCTAAAAAAGAGTACAAAAAGAAGACTTCTGTACCTGATTATTCTGTTTTTGGTTTCAATTACGGTTTCTTTTTTTATTATAAATCGGCGCGAGAAGGTTACTGTCACTTCCATGCCGTCTCCGACGCTTCCTACAGTATCATTTAAATCACTTGATACTGATCTTTCAGAACTTCATGGATATACAGACGATATGGATTCTCTCTATATGAGGGATGCTGTAGTGCCCTTAAGCGATAAAAGAGAATTGACGGCGGTTGTAAGAACGTACGGCAATAAAGTGAGCACAATAGGTTACGAGGTGCTGTCTCTGGATACAGAGAGAAAGATTTCGGAAGAAAAGGTGTCTGCTTTTTCAGAGTCCGGTGGAAAGATCAGATTCAAAATGAAGATGGCTAATCTGATTGAAAAGGGAGAGGAATATCTTTTTGTTCTGAAACTGAAAGTTGACGGCAGGACAGTCAGATATTATACGAGAATCGAGATACCTGATGACACTCATCTGAAGGAATATATGGATTTTGCTTTGAAATTCCATGACATGGCGCTTGGAAAGGATCTTGAGGGAATAAAGCCTTACATTGAACCTGATGGTACGGATGAGGATCCGAATGAACTTAATGATGTGACGATCCATTCTACTGATTCCAAGATAGCCTGGGGCGGTTTCAGCGGAAAGGTCGTAGGCAGCATGACCCGTGAGATCAAGGAAATAACCGATGATTATACAGGAGTACAGCTGTCTTATGTGATGGAACAGGATAATTCCGGAAAAGGAGTAAGGAAGTATTATAATGTAAGCGAATATTTCAAAGTCAAATATTCAGGCTCTATGTCGCTTCTTGATTATGAGAGAAGCATGAGAAGTATTTTTTCTCCGGGAGACGCTGAGCTTTCAAGCGGTAATAAGCTTGGGATCGGAATTCAGAGCCGTGACAACAGATATATTTCAAACGAGACAGGAACCATAGTGGCTTTCACAGCTGACGGGAGACTCTATGAATATAATCAGAACACAGGCGAAGTAATGACTGTTTTCTCATTCGGAAGCGATATATCCGACAGCAGGGTGAGGTATGGGATGCATGACATAATACCGCTGAACATAGACGAGTCAGGTTCTCTTGATTTTGTGGTAATAGGTTATATGAACGCCGGAGCCCATGAGGGACGAAGCGGAATCGACCTCTTCCATTTTGACAGCGGAAGACACCAGGCAACAGAGAAGGTATTTATTTCTTCAAAGAAATCCTATCAGATCCTGAAGGCTGGTTTCAGCGATCTTGAATACAGATCTAAGGACAATGAATTCTACATAATAGTGGATGGCACTCTTCTTTCCATAGATCTTGATACTTTAAAAACAAAAGAGCTGAAGACCGGTCTCAAGAGCAGCCAGTATGCCGTCTCCGGCAGCAGCCGTTATTTTGTAAGCATCAATAAAGACAGACCGACAGGCAAGATAGAGATTCTTGATCTGGAGACAGGCAGTAAATATTACATCAAAGCGCCCAAGGGAGATTCTCTGGCTCCTCTGGAATTTATAGGAGAAGATCTGATCTACGGAGTGATGCATGAAAGTGATATAGGTACGGATGCGGCGGGAAGCACTGTATATCCTATGTATCTTCTCAGAATATCATCAGTCTCGGGAGGGCATGAGAAAGTAATAAAGGAATATCAGAAAGACGGCTTCTATATTAAAGGAGTGTCGAAGGATGACCAGACTGTATATCTGAAGAGGACGGTGAGGGGATCCGACGGTGTATTCACTGACACAGATGATGACAGTATCATGGACAGCACAGGCGAGAAGGATATTGCCGTCAAGCTTGTAAGTGAACAGGATAGCGGGCTTGGAACCGTTAGAGCCTTTAAGATGAATGACGCTTCAAAGAATGTGCCGTCTGTAAGAAAGGCTTCTACGAAACTTGCCGATATCAGCAGCAAAAACACCATAGAGCTGCATACGATGGATACGGAGACTAAATATTATGTATATGTAGGCGCCAATGTGACATTCTCCGGCTCTGATGTAAAGGAGGCTATAACTAATGCCGATGAGCAGATGGGAATCGTTGTTGACAACAAGCAGACCTGTATATGGAGACGCGGAAGAAAAGCCTATGTCAATGCAATGAAGATGACATACACTCCGCCAAAGGGCACGGACAGCAGGAGTGCCGCCGTAAATTCCATGATCACGCGTGCCGGCAAGAACATAAGCTCCGATTCGCTGAACGGACAGACTCCTCTCGGAGCAGTGACTTCTGCTTTGAGCGGATATCATGTTCTGGATCTGACAGGAATAACTATGGAAGAAGCGCTTTATTATGTATCAGCAGGAAGTCCGGTTTATGCTGAGACAGGTAATGGCGCAGTCCTTATTATCGGATACGACGGATCAAATGTATATCTTCTTGACCCGCTGAAGGGATCTTTCAATTCTGTTCCAAAGCAGCAGGCTATAGATCAGTTCAAGCAGGCAGGAAATGTCTATATATCATATCTGAAATGATGTAAGATAAAAGAAGGGCTTGTGCAAAACGAATATTTTGCACACGCCCTTCTTACTTTACGGACAGCTCTTCTTTACAGCGCTATTTTTCTATTTTTATTTTCAGTGAGACTTTCTGTATTTAGAGACTACCTTATTAATACGGTCATAAGGATTCAAAAGATCTGACATCGACGCATCGTGATTAAGTGTATCAATAATGAGAGCGATGTATTTTGCCATGTCGCATGATATGTAATAGTCACGATCCAGCAGCTCTTTTTTCTGGTAAGTCAGATTTGTCGTGACCACACGATAGATGATTCCGTCAGATACGGCTTTGTCAAATGCAGCCATACCGTTTGTGAAGAGACCGAATGTGGCGATTACGAATATCCTTCTGGCTTTCCGCTTCTTCAGCTCTGTAGCGACATCGATCATGGATTCTCCGGAAGAAATCATATCGTCCACGACAAATACATCCTTGCCTTCTACTGAGGAGCCGAGGAATTCGTGAGCGACAATAGGATTTCTGCCGTCAACGATCCTTGAATAATCTCTTCTCTTATAAAACATACCCATGTCAACTCCGAGAACGGAAGCTATATATACTGCTCTCTGGGTAGCTCCTTCATCAGGGGATACGATCATCAGATGATCATTGTCTATCTGCAGATCATCTACGTTCCTGAGTATGTTCTTTATGAATTGATAAGAGGCCGGCACCGTCTCAAATCCATGCAGGGGAATGGCATTCTGTACACGGGGGTCATGAGCGTCAAATGTGATTATATTGTCAACACCCATGGAGACGAGTTCCTGAAGCGCGTTGGCACAGTCGAGTGATTCACGTCCGGATCTTCTGTGCTGTCTGCTTTCATACAAGAAAGGCATAATGACGTTTATCCTGTGAGCCTTGCCTGCTGCTGCGGCTATGATTCTTTTTATGTCCTGGAAATGATCGTCGGGAGAATAATGATTCTGGATGCCGCAGAGCTTATAAGTCATGCTGTAATTTGTGACATCGCTCATGATAAAGAGATCCAGACCGCGGACTGACTGGAGGAACATGCCCTTGCCTTCGCCCGATCCGAATCTGGGAGTATCTGCCTTGATAATAAGAGAATTATCCTTGAAGGAGCCGTTTACGGTATCAGCTTCCCGGTCAAGCGGGCGTTCGCTTCGCCAGGAGAGCAGAAAATCGTTTGCCTCATTGCCGAGCCCCTCGCAGCTTTTCATCGGCACGAGTCCGAGAGGAGCTACAGGATGTGTGTTCGAAAGCAGATTGTCATTATGCATGTGTTTTTCCTTCCTGAATCTAAAATGGTTATTATTTATATCTTTTAAGAATACGTATATCGCTTCCTAAAAGAGTATATACTGAATAACTACCAATGATGCGTGAAAAGATCCTGTCGGAATATCTTTTCATAAGCTCGTCCATGGTTAGATTTGTGGTAATCAGGACGGGAGACGCGCTGATGATGCGTTCATTAAGAAAATTGAAAAGATGAGTGACTGTCATCCTGTTTGTCGCCTCGGAACCCAAATCATCCAGAATAACCAGATCTGCATGCATTAAATTGTCGTAATCCATGTCATTCTTACCGGATTCTCTGCCAAAGGTCTTATCAGACATCAGCTCGAAAAAACTGTAGGCAGTGAAATATATCACAGAATATCCCGCTCGGAGGACTTGCCGTGCGACACAGTTTGAAAGCATGGTCTTTCCGGTGCCGGTCGGACCGTGAAGCAGAAGATTGCCGGAGCCTTTTCCGTGAAAATTTTCCGCAAATGTCCTGCATCCCTTTAGCGCTAATGATGCATATTGCCGGGGCGTCTTCCCGGTGGATGCATTTTTATCATCATAATATGATAGAGAAAAATCATCAAATGACTGATCAGCCAGATATGATTTCAGATGACTCTGAGAATAGGCGATGTCAAATTCTTTCTGGCGGAGACAGTGACATTTTTTTCCATCGACATATCCGGTATCTTTACAGTCAGGGCATATATAGGGAGGATCAAGATATCCGTCGGGGAATCCGGCCTCTTTTATGAGACGCTCTTTCTCAAGAGAAAGCTCATGGAGACGGGATGACATTTCAGAAAGCGCATCTGAGGAATCAGAACCATTAAGAAGAGTATCGCGCATGACTTTCCCGGTCAGCTCGCAGACTTCCCGTCTGATATCGCGGATTCTGGGAATCCGGTCTTCAACTTCGCGTAATCGGTCAGAAGCCACCCTCATGTCATAGGACCGGCGGCTGTCATATTCGCGCATTATCTCGTTGTATTGAGAATCTGTAAGAGACATAACCGTATCCTTGTCTTTAATAATCTGTATCACTGCCGGTGAAATTCATAAGATGAGACTCTATGTCAGCAAGCTCCTCAGGCGTATATGTGTGTTCCTGAAAACCGTGATCGATCAAAGGTGAGCTGCCGGATGAGATTTTCTGATATCTTAAATCTTTTTCAAGAGGCTGTATGTCTTTTATTGACTTCACACCCTTCTTGTACCAGTCGCTTAAGCATTTCTCTGCGTAAGTAAATGAAGCCTTTCCGGTAGCGGCAAGAGCTTTCTCACATGCATATCTTAATATATCATCAGAGAAAGCATATTCATTTATCCATCTGTCAAGGAAAGATTCCTCGGTCTCATTCAGTCCGCGGTTATTGATTCCGAAGGCTTTGAGTACAGTATAGTAAGCTCTTGAATGTATCGAGTTTTTACATCTCGCTTCTTCTTCGGTCTTTATACCTTTCTCTTTCCAGGATAATGCTACGGTATTCATATATCTGATGCTGGTGTGACCGGCATTTACGCACTGCTCGACCATGCATTCAAGCACATCGACAGGCAGAGACAGAAGCCAGAGCCAGGAGAGGATAGTATCGATCTCAGTTCTGTTCAGAGGACGGCCCAGAAGCTTTTCGGTTACATAAAGAAGCTCCTGAGATTCGGATCGGCCTGAAAGTTCCTCTATCTCCGAGGCTGATAATTCAGCTATATTGGATTCGGATGATAAATCATCCTTTACAGATGGAGCCTGTTCGCATTTAGTCAGATTTACAGTCAGTGGTATATCGCTGCTGTCAGGATCCAGAAGGCAGATGCCGGTGGGATTTCTGTCACTGTCATATTCCACCTTCAGAAGATTCTGAGATTCCCAGTAAGACAGGGCTTTTCTAATATCCCTCTCGGTATGACCCAGAATATCCGCCATTTTTACAATCGAAAATGTTGTCTGACCTTCACCGAGAATACGCAGAAGATATATATATATCTTTACATATTCGCCGTCGGCGTCAGCCATGAAATTATCTATGAATGAATTTGACACACACGTTACCTGTTTATTACCTGACGTGTATAGTGTAATTGTATCTGGCATAATAGTAACTACCTCCCTAAAATGCAAGAGGGATTATATCATAAGCCCTGTCACCTGAAAAGGCATAAAGGTTTTAGCAAATCCACATATGAAAAACAATATTGTCCGGTGCAGATGTGGATAAACCGATGGAAATCAGATGGTATGACTATGTTTTATCCACATGATGATGTTAATAAAATACACGGGATTTATGTGGATAAGTGCGTCATTTTGCTTTGGACAGCAGCTTTTCGCCTACTTCTACGATATTACCGGCGCCCATAGTTATCAACAGATCTCCGTCAGTTGAATTTTTTTCAAGGAAGTCTTCAATTTCTTCGAAAGTGTGAAAGTAGCTGCAAGGCATGCCGTTTTTCTTCAGAAGTTCGAAAAGATTAGATGAATTGACTCCATATACATCTTTTTCCCGTGCTGCGAATACGTCAGCAAGGACAACATAGTCTGCAAGCGACAGGGCATCGGCGAAGTCGTTGAGAAATGACTTCAGCCTCGTATATGTGTGCGGCTGAAAAGCGACGATCAGCCTCTTGTGAGGGTAGTGAAGAGCAGCGTTCAGACTGGCTCTTATTTCCGTAGGGTGGTGAGCGTAATCATCGATAATTACGGCTCCATTTGGAAGTGTTCCTTTATATTGAAAGCGTCTGTCAGCACCGGCATATTTTTCGAGACCCCTCTTTATTACATCGAAGGGAAGCCCCATTCTAAGGAGAACCGCTATTGACGCAAGCGCATTTCCTACATTATGCTCTCCGGGTACGTTTAACTGTATGCGGTCTAAAGCCTGACCCCCTATTACCGGTATGAAAGAAGGATATCCGTTTTTATATTCAATATCCAGAGGATGACAGTCGAATGAATCATCGAATCCGTATGTCAAGACATCAGCATCTATTCCGGATATGATTTTTTCAAGACCATTGGTCTTTCCGTTTATTACAAGAAGACCGCCTTTTTTGATATTACGGGCAAATTTATGGAAAGATGATATCTCATTGTCGAGTGTCTTGAAATAATCCAGATGCTCGGCTTCTACATTTAAAATAACTGCATATTCGGGATAAAAATTGAGGAAGCTGTCAGTATATTCACATGCTTCAGCTACGAAATTTTCAGAGCTGCCGGATCTCACATTGGAATGGATGGCGGGGAAAATGGCTCCTACCAATATCGTGGGATCGGGATCGTATTCAAGCAATACCTGACTTATCATTGAAGTGGTAGTGGTCTTGCCGTGGGTGCCGGCGACGGCGACGGAATTTTTGTAGTGCTCCATGATCTGTCCCAGAAGTTCTGCGCGCTTCAAAACCGGTTTGCCTGTAGCAAGCGCCGCGGCAAATTCAGGGTTGTCGGGATGGATTGCTGATGTGTATACAAACATATCGATATCATCAGTAACATTTCCTGCGTTCTGGGGGAAGGAAATTTTAGCGCCCATTTTTTCCAGATGTTCCGTGAGACCAGAGGGCGCCCGATCTGAACCGGATACAGTGAAATGTCTGTCTATCAGGATCTCGGCCAGACCGCTCATCGATATCCCGCCGATCCCTATAAAATGTACATGGCATGGTTTGCTGAAATCAATTTTTTCTGACATGGTTTGTCTCCATTATAAATACAGGTGGTTATCGTGTGATGACTAAGAGTCGGAAGTCCGGTACAAAAAGAAGCCGCGGCGACCGATCCTGTAATCATTAGTAACTAAAACTTCACACATTTAATGTAACATCACGAAGTGATGTTACATAGATCACCTTCGTTGCAAGGATTCATTCGCTTTTTGCCAAGAGATGTCACAGTGGTGGCTCACAGGTTGTGTTTTTCTGTTTGCTCGCACGCGCTTTTTAGCGGCT